>NZ_JBHUYK010000002.1:0-479076 GCF_042668615.1 Nocardia sp. NPDC057272 | reverse complement strand
GTGCCACAACCGAAAGGTTGTGGCACCGACCCTTCTTGATGTCTAAGGGGTCATGGCGACGACGGGGCCGTCGGACATGACGACGCCGGTATCGATCGATGGCGCGCCCGATGGCGCGATGCTTCCGTCCGGGCGGATCGTGTAGGTGTGGATCCGGGTCGTCATCTGGGCGGTGAGTACGTCGACGAGGTAGAGGGTCTTGCCGTCGGGATGCAGCGCGACCTGGCCGGGCAGTGTGGCGGCGGGTGCCGCGTACGGCGAACCGGGCAGCTCGGTGAGTCGACCGTCCTCGTGCACATCGAAGCCGGCGATCGACTGGCCCATCGCATTGGGTACGTAGAGCCGTGTGCCGTCGGTTGTCACCACCGCGCCGTGTGGGACCCCATGAGTCGGGTAGGGCGAGCCGGGGGTGGGCGTCACCTGGCCGTCCTCGCCGATGACGAAACCGGACAGGTCGAAGCCGAATTCGTTGCTCACGTAGAGATGGCGCCCGTCGGGGGTGAAACCCGGTGCCACCGGACCCAGCTTCACGGTGGTGGGGCCGAGCGGCGTCATGGTGCCGTTGCGCTCGATCGCGTAGTTGGACATGGTGTTGCCGAGATAGGTGACCACCCGCAGGAAGCGCCCGCCGGGGTCGACGGCTGCCATGCCGACGGCGCTGAAGCCGTCTACCGGCACGGTGGGAGCCCCGGACGGGGTGAGCGCGCCCGAGGCTGCGACCGCGTAGGACTCCACGTGGCCCGGTGCCCCGCCGACCACGACGAACAGTTGAGTGCCGTCGGGGCTCAGGGTCGCCGCGGTGGGCGGACCACCGACGGTGATGTCGGCACCGGCAATCGGGTGCAGGGTGCCGCTGTCGTCCAGGCGGTATCCGGTGACGCCGAAGTCGCCGACATGCGGAACGTAGACCGTGTGCCCGTCAGGAGCGATGACCAGCGAGAGAATGCCGAAGCCGGTGGCGAACGGGCTGCCCGGTACAGGGGTCAACGCGCCGTCATCGGCAACCCGCACCACACTGATGCCCATCGACGCGGTGCCCGCGACGATCATGAACCGGGAACCGGCAGCCGAGGCCACCGGCGCCGCCGCCCAGCTGAACGTGCTGAGCAAGGCGGCGATGAAAGCTAGTGCGGCACAACGAAGTAACCGGGTACCGGCCCGGGGTCGACAGGCGGCGGGTGTCGAAGTCATCGGTGATCTCCTCGATGAGATGCGGGTGCGATCGGCAGTGCGCGGAGCGCGTGACAACCCGGAACGATCACATTTTATATATGAACGTGCAATCATCGTTGTGCCGCGTGACAACGGTTCTCGCTGTTCGACGCGGGATTTCAAAACTCGCTTCGCGTAGAGATTACTGACTATATTGTGCATAATTCAGGGTGGGCGACGTGGCCCGCCGATACATGGAGGTATCGCCGCAGATGCTCAGGAACGCATTCACACCGCATCGAGTCGCTGTCGGTGTGGCCGCCGCGCTTGCGCTCTCGCTGTCCCCGAGCCTGGCGCACGCGGCCCCGGGCGACGCGCCGCGGTATCTGCTGGTCACCGGCACCGGTTCCTCGAACATCAGCGTCCTGCGCGTCGATGACAACGGCGCGCTCACCAAGGTGCCCGGCGCACCGTTCGCCAGTGACACCGGCTCGCTCACCCTCGAGATCACCCCGGACGGTCGCCGCGCCTACGCCGGACACGTGGTGTCGGGCTCGATCATCGGCTACGACCTCGGCGCCGACGGCTCGCTGCACGAGATCACGGGCACCCGAATCGACTTCGGCGCCCCGGTGATCGGGGTGACGATCACCCCGGACGGTTCCCGGCTGTTCGCGACCGTGGGCTCGCTCACCACCGAGGTCCGCTCCTTCGACATCACTGCATCCGGCGTTCTCGTGCCGACCGGCGCGCCCGCTACCCCGGTACCAGGGATGAGCGGACTGAGCCTGCCTCAGGTGACCCCTAACGGGCGCAATCTGATCGTGAGCACCTTTATCGGCGCGACGGTGACCAGCTACGCCATCGGGGCCGATGCCTCGCTGACCCAGGTCGGCGCCACGATGGCGACCGGCGAGCGGCCCGCACTGCCCGCCGTCACCCCGAACGGGCGCTACCTCTACATCAGCAACGAGGGCAGCAACACCCTGTCGGGCTATGTGATCGCAGCCGACGGCAGCCTGTCGAATGCGCCCGGTTCGCCCTACCCCACCGGCGGGACCCCGCACGGTTCGGCGATCACTGCCGACGGCACCCGTATGTACGTGCCCGCGTCGGCCGGCGGTGAGGTCGACGGCTTCCACATCGGTGCCGACGGAGCGCTCACGCCACTGCCGGGCTCACCCTACAAGACTCCGGACGGCGCGATGCCGGGACGCCTCGTGCTCAGTCCCGACGAGGACGAACTCTTCGTGATCGACAGCCTCACGGTGAGTGGGTCGGCCCGGGTGCACACCTACACCGTCGCCGCCGACGGCAGCGTCGCCCCGTCGGGCCTGCCTGCCGCTGATACCGGCGTGGTGTTCCACGACGGTCCGTCGGCTCACCTGACCCCCGCACGATGACGCACCGCGGTGGGCCGCCCGGTCCACCGCGGCGTCCGCGTCAGCCCACCCCGAGGAGACCCGCTGTGCCATCGGCCGCATCCGAGCCGAGCGTCGAGAACGCCCGCTCCGGCAGCCCGCGTCGTCCGTTCCGTGAACGATTCGGTACCAGCGTGCGGACCCGTGTGCTGGCCATCGCGCTGATTCCGAGCGTGGTGCTGCTCGCCACGGGCGCTGTCGCGGTCACGTTGGTCGGGGTCCGGGCGCAGTCGGTCAAGGAATGGTCCGACTACCGGGGCGCGAACATCGACCCGCTGCTGCGGTTCGTGACCTCGATCCAAGCCGAGCGACTCGCCAGCGTCACCGCGCAGGACCCTTCACCTACTACGGCCGCGGATCTGCGCGCCAGCCGCGACAACACCGACCGTGCGATCGCGGAGACCGCCCGTATCGCGGCGTCAGCCCAGAACCTGGACCAGGACACCGGCGCGGAATCCATCAAGGCGCTGGGCGATCTGATCGGGCGTATGCAGGTGATCCGAGAGTCGGTCGACAGCAGGCGAGCGACCACAGGCGACGTGGACCAGTACTTCACCGATCTGATCGCCGCGGTGCTCGGCGCGGGTCAGGAGTCGGCGCGATTGAAGTCGTCGGACACCACGACGATGGATGCCGAGCTGACCTCGCTCGAGCTGTTGCGGGCGGCCGAAAGTCATTCGCGGGTGGTCGGTCTCGTTGCCGCGGGCGCGGCCAACGGCATGCCTTCGCTGAGGGAACGGCGAACGCTCGCCCAACATATCGGCGTGTACCGCAAGCAGTTCGACCTCATCGACACCCGCTTGTCGCCGGAGGTACGGACCAGCGTGCGCGCCCTGACCACCGGTACCGACTGGCGTCTGGGCACCACCGGCGAGGACGAGATGTCCGAGCGGGGCATGCTGACCATGCCGACCGAAGAATGGCTGGCAGCCGAGCGCGCGGTGGACACCCGCGTCATCGCGGTGATCCGCGATCAGTTCCGGGTGACGGTCGACGCGACCAGCGCGGCAGCTGACCGGATGATCAACCAGCTGCTGATCCTCTCGGCCATCATGCTCGTTGTCACCTTCTTCGCGGTCTCGGTGTCGCTGGTACTGGCCAATCGGCTGCTGCGGCGGCTGCGCACCCTGCGTTCGGCCAGTCTCGATCTCGCCAACGAACGACTGCCCGCGCTGATCCGCCGCATCCACAACGGCGAGCAGGTCGACGCGGAGGCCGAAACCGCCGTGGTCGACCGCGGCCGTGACGAGATCGGTCAGGTCGCCGAGGCATTCGCCGCGGCACAGCGCACGGCGATCGAGACCGCGATCGGTGAGGCGAGCACCCGCAACGGCTTCAACAAAGTGTTCCTCGACATCGCGTTCCGCAGCCAGGCGCTAGTCCGCCGACAGCTCGATGTGCTCGATGTCGCCGAGGCCCGCCAAGACGACCCGGAGGATCTGGAACTGTTGTTCCAGCTCGACCACCTGGCTACCCGCGCGCGTCGCAACTCCGAGAACCTGCTGATCCTGGGTGGGCGTTCACCCGGCCGCCGCTGGCGTAACCCGGTGGCGCTCGAGGAGATCGTGCGCAGCGCCGTGTCCGAGACCGAGGGCTACGCGCGAGTGAGCGCCGTCCGGCTGCCCGCGATGCGAGTGCTCGGTACTGCCGTGGCCGACCTCGTCCACCTGCTGGCCGAGCTGATCGACAACGCGACCGCGTTCTCGCCGCCGGACGCGCCGGTGGCGGTGCACGGCAACTCGGTCGGCAGGGGAGTGGTGGTCGAAGTCGACGACCAGGGCCTCGGTATCTCCTTCGAGGAGCGTGAACGACTCAACGCGCTGCTCGCCGAGCCGCCGCAATTCCACGAGATGGCGCTGTCGGGACATCGTCACCTCGGTTTGTTCGTGGTGAGCAGGCTCGCCGCGCGCCACGGTATTTCGGTGACCCTGCAGGAATC
Organism: Nocardia sp. NPDC057272; assembly: GCF_042668615.1. Taxonomy (NCBI): domain Bacteria; kingdom Bacillati; phylum Actinomycetota; class Actinomycetes; order Mycobacteriales; family Nocardiaceae; genus Nocardia; species Nocardia sp. NPDC057272. Next base: position 474,564 of record NZ_JBHUYK010000002.1, on the reverse strand, counting down.
TCCGTACGGCGGCGTGCGGGCGATCGTGTTGGTGCCGTGGGCCGTGCTCGAGGCCGGTGACGACAACCCGACGGTGGCGGTGGGACCGGTGCGCGGGCGTGATGTCGTGCACCGAGTGCCCGGCGCAACCGCATTGCCGGGTGCGCCACGACCTGATCCGCACTCGGCACCCGCCCTGCCGGACCGGGTCGGACGCACGACTGCCGTGGGGCACAACGGATATCCCGTCGAGCAGGCCGACCGACGGCCTGCCCTGCCGAAACGCGATCGACTCACCCACCTGTCGCCTCAGCTCAGCGTCGATGTCGAGGAAACCGACACGCGTCCAACGGCTCCCGAGTCCCAGCGAGTGCGCGCACCCGAAACGGTGCGCGCCGCGATGAGCGGGCTGCAACAGGGCACGCGTCGGGCACGTGGCCGATCACCCCATACCCACCCCTAGAACGGTCTGAACATGAACGAGGACATGACAGCTCGCCAAGCTCCGGCCGGCACGCTGGACTGGCTGCTCACCAGTCTGGTGAAAACGACGTCGGGCGCCGAACAGGCGGTGGTGCTGTCCGCGGACGGCCTGGCGCTGGCCGGGTCGGCCGGTATCGAGCGCGAGGACGTCGAGCATCTCGCCGCCATGGCGTCAGCGTTGCACAGCTTGGCTCGTGGTGTCGGCACGCGCTTTTCCAAAGGTGCGTTGCATCAGACCGTGGTCGAGCTCGAGCACGGGTACCTGTTGGTCACCGAAGCCGGGCACGGCGCGTGCCTGGCATTGTTGACCAGCGCCGATGCTGATCTCGGACTGATCGCCTACGAGATGAACGTCATCGTCGGGCAGGTGCGCGATCACCTGTCGGCGGCTCCGAGGAATTCGATGACCACGCGAGTGCCGTGAGTGAGGGCCCGGATGAGATGTGGGGCTACGAGGACGACGACCCGGGCCCCCTGGTTCGGCCGTTCGCGCTGACCCGCGGTCGAGCGGGCCGGGAGCTGCAGGATCTCGACATTCTGACCCTGGTGATCTCGGTCGGCTACGACTCCGATGTGAACAAGCTCGATCGCGAGTACGCCGAGATCTTCCAGCTCTGCCGCCATCGGCCGCTGTCGATCGTCGAAATCGCCGCCCACACGAAGTTGCTGATGGTCACCGTCAAAGTGCTCGTCAGCGACCTCATCGCGGCCAGTTATGTCATCTTCCGATCCCCACCACGGGCCGACGCGGGCCCTGATCCCGAACTACTGCAGGCGGTACTCGATGGCATACGTAACCTCTGACGGCCCGGCGATCATGTCCGCCGAGCTGGCGGTAAAGGTCTTGGTGGCAGGCGGATTCGGCGTCGGCAAGACGACGATGGTCGGCGCGATCAGTGAGATCACCCCGTTGCGCACCGAAGAACAGCTCACCGAGCTGAGTACCTCGGTCGACGATCTGCACGGCATCGAAGGCAAGCGGACCACCACGGTCGCACTGGATTTCGGCCGGATCACCATCAATCCCCGAGTGATCCTGTACCTGTTCGGGACACCGGGCCAGGACCGGTTCTGGTTCCTCTGGCCGGAGCTGTCACGGGGCGCGCTGGGTGCGGTGGTGCTGGTCGATACCCGCCGACTGGCCGACAGTTTCGCCGCGGTGGACTATTTCGAATCCCGGCGGATCCCGTTCGTGGTCGCGGTGAACTGCTTCGACGGTGCGGATCGCTACGAGACCACCGAAATTGGTGCCGCGCTCGGCGTGCCGACGCATGTTCCGATCCTGCTGTGCGATGCGCGAGACCGTGCGTCGTGCAAGGAAGTTCTGGTGTGCCTGTTCGAATACATCATGGCGAACTCGACTGCGGTTCGTCACCGGTCCCATTGAATTCGCCAGGCGCCCAACATCTCTAGCGCAAAATCGGATGCACAATATATTGTCCGGGTTGCAGCAATTGCAGATACAACCCCATCGAAAGGTTCACCAATGAGCGATCTGCTCGATCTCGTCAACGTGCACTACGCCGGCCTCGAAGGCGGCGATCTCGACCTGGCCGCGAGCCCGTTCACCGAGGATGTCGCGGCGGAGTTCCCGTCCGGCCCGCTCGCCGGGATCGAGGCACTGCGCGGGATGATCGGTGCCTTCATCACCGCGTTCCCTGGCATGAAGATCGAACGTCGTAACACCTGGGTCGACGGTGACACCGCCGTCGCCGAAATCGTGTTCACCGGTGTTCAGACCGGCCCGCTGGCGACCGCCGAGGGCGAGGTGCCGCCGTCCGGCCGCACGGTGACTTTCCCGCTGATCGACACCTTCACCCTGCGCGATGGCAAGGTCTCCGAGCATCGCGTCTACTGGGACAACGTCAGCTTCCTGACCCAGCTCGGGCTGCTGCCCGCCCAAAGCTGAGCAGCTGTCCATCGGAAACCCCTTCGGCTCGGCCGGAGGGGTTTTCGCTGTTCGTGAGGGTCGGTGGTGTGCAGGTTTCTGGACAGTTCACCTGCCCGTTCGGGCCATAGCCTCCCAGGTATGACCTCTGATTCAACGTCGACAGGTGGTTCGGGAATCCGGCGCGCGCGAGCAGGATGGGTTCTTGCCCTTGCCGCGACCGTCCTTCCCGGCTTCACGGCGACAGCACAACCCGCCGCGGCCGACAGCGCCGGATACCACATCTACGCCCACGGCTTCCTCAGCGACGGCATTGTCGGGTACAACGCGTCCGACAGCGGGCAGCCCACCCCGATCGCGGGCCGTGCGACGCCCGGCTCGCTGAACTGGCCGCAGGCTCCCACTCCCGACGGCCGGTTCCTGTTCGTCGCCCCGGGTTCGAACCCGCAACTGATTCCGTACGCGATCGGCCCCGGCGGCGAACTCACCGCCGGGGCGCCGCTCGCGATGCCTGATGTCCCGGTCGACATCATCTTCGCGCCGAACAACCGTGATGCCTTCGTCGTTGTCGGCCTGCAGAATGCCCAGGTGGTGCCCGTACGCATCGGCGCCGACGGCACGCCCAGCCTCAACGGTACGGCGATGCCGTTCGGTGAGTCGATCGACGGAATCGCCTCGGGCACCGTTTCGCCGGACGGCAAGCAGCTGTACGTGGCCAGCCTGCTGCCCCGGCAGTTGCTGGTATTCGACATCAACGCCGACGGCTCCGTGTCTCCGGTCAAGCAGCGGGTTTCGACGGGCCTGAATCCGATCTACCCGCGGGTCACGCCAGACGGTCGGCACGTGTACGTCATCAACGAGATCAGCGGTTCGGTGTCGGGCTTCAGCCGGGCAGAGGACGGTTCGCTGGCCGAGGTCGCGGGATCACCGTTCCCTACGGGCATGCTTCCCCATGTCACCAGCATCACCCCCGACGGCCGCTTCCTCTATGTGCCCAATATGGGTTCGGGGCACATCAGCTCCTTCGCGATCGAGCCGAACGGTGTGCTGACCCCGCTGCCCGACGTCGCCTTCGCGCCGGAGAAGCCGGGCACGTTCGCGGAGTCCTCGGCGATGTCGCCCAGCGGTGACGTGCTGTGGGCGCTGGGGACCGACCCGATGCGCGGCGGCGAGGAGATCCTGCGACGGTTCACCGTCGGCTCCGACGGCGTGCTCGACCTGGACGAATCGGTGGCGATCTACACCGGCACGTACGTGGCCGACGGACGCACGATGTCGCTGGTTCCACGCCGCTGAACCCACTGAGAAGGCCCCTCCGACTCGAAGTCGGAGGGGCTTTTTGTGTTTCAGGTCTATGCCCAGCATCACCGCAGTTACGCAACTAACTTGCTCAATTTAGTTGTATGGTTGGCTAATGACCGCTGACCCGTCCACTGCCCGAGAGCTGGGGGAAGTACTGCGTCCGATCGCCCGCCGACTGCTCGCCGGACGGACGATCTCCGGGGGGAAACTCGGTGTGCTCGGCTATCTGTCCAGCCATGGCAGGGCCACCGCTACCACGTTGGCGGGGATTCAAACCGTCAGTCCTCAAGCCATCGCCACCGCGGTCCGCGAGCTCGAAGCCCTCGGGCTGGTCGTGCGCACTCCCGACAGCGAGGACCGCCGCCGCATCTGGATCGAACTCACCCAGACCGGTCGCGTGCGGCTCGCCGAGGAACGCGCGGTCGGCCTGGACTGGCTCGAACGCGCGATCGCCGAGCGACTCGACGACGAGGAACGTGCCAACCTCGACAACGCTCTGCCCGCGCTGCGGAAACTGATCGATGGCGGGCCGGTCGGATGATCGCCGCACGCCGACTGACTCCCGCGCTCGTCTATACCGCCCTGACCTCGGCCATCGTCAGCTCGCTCGGCATGCTGCTCGTCCCGGCGATCTCGCGGGAGATGCACGTCGATGTGAGCGCGGCGCAATGGATGCTGACGGTCAATCTGCTGGTCGGCGCGGTGACCACGCCGATCATGGGCAGGCTCAGCGACGGCCCGCACAAGAAGCGATTGCTGCTGTGGTCGCTGACGATCATCTTCATCGGGTCGATCATCGCGGCCACAGCACCGAACTTCGCGATATTCCTCCTCGGCCGCGCACTGCAAGGACTCAGTTACGGCATCGTCCCGGTGACGATCGCCCTGGCTCGCCGCTACCTTCCTCCCCACGAAGTCCGCAACGGCATGTCGACGCTGTCGGTGACAGTGACCAGTGGGCTCGGGCTCGGCTACCCGCTCACCGGCATCCTCGCCGATCTGTTCGGCTTCCGATTCGCGTTCTGGGCGGCGGCCTTGTTCCTGTTGTCGACTGTGCTGGTCGTGTGGCGTGTGGTGCCCGACGGCCCGGACGAGCGGGCACCCCGTACGCCGTTCGATGTACGTGGCGCGGTGTTGCTCGGGGCCGGGCTGGCGACGTTGCTCCTGGTGGCCGGTGAAGGTTCGCGCTGGGGGTGGGGTTCACCGGTGACGATCGGCCTGTTGATCGTGGCGCTGATCATTCTGGTCGGGTGGGCGCTGGTCGAACTGCGGACTCCGCACGCGCTGGTCGACCTGCGCGTGCTGCGCGCCGGCGACGCCCTGGTCGCGAACGGCACCGCGATCGGCCTCGGCGCCGCGATGTATGCGTGCCTGTCGATCGCCAGCCTGATCGCGCAGGCACCCGCGTCCACGGGCTATGGCATCGCGCTGCCGTTGTTCTGGGCCGGTTTCGTCATGTTGCCGCTGTCGATCGGCAGCTTCGCGGCCAACCGTATCGTTCGCGTGGTCTCGGCACGTATTCCCATGCGCGCTCTGTTGATTCCGGGCGCCGCCCTGGTGAGCGTGTCCAGCCTTTTCCTGTGGCTGGCTCACGACGAGCTGTGGGAGATCCTGCTGGGCATGTTCGGCTTCGGCTTGGGCATCGGCACGACCTACGCCGCGATGCCCGCGCTGATCGCCCGCAGCGTGGCCGACCGCGAGCTCGGCAGTGCTGTGAGCTTCAATCAGGTTCTGCGCACCGTCGGCGGCTCGTTCGGTAGCGCCATGTCCGGCGCGGTCCTCGCCGCCCACCTCGCCACCAGCGGGTACCCGACCGCGACCGGCATCGGTATCGCCCTGGCGGTGGGCGCCGTCGGCTGCGCCATGGTGCTCACCGTTCTGCTGACCGCCCACCTGATGACCCGGCAGAAACAGCGGTGATCGGTCGGTTCTGCCTCCCGCCTCAGGCCGCCACGACCTCGGCGACGTCGTTGAGCCGGGCGTAGCGCCCGCCGTCGTCGTTCAGCGCCGCATGGTCGCCGAGCTCGACGACCCGTCCGTGATGGAGGACGCGATCTGATCGGCGTCGCGGATGGTGCTGAGCCGGTGCGCGATGGTGATGACCGTGCGGCCCTGTGCCACTGCGTTGATGGCGGTCTGCACCGCACGCTCTGTTTCGTTGTCGAGGGCGCTGGCCGCATCGTCGAGCACCAGCACGCGCGGGTCGCGCAGTGGTGGACGCGCTCGCAAAGGGCGAGCTGGTCACGCGTGAGCCCCACCTGACAGACCGCCGCGCGACCCTCGTGCTGGTGACCGCACGGGGAAAGCGAACCCTCGAAACTCTGACCGAGGCCCGGACGAAGGACACCGACGAATTCTTCGGACGCCTCACCGAACAGGAACGCACCGCGCTGCGCGACATTCTGGGCAAGCTCACGCTGTGAAGCCTGGTGGGCTACCGCTGTCGACGGCGTTCGGCCGACGTCCTCGAGCGTGAACAGCCGAGCTGAACTGACCCGGCAGCGGTCGCTTGGTGTGGCCGCTGCCGGGTTCGAGAGGAACCAGGTCAGTTCACGGCGACCCGGCGTGGAACTGTGCGGCGAAATCGGTGATGAGCGCTACGGTCGCGTCCTTGGTGACCGCCGTTGTTCCGCCGTCGACCGGCAGCGCGATGCCGGTGATCCAATCCGAGAGGTCGCTGGCGAGGAACAGCGCGGCACAGGCGACATCGCGGGCCTGGCCCGCGCGCCCGATCAACGTCTCGCCACCGATGCGTTCGCCGATCCCGGTGAGGAATTCGTCTTCGCGATCCTGGCTCACCCCGAACATGTCGGTGATGATCGAGGTGAGGACCGCGCCCGGCAGGATCGCATTCGAACGAATGCCGGTGCCGCGATTCTCCATGGCGGTCTGGCGGACCAATGCCAGCACGGCTGCCTTGGCCATCGAATAGGCGCCACCGTTCCACCCGGCCTGCAGTGCCGCGACACTGGCTGTGGTGATGATCGAGCCGGGTGTGCCCTGCACGCGAAACTGTCGCGCCGCGTACTTGTGCGCCGCGACATGCGCATGCAGGTTCAGTGCCAACGTGCGGTCCAGGCCCGCCGGGGTGAGCTCGTCGATCGGTGAAAGATCCACGGCGGCACCAGCATTGCTGAACATGACGTCGAGTCGACCGAAGGCGTCCACCGCGACGTCGACGACGGATTCGACTGCGGCCGCCGAGGTGACATCGGTGTGGGTGAACACCGCCGAATCACCCAGGCGCGCAGCGGCGGCCGCACCGCGTTCGTCTTGGATATCGGCCAGGACCACCTTCGCACCGTGCTCGACGAAGGTTTCGGCGGCGGCCAGACCCATCCCGCTCGCCGCTCCGGTGATGACGGCTACCTTGCCGTCGAGGAGGTTCACAGCGGCCACTGGAGGTGTTTGACTTCGAAGAATTCGCGGAATCCCTCTTCGCCGCCTTCTCGGCCGATACCGCTGTGGCCGGGTCCGCCCCAAGGGGCGTCGGCGCGCATGCCACCGCCGCCGTTGATGGTCACCGTGCCCGCACGCAGTTGACGTGCGAACTCGATCGCGTCGACGGTCGGTCCCCACACATTGGCATTGAGTGCGTATTTGACGTCGTTGGCCATGCAGACGGCATCGTCGAGATCGGTGTACGGCATCACCACACCCACCGGCGCGAACAGCTCTTCCTGGGCGATCTCGGCCTCGTTCGGCACTCCGGTTACCAGGGTGGGTTCGAGAAAGAATCCGTCGTCGAGGCCCGCGGGTCGTCCACCGCCGACGGGTGTCCGGGCTCCGGCGTCGCGGGCGCGGGCGAGGAATCCTTCGACGTTGTCGCGGTGTTCGCCGGTGATGAGAGGGCCCAGAACGGTGTCGGGTGCGAACGGGTCGCCGACGGTAAGCGTGCGCAGGAACCGCGCCGAGCGTTCGATGTATTCGTCGAAGTCGGCTTGGGGGACCAGGGTTCGTGTTGTCGCGCCGCACGCTTGGCCGCTGTTGCGCGTGAAGCGCAGTGCCGAGGCGGGGACCGCACGTGCCAGGTCGGTGCCGGGCAGCACGATGTTGGGTGATTTGCCCCCGAGTTCGAGGACGACTTTCTTCAGCGTCGGTGCCGCCAAAGCGAGGATCTTGCTGCCGACGGTTGCCGACCCGGTGAAGGTGACCATGTCGACTTCGGGGGCGGTGACGACCTGTTCGGTGACCGCTGGTGGTCCGAAGACGAGATTAACTGCGCCAGTGGGGAATCCGGCTTCTTCGACCAGTTTGACGAATGCCGAGGTCAGTAGAACGGCTTTGGGGGAGGTGACGAGTACGGTGGAGCAGCCTGCGGCGAGGGCGGCGCCGAGTTTGTAGGCGCTCATCATGATCGGGACGTTGTAAGCCACGATCGCGGCGACCACGCCTGCGGGTTGGCGCAGGAGCAGGCTGCTGGTGGTGATCGGGTCGTGGTCGAGGGGCAGGGGTTGTTCGTAGCCCTCGCGTGGTCCGCGGGTGGCGGCGTCGGCGAACCAGCGGAAGAATTTCGCGGGTAGGTCGACGTGGAGGGTGGGTCCGCTGCTGATCGGGGTACCGATCTCGGTGGCTGCTATGTGGACCAGAGTCTCCCGATTGTCTTGGAGCAGGTCGGCCAGGCGGTGGAGTAGTGTGCCGCGTTCGGCTGGGCCCAGGCGGCTCCATTCGCCGCCGTCGAAGGCGCGTCGCGCGGCTGAGATGGCAGTGGTGACCTGGTCGGGGCCGGTGGCGGGGGTGAGTGTGACCTGCTGGCCGGTGGCGGGGTTGATCGTGGTGATCGGGTCACCGTCGCCGCGGGTCCAGCGGCCGTCGATGTAGCTCGCGGCCTCGCCGATGAAGGCAGTCATGCGTGAATCCTTTTCGGGTAAAGATCAATTCGGGAGATGACGGATCACCCCGCCATATAGCCGCCATCGACGACGAACTCGCCGCCGGTGGCATAGGCGGCACGGTCGGACAGCAACCAGCACGCCATCTCGGCGATCTCCTGCGGCTGAGCGAGCCGAGCCGACGGAATGCGCGCCATGATCGTGTCGCCACTGCGGCGCTTGGCGTCCTTCATCAGATCGGTGTCGGTGTAGCCGGGACACACGGCATTGATCCGGACGGTCGGGGCATATTCGATCGCGGCGGTCTTGGTCAGCCCGATGACACCGTGCTTGGCCGCCGAATAGCCGGCGGTGGTCTTGAACCCGGTGAGCCCGGCCAGCGAGGCGGTGTTCACGATCGCACCGCCACCCTGTGCTTGCATCTGCGTCAATTCCGCACGCAGGCACAGCCATACGCCCTTGAGGTTCACCGCGATCGCACGATCGAAGGCGTCCTCGTCCCACTCGGCGACGCGGCGCCCACCCTGACCGATCTGCCCGCCGCTGACCCCGGCGTTGTTGAACGCGGCGTCGAGGCGGCCGTACTCGGCGACCACCGCAGCGACCATGGCGTTCACCGCCGCGCCGTCGGTGAGGTCGGCGGGCAGCGTGACGGCCTCGCCGCCCGCGGCTCGCACCTGTTCGGCCGTGGCTTCCACGCCGTCCTTCGACACATCGGTCAGCGCGAGCCGCGCGCCTTCCTGCGCGGCGAGCAGAGCGGTGGCTGTGCCGATCCCGCCCGCGGCGCCGGTGATGAGGACGATTTTCCCGTCGAGCAACATGGTGTGACCTATCTCTTGGAACGAATGATGTTGGGGGAGTGCCTATCCCACGCGAGAGGCGGGCCAGTCCCTGGCGGGAGAACGCCATGCGGGCCAGTGGTCCTCTGGCTCCGGGCGGGTCACCGACACGTGGTGGAAGCACTGCTGGCACTTCACGACCATGCGCGGTCCGAGGAAGTTGGCGACGGGATAGCGGGCCAGTTCCGTGGCACCGCATGCCGGGCACGCGCCGTCGACGGGTACGCGTTCGACATAGACGCGATCAGTGTCGGGGCGGGGGAACAGGAGTCGATCGACTGACATGGGATTGTCCTTAGCCTTCAGAGAGTCCAGGTGAGGGGAGTGGCGACCGGCGCCTGCCAGTGCCCTTTCACGCGGTCGGTAGCCAGACGCGCACGCCGCGTGGTCGTGGCCTGTGCGTCGACCTCACCGTCGGTGATCACGACTCCGTAAGCGGCAGCGGCGAATTCGATGCTCACCAGGCCGGCGCGTACATCGGCCGCGACCCGGTCCACCTCGCGTTCGAGCGGGTCGCCCCAGCCGCCGCCACCACCGATGACGAACCGCAGAGCGTCACCGGCTTTCAGGATCAGACCGGAGAATTTGCCGGTCTGATAGCGCGCGCCCCGGCCGAATTCGCCGTGATTGGGGTCGGGTCTGCCGTCGGCGTCGAACATGCCGAACAAGGGCTCGATGCCGCGCAGATCCAGCGGATCGGCGTGCCGGGCGAGATCGAAATTCTCGATGTACCAGCCGAAGGCGGGGGCGCCCGCGCCGCCACCGTTGGACCCCGGCGCCCCGACCCGGATCCGGTCGGCGGTGACGGTCACCATCGTGTCGGATTCAGCGTAGATCGAATACACCGAACCGGCGCCGCCGCGGTACTGCCCCGCACCGGCGGTATCGATGACCATCTCGTGCTGGACGACGACCAGCGGACTCTCGATCTCGAGGTGCTCCTGCACCGAGGTGCGGCAGTTGCCGATCGGGATCACACAGAAGGAGACACCGTCCTCCTTCCAGGTCCCGCCCCAGCCGCCGCCGGCGAGCGCGAAGGCACCCCAAGGCGTGCCTTCGCGCCCGGGTCGGGTGTCGATGCCGCCCAGGCTCACGACCACCGCGGTGCCGGTGTCGCAGGCGAAGGCCTCGTCGGTGGCCTGGCTCAGCGCCTGGGTCACCACATTGATGCCGCGCGCGCCGATATCGGCGTGGTTGGAGCAGCTCGACGGTGGCAGGACCTGCACCACACTGCCGGGCGGCAGGATGGTCTCGATCGGGCGCAAGGTACCGCTGTTGACCGGTGTGGCCGGGTCGACCATCAGCTTGACCGCCTCGATGCAGCGGGTGGCCTCGCACCACGCGGTCCCACAGTTGCCCAGTGGCTGGCGACCGGAGCCGGAGAAGTCGATCTCCATCGAGTCGCCACGGACTTTCACGGTGACGTGCACCGGGATCGCCTCGTCGCTCACGCCGTCTTCGTCGAGGAAGTCCTCGGCGGTGTAGTCACCATCGGGGATGCTCGCGATGCCGCGCCGCATGCTCGCCTCGGTGGACTCGATCGCGTAGCGCCCCGCGGCGCGGACCTCGGCCAGCCCACTGCGGGCGATCAGTTCCTGGAGCTGGCGTTCACCCACGACCAGGCAACCGTGCAGGGCGCGCAGGTCGCCGAGCACGAGCTGGGGCACGCGATTGTTCTCGAGGATGAAGTTGAAGGTCGGGCGCACCGGAACGTCGTTGGCGTACAACAGGGTCGGCGGCAGCTTGAGCTGTTCCTCGAAGTGGGTCTGGGTGCCGTTGGAGAAGCCGCCGGGGATCGCGCCGCCGAGGTCGACCAGATGTGAGGTCGAGTGCAGCAGGAATTCCACACGCCCGTTCACGAACACCGGCCGCAGCAGGTTCACGTCGGACTGGTGGATGGTGCCGCGCCACGGATCGTTGACGAAGATGACGTCACCGGGCTGCATGGTGTCGATGTCCCAGTCGTCCATCACGAAGTTCGCGATGTGCGGTGCGGTGAAGGCGTGCTGCATGCAGCCCTCCCACAGTGCGACGGTCTCCCAGCCGTCGTCGGTGCGCATGTGGATGGCGCTGGTGCAGTCGAGGATGTCGCGGCAGACCGGCGAAAAGGCGCTGCGCATCAGCGAATCCAGCATTTCCCTGGCCACTTCGATGAGGCCGTAGCGCAGGATGTCGAGTTCGACGTCGACCGCGGGGCCGGGGGTATCGGTGGTGATGGTCATGATTTGCTCCTCAGGCCTGCGGCTCGATGATGAGATTGAGGTCGTCGTCCACCCGGGCCACCCGGCCGGGCAGGACCAGGGTGGTCGCGAACTTCTCGGCGATCAGGGCGGGCCCTGACACCGGGCGCTGCGGCGCGAGACGTTCGCGGATATAGATCGGCACCTCGACGGATTCGGTGGTGCCGGGCACGGTCAGCGCGGTGGTGCGCAGGAAGGCATCGCCCTGCTCCGGGGTGCGGTCGGCGGCGCCGAGTTCGCGCGGGATCACCGCGGTCACCTCGACCGTGGACACGACCACGGGAATCTCGGGTGCCGCGAACCCGTAGGACTCCTGGTAGAACTCGTGGAAGGCGGGGATCAGCTCCCCGACTCGCTCGGCGGTGACAGCATCCTTCGCGATCGGCAGGCGGTTGTCCCACGTTTGTCCGCGATACATCGCGAACACCGCGCGTTCGAAGCGCAGGCGCGACATGTCGATGCCCTGGGCTTGCAGATCGGTTCTGATGCTGTCCTGCAATGCCGTGAACGCGGCCTCGACGGCGTCGGCCCGGTCGGGGGCCAGCGGGGTCATGATGGATTGCGCGCGCGTCACCATGAGATCGCTGCGCAGCAGACCGAGTGCGGAGAACTGGCCGGGGCTGCGGGGCACGATCACCTTGTCCAGGCCGAGGATCTGGCCCACCCGGTCGGCGAGCATCGGCCCGGCCGACCCGGACGGCTGCAAGGCGAACTCGCGGACATTGAGCCCGCGATACACCGAGATGCTGCGCACCTTCGCCGCGATGTCCTGACAAGCGATTTCGTAAGCGGCGGAAGCGAGTTCGATCGCTGACATGCCCCACTGCTTGCCCGTGGTGCGCAGCGCCTCGACAGCGGAGTCGACATCGAGCTGGATCGCGCCGTTGGCGAACAGATCCGGCGCCAGGATGCCGAGCGCGGCGCACGCGTCGGTGAGCGTCGGCTCCACGCCGCCGCGCTGGTAGCAGACCGGGCCGGGGTTCGACCCGGCCGACGCGGGCCCGACGGCGACCGCGCCCAGCGCGCTGGGCCGGATCAGGCTGCCCGCGCCGGAACCGATGCTCTCGACGTCGACCAGCGGCATGGTCAGCGTCAGGCCGGTTTCGAGCGTCCAGGTGTCGGTGAGCGGAGTCTTGCCACCGCGGATAGCGGCCACGTCGGTGCTGGTGCCGCCGACATCGATGGTGAGCAGATTCGGCGCGCTGCTCTCGTTGGCGAGCTTGACGCTGCCGCTCACACCACCGACCGGACCGGAGACGAGCTGGAAGACCGGCGCCCGGCTGGCGTCGGCGAAGGTCGACACACCGCCGTTCATCATCATGATCCACAAGGTGCCCCGGTAGTCCTGCTCGGACAGCCGGGCCATCAGGCGCTCGAGATAGCCGACGACCGCCGGGCCGACATAGGCGTCCAGCGCCACTGTGGTGGTGCGCTCGTGCTCGCGCGTCACCGGATACAACGCCGAGGTCTGGATATAGGCCCCCGGCAGTTCCTCGGCGACGATCTCGGCGGCCCGCCGTTCGTGGTCGGTGTTGATGTAGGAGTTCATCAGACACACCGCCACCGAGCGCGCGCCCTGCTCGCCGAGTTCCCTGGCGGCGCGGCGCACCGCGTCCTCGTCGAGGGCCAGCAGCTCGCTGCCGTCGTAGCGCAGACGGCCGGGGACGCCGAAGCGCGATTCGCGGCGCACGATCGGGCGCTCCTGGTGGGGACGCAGCCAGGTGGGATCGTAGAAGCGATCACCGAATTCGCGGTGCATCCGACCGATGTCGAGCAGGTCGCGGTGACCGCCGGTGGCGATCAGACCGGTGTGCGCACCGGTCCGGCTGAGCAGTGCGTTGATCCCTACGGTGTGCCCGTGCACGATCTCGGCGACTTCGGGCACGGCGACGTCGATCGCCGCCAACGCCTGGAGAACGCCCACCTCCTGTTCCACGGTGGACAGGACCTTGCCGTCGCGGATCTCCCCGGTGCCCTGGTGCAGCCCGATGATGTCGGTGAACGTGCCGCCGACGTCGATGCCGACGATCCAGTCGGCTCCTCGTTCGCTCTGTGTCATACCCGCGCCTCCGTGCCGTGTGCTGCGGCAGATGGTGCCGCTCTATGTCACAGGTCACTTTTCCGTTCGGCGGGCTCGCCGACATCTGGCGTAGGTAAGAGGTTTGTACGACTTTCGGTCTATCCGGTGGTCTCAGACGCGGATGGACCCGGTCGGGTCCGAGTTCCGCAGCCAGATCGAGACCGCTTCGGCACGATTGGCGGCGCCCAGCTTGCGCAGCACGCGGGTGATGTGAGTTTTGACGGTGCCTTCGGAGATGGTGAGCTTGCGGGCGATCTTGGCATTGGCATCGCCTGCGGCGAGCAACCGGACGATCTGCACCTCACGACGGGTCAGTACCGAATCGTCGTCGCGGCTCAACGCGATCGATTCCGCGACAGCGGGCGAGCGCCACCGGCCGAGACTGTCGAGCTGGGTGCGGATCGCCGACATCCCTTCCAGCACAGACACTCTCGCCAGATGTTGACTCAACCCCTGGGCGAAGGCCGACAGCAGCAACTGATCGACATCGTCGAGCATTCGCTGCTGGTGGTAGCAGTCCCCATGTACCAGGCCCACCACCTCGCCGTCGATCATCAGTGGCGCGATTCCGTAGGAGGACGACTTGGTGATCGCCGCCAGCGGGCGATTGACGCGCGGGTTGTCCTGCACTTGGTGCACGAGCACGGCCCGCGCGTCGACCACCGTGTCGTTCTCGACGATCCTCTGGTCCAGGATCGGCGGGTTCTCGCGTCCCACCGCGACGATGTCCGCGGCCCAGCGCGGATCGCGCACGACGAACATCGTGTGCAATCGCCATGCCCCGTCGACGGTGGAAACCAGCGCGCGATCGAACCCGAGACCGCACGCCGCTTCCGGAATCCGGGCGAGCAGCGAATCGACCGTTGTCGCGCTACCCACCTCTGTGAGCGCGGCATGCACTTTGCCCAGCTGCCGGGTTCGCTGCGTGAGCCGCACCTGCGCTTGCATCGATTCCGCCGCCCTGATCCGGTCGAGCACCCCGATCAATTCGGCCAGCCGCGTGGGTGACGAGCCCCCCGCGTCGGCTTCGCGAAGCGCTTGGGCTGTCACCGTCTCCCACAGGTCGCCCAGGGTCCGGCCCGCCGTGGATCCAGGCAGCCCGACCGGGTCGCGATCGAGCACGCGACCCGCGTCCTCGGCAATCTCGGTGACCACGGCATCCAGCTCGGCGGCACTGCACTGTGCCGATGAACACCGTGTCGATGAACTGCTCATACTTGCGACTCCTGTCCCTGCGCTACTGCCCGCCCCGACTCGTCCCGGCGGCAGTCTCCGACGGCAGCTCGCCGAATCGTTCGCGGTACTGCTGAGCGAAGCGACCGAGGTGGTAGAAGCCCCAGCGCATCGCGGTGTCGCTCACCGACATGGCTCGGCCGGAAGACAATTCGTCGTGGACCCGGTCGAGTCGCACCGTGCGGACATACGCGCTGGGTGACATCCCGACCGCGTCACGGAACCCCAGCTGGAGCGCCCGTGCGGTGACTCCGGCCCGGGCCGCGAGCTCGGCGGTCGTGATGTCCGCGTCGGGATTGGCGTGGATATAGGCTACGGCCTCGCGTACCCGTGCCGGGCCGATCCTCGGTGCGGAGCCGGTCAGTGACGGGGTGAGCTGGCTCGGTGCGATGAGCAGCAGCTGCGTCATCAAGGTGGACTCGAGCTCTCGGCACGCCAGCGGCATCGTCGATACCCCGCCCTCGCGGGCCAGCTCGGCGTAGACGAAACGGGTAGAGGCCAGCAAGGCGCGACCCGTGGGCGAATCCATGGGGAAGGTGAGGTCGAAGCGGACCGGCTCGGTTTCCCGGTGGCCGAGCAGTCTCGCAGCGTGGCGTTCGAAGGGCTCGCGGCGCAGATTGATGTGATAGTGCGCGGCGTCAGCGCTCCAGCGGATGGACACCGGAGCGTCGTGGACGAACGCCACTCCGGCCTGTCCTGCCTCGAAGGACTGGCGTCTGCCGTGCTGGGCGACCGTGCTGTGGCCGGCGACCGACAGATTCACGTGATAGCAGGATTGCATCGGTGGCCCGTCGATGCGCGCGGTGGTGCCGTAGGCCATCCGGCCGACGGTCAGGCTTTCCGAGCGCACCGACTCGAGGGCGAAGTCGATCCCGCGACGGTCGTCGAGGACGAGATCGTGATGAGCGAACGCGGCGGCCACGTGATCATGGGCGGCGGCCGGATCGGCCGTGCGGAAGGCACTCGCGCAGGTTATCGGCGTTGACAACAACGGGTGCACCCCTCCTCTCGAGCGTGATGGGTGTCACATAGTGAATATAATATACTTTCCGCCTCGAAGGTGGTCGCGTTCGGTTCCCGGATAGCGGACCTTCGCTGCGCGGATTGTGACCCAGCTCTCTCACTTCTAGCGTCGTCCTCACGGCACTCGGCCGAACATTCCATCGCCGCAGGAGGACCAGAAATGCCTGACGTACCGCCACCGCTCGAGGTGAACCGCGAACCACGCGACGGCACCTGCCCCCGCTGCGGTGCCGCCGATCTGCGCGCGTATCCCGTTGTCGCGGAACAGGGTTGGGTGCAGGTCGTCAAGTGCCAGCACTGCCTGCACTCCGTGTCGCGCGAGCCTTGGCACCGGCTCGGTCCCATCCAGCTGCTCGCCGACCTCGTCTGAACACCGAATCACTTTCAGGAGCCATCATGATCGCAGTCGATGTGGGCGGCACGTTCACCGACGTCGTCGCCTGGCGCGACGGGCGGATCCACACCGCCAAGATTTCCACCGACTACGCCGAGGTCGCGGGCCCGGTACTGCGCGGCGCCGAGGTGCTCGGCGTCACGGACGCGGCGGTGTTCAACCACGCCAGCACGCACGGCCTCAACGCCGTGATCACCCGTCAGCTGCCCAAGATCGGCTTCCTGACCACCGAAGGCCACCGCGACATCCTCGACATGGGCCGGGTCTGGCGCCCGGCCGAGGCCATTCTCGACCCGCACTGGCGGCGCAGTTTCGGCGACGCCGCCAGGCCGTTGGTGCAGCGTTACCTGCGCCGCGGTATCCACGAGCGGATCACCGCCGACGGCGGGGTGCTCTTCGAACTCGACGAGGACCAGGCCAGGACTGAACTCGAGGTGCTGCGCCGGTGCGAGGTCGCCGGCGTGGCCATCTGCCTGATCAACGCCTACGTCGACCCGGTACACGAGCTGCGCCTGCGTGAACTGGTGCGCGAGGTGCTCGGCGACGTGCCGTGCTCGATCTCGAGCGAGGTCTCGCCGCTGGCGAAGGAATACGCCCGCGCCTCCACCACAGTGATCGACACCCTGATGAAGATCATCTACTCCGACTACACCGAGGGCCTGGAGAAGGGACTGAGCGAACTCGGATTCGCCGGTCAGCTCAACTTCGCCGACTGCGCCGCCACGCTGGTTCCGGCGGCCCAGGCGATGGAGCAGCCGTTCCGGATCGTGTTCTCCGGTCCCGCCGCGGGCACCGTGGCCTGCGCCCACTTCGGCAAGCTGATCGACGAAAACGACCTGCTGTGCGCCGATGTGGGGGGCACGTCCTGCGATATCAGCGTGGTCAGCGACGGCGAACCGTTCGTCAACACCACCTTCGAGCTTGAGCACGACCTCGTGGTCAACGCCCTCGCCAACGACATCTCCAGCATCGGCGCAGGCGGCGGCAGCATCGTGTCGATCGGCTCCGCCGGCGAGATCCAGGTCGGTCCGGACAGCGCCAGGGCCCAGCCCGGACCCGCCTGTTACGGCCGCGGCGGCACCCAACCGACGACCACCGACACCTGTCTGTTGATCGGAATCCTCGACGCGGACGACTTCGCCGGTGGGGAACTGCAGCTCGACGCCGACGCGGCGCGACGCGCATTCGACACCCTCGACACCGAGCTCGACCTCGCCCACCGGGTGCGCTACGCCTACGAGATGGCCGTCAACAACATGGCCGAGGGCGTGTTCAACGTCGCCATCAAGAACGGTGTCGACCCGCGCGACTACAGCCTCGTCGCCTTCGGTGCGGCAGGCCCGATGCTGCTGCCCGCGGTGCTCGACACCGTGCAGTGCAAACAGGTGATCGTGCCGCCGAACCCCGGTCTGTTCTCCGCCGTCGGGTTGCTTTCCACCGACCAGGTGTTCACCGTCGACCGCAGCGCCTACCTCATGCTCACCGGCGACGCCGCGCCCGCGATCGACGCCTTGTTCGCCGAGATGGAGGAGCAGTTGCGCGCGCGGACCGGAGGCGGATCGGTGCGCTTGCTGCGCAGCATGGACGCGCATCTGGCCGGTCAGAGCTGGGAGACACCGTTCGTGCCGGTGCCGAGCGGAACCATCGACGAGGCCGCTGTCGCCACGATGGTGTCGGCCTTCCACCAGACCTACGAGGCCCGCTCCGGCAATCGGTTCGAGATCATGCCCGTCGAGGGCGTGACGTTCCGGGTCCGCGCGGTGCTCGACACCCCCAAGGTCGAGTACGCGCGGATCGACACCCGCGGCCCGGCGGACGGAGTACTCGCGCCGATCCGCACGGTCACCCTGCGCTATCTCGGCGACCTCGACGCCGACGGTATCGGCGCTCAGCAAGCCCACGTCTACGACCGCACGAGTCTGCGGGCAGGCGACGTGCTGGACGGCCCCGCGGTCGTCGAAGAGGAACTGTCCACCACGCATGTCGGCGCGGGGCAGCAGGCCACCGTCGGCGAGTACGGCGAAATCGTGATCCGGAGGAAGTGACATGTCCAGTCCCACCATCCCCAACGCCCCACGGCTGCGGGACCTCTCCGACGCGGAGTTTCGCGAGCAGTACGGTTGCGACCGGTTCAGCGCCACGGTGATCACCAACCGGCTGCGCTACGCGGTCGAACACATGTCGACCGGATTCATGCGTGAGGCGTTCTCGCCCATCATCCGCGACTGGTACGACTTCGCCTGCACCATCAGCGGTCCCGCGAACAAGGGTTACCCGATGGCCGTGGTCAGCAACAGCTTGGTCGTGTTCCTCGGCACCATGGGCGACGCGGTGCGCAATGCCGTGGAGGAATACGGGCCCGAAAACCTGCGTCCCGGTGACGTGTTGATCTGCAACGACCCCTATCGCGGTGGCAGGCACGTGAACGACGTGGCATTCACCCGGCCGGTGTTCGTGGACGGCGAGATCATCTCCTACGTCACCATGTGCGCCCACCAGCTCGACATGGGCGGCACAGTGCCCGGCGGATTCTCGGCCACCAAGGCCAACGTCTACGAGAACGGCCTCGTCATCCCGCCCATGCTGCTCTGGTCGCAGGACCAGCCCGTGCGGTCCACCTTCAGCCTGATCTTCGACAACACCCGCTGGGGCGGCATGTTGCTGCCCGACTTCAAAAGCATCTTCCAGCAGTTGAAGCTGGGGGAGCGGCTGGTGCTGGAGAACATCGACAGGTACGGGCTCGCGGCGTACCTCGGCACACTGGACTACTCGTGCGACACCTCCGCCGAGCGAATGCGCGACGCGATCGCGCTGGTGCCCGACGGCGACTACGCGGGTTCGGCGTTGATCGATGCCGACGGCCTCGACGACACCATCGACTACACCGTGCGTGTTCTCGTCCGCAAGCGCGGGGAGAACATGGAGATCGACCTGTCGGGCACCTCACCGCAGGCACGCACGTGCATCAACTGTGGTGTGCTCGACGCCAAAACAGCTGTGGGCGTGGCACTGACGATGCTGCTGGACCCGAAAGTGCCGTTCACCTCGGGTACCTGGCGCAACGTCGACCTCGCCGTGCCGCCGGGGACGATCGTATCCTCGCTCCCGCCCGACGGCGGCATCATGATGTTCTGGGAGGCCTCGGGCGCCGTCGCGTCCGCGGTGTTCGACGCGCTCAATCCCGTACTCGGACACCAGGGTGTCGGCGGCGACTACGGTTCCACCAACACCCACAACGCCTCCGGCGTGCGGTCCGACGGCACACCGTGGACCTCGGCCACCCAGTGCGGCGGCGAGCACGGGCCTTGGGGTGCCACGCAGGCCGGTGACGGTGACAGCTACACGGTGCTGTTCACGCTCAACAACCTCGACCCGGCGACCGAGACCATCGAACGTGACTCGCCGGTTGTGCTGTTGCGCAAGGAACATGCCATCGACACCGGTGGTGCGGGAGTGTTCCGTGGCGGCGCGGCCAATCTCAAAGACGCGCTGTGGCTCACCGCGGGCGCTCACTACCTGTCACCGTTCCGCACCAAGGAAGCCTCGGGCGTGGGTGCCAACGGCGGACAGGCCGGCCCCACCGGTGCGATGTGGTTGTTCCCGCCGGGCGATGACAGCGCGACCCCCGGCCTGCTCGGGACCACAGCGGATGTTTACGCCGCCAGCGTCCCCGTCGCGGGCGTGCTCGACCCCGAAACCAAGGCACTGGACCCGGTCGACGGCCGGTACCACTACTTCGCCGCCGAACAGGTCTGGGCAACGCAGCCGAACACCGTCTTGCGCTGCCTCACCAACGGCGGTGGCGGATGGGGTGATCCGTTGCAGCGAGACCCCGAACGCGTGCTCGCCGACGTGCGCAACGAGTACGTGAGCGTCGCCGGCGCCGCACGCGACTACGGAGTGGTCATCGAAGGCGACCCGCGTTCCGACCCCGAGGGTCTTCGCATCGACGACGAGGCGAGCGCGCAGCTCCGTGCGGGGCGGTCGGCATGACCGCCCGCACGACACCGGCGACACAGAGGAGACAGCGATGAAGGGAATCGTGTTCCCGGGCAACGGGACTACGGTCCTGAAAGACTTCCCCGATCCCGAGCCGGGCCACGGCGAGGTCGTGGTGAAGATCCGCGCATCGGGAATGTGCGGCTCGGATCTGCACTTCTACCACGGTGCCTTCGACTTCGATCGCTCGGTGATCCAAGGCCACGAACCCTGCGGCGAGGTATTCGCGGTGGGCGCAGGTGTCGACGCGGCCCAGGCCGCCGTGGGTGACCGCGTGATGATCCACCACTACTTCGGTTGTGGCACCTGCCGTCGCTGTCGTGCCGGGTGGCCGCAGATGTGTGAGACCGCGCCCGGCAAGACGATGGCGGTCCATGTCAACGGCGGCCACGCCGCTTTCACCGTGGTCCCGGTCGCCGCGTTGCTGCCGATGCCCGACGGGCTGTCGTTCGAAGCCGGTGCGGCCATCGGGTGCGGCACCGGCACCGCGTGGGGCGCGATCAAACGACTCGGCGAGGTATCGGACACGACCACTGTCGTCATCGGGCAAGGCCCGGTGGGACTTTCGGCGACCATGTTCGCCGCGTCGATGGGCGCCCGGGTGATCGCGGTCGATGTCGACGACCGCCGTCTGGCCAACAGCGCCCGGTTCGGTGCCGGCCTGGTGGTCAATTCCCGCGAGCGCGACTTGGCCGAGGCGGTCGCCGAGTACACCGGCGGGCGCATGGCCGACGTCGTTCTCGAGACCTCCGGCCGGGCCGGCGACGACGCTCTCGCCGTCCTCGGCACCTTCGGTCGCGCGGTGTTCACCGGCCTGCCCGGCGATGTCCAGTTCAAGACGCAGGCCGTCTACAAGAAGCAGTGGACGCTCATGACGTCCTGGACCATGTCCTCGATCGAGCAAGCGCGATGCGCTGATTACGTTGTCGCGCACAATCTTCCGGTCGACGAGCTGTATTCGCACACCTGGACCATCGAGCAGGCCGACGAGGCATACCGGTGGTTCGACAAACAGGACGCGGGCAAGGGCGTCTTCCTGTTCGACTGACCGCCGCGCGTCTTTTGTGATTCGGAGAAAACCATGACAACCACCCACCCCCTGCCCACCTTCGTCGGCAACGCCCAGCGCAACCTGATCGGCGGTCGCTGGGTGCCCGCCGCATCCGGCGAGACCATCCCCGTCGTCAATCCCGCCACCGGCGCCGAACTCGGCACCATCGCCGCAGGCGGCGCGGCGGACATCGATGCCGCGGTCGCGGCCGCCCGGGCCGCCTTCGACGGTGAATGGAGCCGGTGGACCCCGCATCAGCGGCGCTCGCTGATCCTGCGGGTCCACGACCTCGTCCTCGAGAATTTCGACGAGCTCGCGACCATCGAGACCCTGGACATGGGCGCACCCCTCACCCGGACCCGCGGTCTGCGCGAATGGACCTCGCAGGTACTGCAATTCTTCGCCTCCCAGGTCGACGCGGGCGCGGCCTCGACCCCGCCGAACTCGCTGCCCGGCGACTTCCTGACCCTGCGCTACCGCGAGCCGGTCGGCGTGGTGGGCGGCATCATTCCCTGGAACGGCCCGCTCATCGGCCTGTGGTGGATCTTCGGTCCGGCGCTCGCTACCGGGTGCACCGCCGTGCTCAAGCCCGCCGAAGACGCGTCGCTGTCGGTGCTGCGCGTGGCCGAATTGCTGACCGAAGCCGGTGTGCCCGACGGCGTCGTCAACGTGGTGACCGGCTACGGGAAGGACGCCGGTGCCACCCTGGCCGAGCATCCCGGCGTCGACCGGATCGCGTTCACCGGCTCGGTGGGCACCGCGCAGACCATCGTGCGGGCTTCGGCCGGGAACATGAAACGGCTACAACTCGAGCTCGGCGGCAAGTCACCCGACATCGTCTTCGCCGACGCCGATCTGGACCTGGCCGTGCCGGGCGCGGCGATGGGCGTGTACACCAACAGCGGTCAGGTCTGCGTCGCCGGGACGCGAATCTTCGTCCAGCGCGCGATCCACGACGAATTCGTCTCGCGCATGGCCGAATTCACCCAGACGATTCGCGTGGGTGACGGCCTCGACCCGAACAGCCAATTGGGCCCGCTGATCTCGCAACGACAGCTCGACAGGGTACTGAACTACATCGACATCGGCTCCGGTGAAGCCGAGCTGGTCAGCGGTGGACGGCGTCTGGACGGCGACCGCGCATCGGGCTTCTTCGTCGAACCGACGGTATTCGCCTCCGCGACCAACGAGATGACCATCGCCCAGGAGGAGATCTTCGGCCCGGTGGCGACGGTGATCCCCTTCGACGACATGGACGAGGCGCTGCACCTGGCCAACGCGACCCCCTACGGCCTGGCCGGCGGTGTCTGGACCAGGGATCTGACCACCGCCCACAAGGTTTCGCGCGGCATCACGGCCGGCACCGTCTGGGTCAACTGCTACGGCGTGCTCGACCCCTCCGTCGGATTCGGCGGCACCAAGATGAGCGGCTACGGCTGGAAGGGCGGGCGCGAACACGTGGAGAGCTACCTCTACCCCAAGGTGGTGTACATGAACCTGGGTTGACCGGCAACGGCGAAGATGCATCACGCACGGAGATTGTGATCCGGCACACTATGCGTGATATATAATCTACAAATCTATAAATCATCCGGGGTGGGGTTAGAAGGTCGACTATGAAACAGCCGTTCGATTCCAGCGACGAGGTCGCGGCACGCCCAGCGCCGGGCCGGTCCGTCGGACCTGCGGTGGTCATCGGTACCTCGTTGGAATGGTTCGACTTCTACCTCTACGCCTCGATGGCGGCACTGGTGTTCGGCAAGGTCTTCTTCCCGTCGAGCAATTCCTCGATCAGCACCCTCGCGGCGTTCGCGACCTTCGCGGTCGGCTTCCTGGCCCGTCCGCTCGGTGGCATTCTGTTCGGGATTCTGGGCGACAAGATCGGACGCAAGGCGGTGCTCTCGCTCAGCTTGCTGATCATGGGCATCGCGTCCGGCTTGATCGGATTACTGCCGTCCTATGAGTCGATCGGCATCGCGGCGCCGATCCTGCTGGTGATCCTGCGGATCCTGCAGGGCTTCGGCGCCAGTGCCGAACTGGGCAGCGCCATCGCTGTGGCCTATGAGTACGCCGACGAGAAGACCAGGGGCCGTTTCGGTGCACTGCCCGCGTTAGGTGCGCAGGTCGGCCTACTCGGCGCCTCGCTGGCGGTAACCGGTGTGACCAGCTTCGGTGACGAGTTCCTCTACGACTGGGGTTGGCGTATCCCGTTCGTCGCCAGCTTCGCCGTTGTCGGCGTCGGCTACTGGATCCGGCGGAACATGCCGGAGACGCCGGACTTCGAGCGGGTCGCCGCGCAAGCCAAGCAGCGCAAGGGTTTCCAGGTGTTCAAGGATCTGCTGAAGTCCGATTGGCGAGGACTCGCGGTGGTCGCCGCGGTCTACGGTGGCTACGCCGCGATCTCCTACACCTTCAAGACCTTCTCGCTGTCCTACCTCACCCAGTTCCAGGACGTGGCCGCCAACGTCGGCGCCTTCGGCATCACCTTGGCCAGCACGGCGGCGATCGTGATGGTGCCGTTCTTCGGCAGGCTCTGCGACAGGGTGGATCTGCGGCGCGTCATGGTGGGCGGCGCGGTGGGCGTCATGCTGCTGGCGTTTCCCATGTTCTGGGTCCTGAACACCGGCGAGCCCGTGCTCATCTGGGCCCTGCTGATCCTGGCGACCGGTGTGCTCGCGCCGCTGATCATCGTGGCCGCGAGCCCGTTCATGGCGCGACAGTTCCCCACCGAGGTCCGTGCGTCGGGTCTCGGTGCGGGCCGCGAAGTCAGCGGCGCGACGGCAGGCGGGCTGGTCCCGCTGGCCGCACTGGCGATCGTCACCGTCTCGCCCACGCACGCGACCTGGGGTGTCTCGCTGTTGATCATCGGCGCGGCCGTCCTGGTGGTCGTCGGTGTGCTCTTCGATCAGAAGGACCGGGCGCACTCACGGATCGTCGGTAAGGATCCGATGACGGAGGCCGAGGCGTACTGACGATGCCCCTTTACAAAGAGCATCTAGAACATAATGCTGAATGTGCACGGCCTCGCCGGGCATGAAGTGCCCGCGGCCCGGGGCCGATGTGCCGAACCATCGGGAGAGCACGACGGGAGAGGAAGC
This sequence comes from Nocardia sp. NPDC057272, assembly GCF_042668615.1. Lineage (NCBI taxonomy): Bacteria > Bacillati > Actinomycetota > Actinomycetes > Mycobacteriales > Nocardiaceae > Nocardia > Nocardia sp. NPDC057272. Next base: position 450,123 of record NZ_JBHUYK010000002.1, on the reverse strand, counting down.
TCATGGCAACCGACAACATCGAGCACGTCCGAATCAAGGCCCTGGCCTGGGACCTCGCGGCCGACATCTACTATCCGCCAGGGTTCGACGCCGAACAGAAATACACCACGATCATCAGCGCCCACCCCACCGGTAGCTGCAAGGAACAGACCTCGGGCAATATCTACGCCACGGCGCTGGCTCAGCAGGGATTCGTCGCGATCGCCTTCGACGCCAGCTTCCAGGGCGACAGTGGCGGCGAACCACGTCTGATCGAAGACCCCGGATTCCGTACCGAGGACTTCAGCTATGTCATCGACTACCTGGTCACCCAGCCATGGGTCGACGAGAACCGCATCGGGGTACTCGCGATTTGCGGCGGCGGCGGCTACGCGGTGAACGCCACCATGACAGAACGACGTATCAAGGCGCTGGGTACCGTCACCGGCGCCAACGTCGGGCGCCGGATGCTCGAGGGGTTCACCGAGTACGACCCGCTCGGCGCGCTCGAGGCGATGGCCGCGCAACGCACCGCAGAGGCACGTGGCACGTCCGAGCAGGTCAACGATCTGCTGCCGCCGTCTCCGGAAGCGGCCGCGCAGGCGGGTCTGACCGATATCGATCTGGTCGAGGCGACCGAGTACTACAAGACCGATCGGGGGCGTAAACCCAACGGCCTCACCAGCTTCCTGTTCTCCCGTCAAGCCCGTCTCGTCGGCTGGGACGCGTATACCCGCGCCGAGATCCTGCTCACCCAGCCACTGTGCATCGTGGTCGGCGACAAGCCCGGCGCGTTCGGCGCCTACCGCGACGCCTTCGAGCTCTACCAACGTGCCGCCTCCGACGACAAGGAACTCGTCGTCTTGGAAGGGGTGTCCCACTACGAGCTCTACGACCAGCCCGAAGCGGTCTCGCAGGCGCTGGACCATCTCATCCCGTTCTTCAAGAAGCACCTCTGAACGGAGATCTACCTCGCAGGTGACGACCGGGCTCGATGCGGGGCCGTCTCTCTGTCTCGCCGGGCAGACCCCCGTGCCGTTGATTGGCGACCGCGAACGCGGGTATGCGCCTGTCATACGCAGATAAAGCATTATGCGTAATCATCGACAAGGGTTGGACTGGGGAGACGCACATGGCAAGGATCAAGCTAGAACCGCTCGCACAGCAGGTGGTTGTCGTCGCTGGTGGATCCAGCGGGATCGGACGGGAGACGGCACTTCGTCTAGCCGCTGCAGGAGCCAAGGTCGTGGTCGCGGCGCGGAACGAGGAAGGCCTCGCGACACTCGTACGTCAGATCGAGGACGCCGGCGGCGAAGCAGTTTACGCGGTCTGTGACGTCAGCGACCGAACTCAGGTCGAGGCCGTTGCCGAACTGGCCGTGGCGACATTCGGTCGCATCAATACCTGGGTCGCGGTGGCCGCGACGGTCGTCTACGCGGATTTCGAGGAGACCACGCCCGAGGAATTCCGTCGGCTCATGGAGGTCAACTTCATGGGGCAGGTGCACGGTTTCCAGGTCGCACTACCGCACCTGCGGCGTGCCGGGAGCGGTGCGCTGGTATCGGTCGGATCGGGTGAGACGGTGATTTCCATGCCGCTCAACAGCGCCTATGCCGCGTCCAAGCACGCGGTGGAAGGAATGATCGATGCGCTGCGGCGCGAGCTGAAAGCTTCGGGCACGCCGGTTTCCGTCACCAGCATCAAACCGGCCGCGATCAACACGCCCTTCTTCACCAACGGCCGCAACAAGATGGACGTGAAACCGAAGGGCGCTCCGCCCTTCTACGATCCGTCCGTCGTTGCGGACTGTGTGCTGTTCGCCGCCGCTCACCCGGTGCGCGATCTCTATGCCGGGGGCGCGGCCAAACTTATGAAGGTGACCCAGCACCTCACTCCGAGGGTGGCCGACGCTTTCCTGGCCAAGTTCGGTATTCCGTTGGAGCGCACAGACGAGCCAGCCGGGAACGCCGACGGCAATCTCTACGAGACCAGCGGAGATGCCCGCGTGCAAGGCGATTTCAGCAAGCAAGCCCTCCCTGCCAGTCCCTACACATGGTTGGCGACGCACCCCGCCGTTCGGCGTCTGATCTGGGTCGGTGCCGCGGGTGCGGTGGGAGCAAAGTGGGTCGGAGGGCGCGCGATGCGGCGCGCCTGAGGCACGCGACGGGCCCATATTCGTTCGGTCCTCAGGCGCGATGACGCTTGTGAGGCGGGTCGACGAAGATGTCGTATTCCAGATCGCCTACGCCACCGTAGGGCGAGAGATCGGTGATGCCCTCGGCGCGCAGCACATCGACGTCGAGGAACGTGTTCCCGGTGACGCCTGGTCGCGCATTGGGCGAACGTGTCGTCGGCGGCAATGGACCTGGCGGGCGGCACGATCTACGGCGCACCGTTCTGGAACCAGGCCAAGGTCAGCGCGGACAATCCGATCGAACAGATCGAACGCTACCGCAACAAACGGATCTTCTTGGCCGCGGGCACCAGCCCGGATCCGCTCAACTGGTTCGACAGTGTGAACGAGACCCAGGTGCTCGCGGGCCAGCGGGAGTTCCGGGCACGCCTGCGCGACGCGGACATACCGCACGAATGGCACGAGTTGCCCGGCGGTCACACCTTCCGGCCCGACATGTTCGCCCTGGATCTCGATGGCATCATCGTTCGGCTGCGACCCGCGGCACTCGTGTCCTCCAGGAACACGGTGCCGCAGCTGTAACCAGACGCCGTTCGGGTGTGTCCACCGAAATTCCAGCGCGACAACGTGATCTCCGTTGATCGGGGCACGCTAGAGTCAGAGCTCGTGAGGATGGTTGCCGGACGGGTCTGTAACGCTGCCAGCCTCGACCGCGACGGGCAACGCACGGACACGAGATGACAGCGAGGTGTGCAGCGTGCAGTACGCCGGACTCAACGGGCAGATCGAGGTAGTGGGCGATGCGTTGATCATCAGACGCACGGGCATGGTGGCCCGGATGGGCGGCACGTCGGGACCGGATCGCAGGATCCCGTTGCCGGCGATCTCGGGTGTGGGGTTCAAGGACGCGACCCGGCTGGTCAACGGGCACATCCAGCTGGGGCTGGGCGGACGGCCGATACGGGAGCTCGGCTCACAGGCCACCGGTGACCCCGACACTGTCGTGTTCACCCACAAGGCCGCGCCAGGTGGTCGCGGGTTCGAATCCTGTCAAGCCTGAAGGGGCAGCCCATCTGCCGGGTCAGCGCTGTTGTCGACCAGCATGCAGACTGTGAGTGCTTCTGATCGTCGCGGCCAAAGCTGCGAGGCGCTCGGGTCTTTCGTCGGGACGGGGCGTGGAGGCGGTATGAGGTCTTGCCTTCGGTCTATGCCGTGGGATCGACATCTGTTTTCGCGGGGTTCGGCTCTAGCGGCCTGTTCGCGAAGTTGGTGAGGCGATGCATCAATGCGCGAGCCGCGGCTGGTGTGAGGTCGGGCGGATTCGTCGGGACGATGACTTCGAGCTCTGCCGGTTCCGTGCTGGCGTCTCGGAGAGTGGCGCGCGTCGGCAAAGGGTTCTGGGGCAGGCCTGGTTTCTGCAGTGGGTCCACCTTCGGCAGTGGTGGCCTGGTCAGGGTTGCCTGCGGTGGACTCGATCGGCCCAAGGCCTCCGCGGTAGAGGGTTCCATGACCCGCTGATGTCGTCGGCTTCTTAAGGATCTCTCAGATTGACCCGTCTTGAACCCCCACGGGCTCCTGCCTGCGGTTTTGCGACTTACCCGACTCGGCTGTCCCCAGTGGCACACGGCCATATGTGCTGGTCAGAGGGGTAATGCGATGAAAAAAATTGTGTCCGGAGGGGGACTTGAACCCCCACGCCCTAATACGGGCACTAGCACCTCAAGCTAGCGCGTCTGCCATTCCGCCACCCGGACTTGCTGGTGTGCCAAAAGATTATCCGACGCGCCGTCGGAAACCAAATCGCCTAGCTGACCTGCTGTTTGTTCGGGTTCTGCACTCCATCGCTGAGATCGGTCCGACGCGGGATATCGATGCTTCGCGCTGCGGTTCGGCGTTGGTCTGCGATCGGCACCGTCCGTGTGCCGGTTGGCTGCCGTGGAGCGGCCGCTCCGTCGCGTAACCCAGGTCGGGCGGCCGATGGATAACATTCGGCCGCTCTTGACGGGCCGGAGTGCCGAGCGTAATTTACCAATCAGTCAATTCTACCCGTGACTATCGGTAACACACACATGTGGCTCGCGCCGGCAGGCGCGGGCCCGGCCGTCCAGCAAAGGAGCAATGGCGCTCATGGAACACCCCACGGCACTCTCTCAGCCCACCGCAGCCGACCGTCGATCGCGCGTACTCGATCGTCTCGCACGCCCGATATTGGACGTAGTCCTGCCGCGTATCGACTCGCGCATCCAGGATTCGACCAGGCCGTTCAGGGCACCGGAAATGATGCGACCGCATGCCGAGTCCCGGCGGTGGGCATGGACGCACTACGGAGTGTTCCTCCCCGAGCTACCCGGTCCCCACCGCTACCTGAACACGATGACCTTGATCGGCGCGACCGGTGCACTGGCTTTCGACAACGACTACCTCGCCGCCGATGACGCCCGCGACACGGCCACTGTCCTGTCGTCCACTGCCGCCGAGGGACACCACCATTACCGGGCCTACGACACCGGACGCGACTGCTCTTTCGCCGACGACGGCTCCCGTCTCGATTGGGGCCGCGACCTCAGCATCACCGGGGCGTATCCCTACTTCCACGTCCGCGGCCAGTATGACGATTTCGACGTGAGTCTCGATATTCGAGCGACGGACCAGGTTTCGTGGTTCGTCCGCACCCCCGTCTACGACCACCTCAGCCTGTTCGCGACCGCCACCGGAACCCTGACCGACAAGACCGGCACGGTCGCCATCGAACAGACGTTGTGCACGTTCGAATACGCCCGTTGTATGTCGCCGCAATCGGTTACGGCACAGGCGCTTCCGACACAACGCAAGCTCCCCGTCGATTTCTTCACCTACCAGATCATCAACCTCGACAGTTCGACGCAGGTCCTGCTGACCGAGGTTCGCGCCGCCGGCGCGGTCGCGTGCCGGCTCGCATATGTGCGGTGTCTCGACGGGACAACGCGGGTCTACGACGATGTCGCCATGACGGTCCTGTCCTATCAGCCGAAACCCCTGGTCGATCCTCGCGGCCGCCCGATGCGCGTCCCGCGACAACTGCGCTGGCGGGTGCGCGATGCGGCGGGTGCGGAGATCCTGACATTCGACGCCGAAGTCGACAGCCCGCTCCGCTACGGGCACGGCCGTGGCTATGTCGGCGCCTACACCTACCGAGGAACGTGGCAGGGCCGACGTTCAGTCACGGGAAGCGGCTACCTGGAGTGGATCGACTGCGAACCGGGGCAGTGACCCCGGCACGAGCACTCGAGCGTCGTTGTCTCGACCCGAAATGTTCACCGCGATTCGGCATCCACGGCGTCGCGCGACGCCGTGGAGCTGTCCGGTCCCTCAGGGTTCGTCCAACACGCTTGCCGGAACCCCGTAGGGCAGAAACCGCACCCGTCGGCGATCGTCGGTGTTGTCGCGATGTGCGCGTAAGGCCTCGAGCTCGGTCGGAAATACCTGGTCGACGCCGGCCTGGCCGGTGTCGTCGATGCCGAAGATCGCCCACACCCCGCTGCCGGTGTCACCGGTGGTCTCGCCCTCGGGCATCGGTGGGCGTGGCTGCTCCGGCTGGAACAACGGACCGAACAGCGACGTCAGTGAACCGACGTCGGCACGATCTACGCGGCTCAGATAGTCGCCAGCTTTTCCGAGCAGGTCGCGCAGTTCGGTTCCTGCCTCGCGCAGCGCACGTTCGAAATCTTGCGGATCGATGCCGAAAGGTTCATTGGTAGCCATCGCATCTGCTCCTGGGGACGAGTTGGGTGCTCCGTCCCTCAGTGTCCTCGCGAAACGACGACTTCGCCACGACGACGCTTCCGAGCTCATGGCGTCGGTGTCTGGCGGGCCGTTTCGATAACCACCCGCTCCTGCTCCCACCCCATGATCTCGTCCAACGCGATCGCGTACCAGGCTGCGCCGATACTCGTGAGGAATTGGGCCATGGTCGAATGGCCGTGCCGGGCAAGAGATTCGCGAACCTCGGCGAACTGGCCGATGCAATGTGACCCTCAGCCGTGCTGTGAAACCGCATCGCTTTGAAGCCGCCACATTTCATAGTTCCCGCATTCCGCCGTGATCTCAGCCGTCGCCTGGGCTGCGGCGAAGAAGTCGTCGGCCAGCGGCGAGGTGCGCGATGCCGCCATCGCGAGGTACACCTGGTCGGGCGCCAGATCCGGCACGGGCACGTAGCTGATGTCCGGACGTGAGTAGAACAGGGTCTCCGAACGCCCCACGAACGAGATTCCGCGGCCGGCGGCGACGTGCTCGAGCTTCTCCTCCACGCCGCGCACCCGGAGCCCGGAGTCGGGGAGCGGGCGCGTAGTGGGCTGCGTGCTCGCGTCGGCATGCCAGATCAGCGACTCACCGGCCAGGTCGGCCTCGAAGACCTCCTCCTTGCCTGCCAACCGGTGATCGGCGGGCAGCACCACCATGAGCGGCTCGGTGTAGAGCTGAGTCAGGCGCAGGCCGGTCTCGTCGATGGGCAGCCGCACATAGCCGACGTCGACGCGGCCGTCGAGCAGCATCGGGGCCTGGTCGTCCCATTCCATTCGCTGCACGTCCACCACCACGTCCGGATGCTGAGCCTCGAACGCCCGCGCCGCTGGGATGACCGGGATGCCGGCCCGAAAGCCGACTACCAGCCGATGGCTGCCGCGGGCGGCGACGGCCACCCGGCGCCGGACCGCGTGCGCGGAGGCGAGCAGCGGACCGGCGTCGGCCAGCAGTTGTCGGCCCGCGTCGGTCAGCGCTACGCCGTGGCGATCTCTGGTGAACAGCGCTGCGCCGAGATCGTGTTCCAGCGCACGGATCTGCCGACTGAGCGCCGGCTGCGCGATGTGCAGCTCATCGGCGGCGCGGCCGAAATGCAGCCTGTCGGCGACGGCGGCGAAGTAACGCAACTTGCGCAGATCCAGATCCATGGCGCCTCCTGGTCCGGTGATGCCTCCAAGGTATCACCACGGCTGAAATGGGTCTTGGACGCCAACTCGACCCAGTGGCATCGTTCATGGGGCGCAAGCGAATTCGGAATTGAACCAGAATTCGCACGTCAGTAATCGGTTCCCTCCATCGCGTCATTCGACGGCACTGACGAGCGCGACAAACAACCGAACTGTTTCGGATACCCAACAATTCAACGGAGTTATCGTGGGAAAGCTCGATGGCAAGGTAGCGGTAATCACCGGCGGATCCACCGGCATGGCACTGGCCGGCGCCAAACTGTTCGTCGAGGAAGGAGCGCACGTCTTCATCCAGGCCCGGCGGCAGGAAGCACTGGATGCCGCCGTCGAGCTGATCGGCCGCGGCGTCACCGCCGTCCAGGGTGATGCGTCCGATCTGGACGACCTGGACCGCCTGTACGACACCGTCAAGCGGGAAAAGGGCTCGATCGACGTGCTGTGGGCCAGCGCCGGGATGGGCGAACCCGCGGTCCTCGGCGAGATCACCGAGGAACAGTTCCACCGCTCCTTCTGGCTCAATGCGCGCGGCACCCTGTTCACGGTGCAGAAGGCGCTGCCGCTGATCAACGACAACGGCTCGATCTTCATGACCGGATCGAACGCCTCCCTCGGCGCCTTCCCCGGCTGGAGCCTCTACGCCGGAAGCAAAGCCGTCCAACAGGCCTGGGCCCGCGTCTGGCTCAACGAATTGCGTGACCGCAAGATCCGGGTCAACGTCCTGACTCCCGGCCAGGTCGCCACCGCCAAACAAGAAGAATTGTTCGACGAGGCCACCAGAGCCGAATTCGAGTCGCTCATCCCCCGCGGGAAAATGGGCCGCCCAGAAGAAATCGCTACCGTCGCCCTATTTCTCGCGTCCGACGACTCCAGCTATGTCAACGGTCTGGAGTTGGTCTCCGACGGCGGCACCACCGCCATCTGAACCACACCCCAGCAATGCCGTCGGCTCGAGAACGTAGTGGCCGGTGCCCCTGCGCTCGACCGGCATGAACGAGACAGAGCGACACCAATAGAACAGCGAGAGGGCACATCTCATGAGCAGCATCACCCTCATCGGTACGGGGAACATGGCTCGTACCATCGGCACGCTCGCGGTAGCGGGCGGCAATATCGTCGAGGTCATGGGCCGCGACCAGGCCAAGGCCGATGACCTGGCCGAGGCTCTCGGCGGCGGTGCGACGGTGGGAAAGTGGGGCGCCGTCCCGGCCGGGGACATCGTCATCACGGCCCTGTTGTACGACGGTGTCGTTCCGGTCGTCGCCGAGTACGGAGACGCACTCGCGGGCAAAGTCATCGTCGACATCAGCAACCCCTTCAACGCCGCGTTCGACGGACTGGCCCACAGCGAGGAAACCTCGATCGCGCAGGAAGTCGCCAAGGTGGCTCCGTCCGACGTCAGCGTGGTGAAGGCGTTCAACACCGTCTTTCGCAATGTCCTGGAGAACGGCCGGCCCAATATCTTCATCGCCGGCAACGATGCGCAGGCCAAGGCGGGGGTGGCGGCATTCATCGAGAGCCTCGGACTGCGCCCGATGGACGTCGGCGGCCTGAAAATGGCGCACTGGCTGGAAGGAATGGGCGTGGTCACGGTGGGCCTGGCAAACAACGGGGTCGGCCACTGGGAATTCGCCGTCGGCGTCAACGAATTCACCGGCTGAGCCCCCGGGCCCCTGTATTTCGATTCGGACCTGAGAAGGAAGGACATACCCCATGAGCAGCATCAGTTTCATCGGCTCGGGAACCATGGCCCGCGCTATCGCCACTCGCGCGGTCGCTGGGGGCAATACTGTCGAGATCCTCGGCCGCGACTCCGCCAAGGCCGAGGGCTTGGCTGCCGCGCTCGGCGGTGGTGCCACGGCCAAGACATTCGGCACCGTCCCTGCCGGCGACGTCGTCGTCCTCGCCGTGCCTTACACCAGCGCGGTGTCGGTCGTCGCCCAATACGGGGATGCGCTGGCCGGCAAGGTCATCATCGACATCACCAATACCTTCAACGCCGACGCCACCGGGCTTGTCACCCCGGACGGCACGTCCGGTGCGCAGGAGATCGCCAAGGTCGCCCCTGCGAGCGTGCACGTCGTCAAGGCGTTCAACACCGTGTTCGGGCACGTCATGGCCCAGGGCCGTCTGTTGGACGTATTCCTCGCCGGAGATGACGCGCGGGCCAAGGCCGGCGTGTCGGCGTTTGTCGAGAGCCTCGGACTGCGTCCCCTCGATGTCGGCGGACTCGAGATGGCTCGCTGGCTGGAAGGAGTCGGTCCGCTGCTGATGGGCCTGGCTCGCCACGGCGTGGGGAGCTTCGACGTCGCCCTCAGCGTCGGCATCGCCGACTGAGTAGGCGCGCACCGCCATCTCTTCCGCCGCATCACCGATAAGGAGCAGTAAATTGCGTGTTTTCGTCACTGGCGGGACCGGCTATTCCGGTTCGCACATCATCCCCGAACTCGTCACCGCCGGGCACGAGGTCACCGGCCTGGCCCGGTCGGACACGGCCGCGGCGGCCCTGTCCGCGCTCGGCGCGAAGGTACGTCGCGGCGATCTCGAGGATCTCGACGGGCTCAAAGACGCGGCCGCGGATTCCGGGGGCGTCATTCACGTCGCGCACAGGCAAGACCTGCTTCCCTCCGGCGGGCTCGACGCCGTGGCCGCCGCGGAACTCCCGATCATCCTCGCCTACGGCGAGGCACTCGCGGGAACCGGAAAGCCGTTGGTTGCGGCGGGGAGCATCGGCTCAGCCGGGAACCTGGGCCGACCGGCCACCGAGGAGGACGCGGCCCTTCCGAGTGGTGAGGAGTACAAGGGCACCCTGCGGGTTCGCAACGTCGTGGAAACCGCCGTAGTCGACCTCGCTGAGCAGGGAGTGCGGTCTTCGGTCGTGCGGTTTGCCAACATCGCGCACAGCACGACCGATCGTGGCGGGTTCCTCGTGCAGCTGATCGCGCTCGCGAAGGAGAAGGGTTTCGTCGGCTACCCCGGCGACGGCGCGAACCTGTGGAACGCCGTGCACGTCCGCGATATCGCCCCCGTGTTCCGCCTGGCGCTGGAGAAGGGGCCGGCCGGCAGGTACTGGCACGCGGTAGGGGAGGGGGGCATCCCGCTCCGCGATATCGCTGAGGCCATCGGCAGCCGACTGGGCCTGCCCGTCGTGAGCATTCCCTCGGATGTACTGATGGTGCCGGGATACTTCGGGTTCCTCGCGAACATAGTCACGCAGAGCTACCCGGCGTCCAACCACATCACCCGCCGAGCCCTCGGCTGGGAACCCACTCAGCCCGGCCTGCTCGCCGATTTGGACAACGGCCATTACTTCCCCGGGTAGGGAGCCTGATCACAAGGGACTGCTGCACGATCGGGTGGCACCACCCACGCTCAATCGTGAGTTCGCTGTGGCGAAGCGGACTTTCAACCCGCTGCGCCGACACATCCCTGGAAATCGAAATCTGTTGTGAGAGAACAAGAAAACCCGTTCCACCCGCCAATTTGCTCCAACCCGACCGAGTGAGCAGGGGTGCGTAGCAAACGTCTCACCCCAGCGAGTGGTACCACCTCAACACCCCCGATGGCCGGAGCCGCGGCGTCGAGTGCCGTCTGGCAATGGCGCACAGCTCGAGGGCGAGGTGAATGTTGCCTCCCACCTTGATCAGAAATTGTTGCGCCGTCAGCCCGGCCATGGGCGCCCGGCTGCGGCTGACACCGCCCCGAAAACACCGAGGCAGTTCATCCAAGCTGGTGGGGTGTTCTGGCCACGAAACATGGAAGGGCACTTGGCGTTCGTAAAGCCGCTGCGGGCTCGCTGGCTGGGTGGGTGCTTGCATCTGGCTCTGGACAACTACTCGGTCCACAAGTGCGGTGAGGTGCGGAAATGGTGTGTGGGCATTGAGGTCGAGTTATTCGTGCCGAACCATTCGTCGTGGTTGAACCTGATCGAGTGCGAGTTCGCGGCGTTCCGTTGCTTCGCGCTCAACGGCACCGATCGCCGCAGCCATGTCGTGCAGGCTGCGGCGATCGGCGGTAACACCCGCTGGCACAACCAGCGAGCCCCCGACCCGAACTTCACTGTCGGTGCGAAGATCCGGCGGTCGAATTACCCAACCAAGGTCGCCTGACGCGGCACTAGATGATTCCCAACCCGGCTGCGGAGTTGTACAGCAACCAGTCGTACCAGAGCTGATACCGCGCCTGCGGCGCCTTGGTCTCCAGCATTCGATCCGTGCTGTCCTTGCGGCCGGAGCTGACCCATACGCTGTCGTACGAGCCGATGTGGGCAGTTACAGTGAGGGGCCGGAATACAGTGTCCCGCCATCCCGAGGAAATGTAGTCGATCAGCTCACCGAATACCCAGGCGGCAATGGTTCCAACCACCAGCCCAAACGACCCTCCGGTGGTCTTGCCCACCTTGACAAGAGCGTCCTGAACCTGCTTCTTGATCTCCTTCGTGACCCGGTCCAGAAATGTTTGCATGGCCTTACCATTGTCCCGTTCGACTAGCACGAGTGTCACGAGATAGGCCTTGGGGAAGGAATTTCCGCGCTCGGTGATATTGAAGTTCGTGAAGGTCCGCGGGGGATTGTAGTGCTTGACGTCCTTATTGTCGAAACTTCCGAGTTTGATCGGCTTGATGGTTTTTGTGTCACCACTTTCATCGACGGATGTGCCACCGAGCCACATGTCGTCTTCGCCGATATGACCGCCGAACGGGCTGTTGGTCTCGTTGGCGCAGCGGATCTGGGTCACCCGCAGCAGGAGGCTGTCCGACCGCGTCGCTCGAGCGGGCGCATGCTGCGGGATCATCCCGCCCAATGTGCCGAGGAACGCCGAATTTTGCAGTTTCGCGAGGTCCGCAGCGGAGAACTTCAGGTTGGGGATGGCGAAAGCGGAGCCTTGCGAGGCGATCGGAGTCCGTGTCTGCAGATCGACCCCGGCCAGTTCCCCGAGATGCGCCGTGCGGATCGCAGTGGTATTCACCCGCCGGATAGCGGCGACTCCGGCGGCGGCCCGCTTCCTTTCTGGCATGGTGTCGAACCAGGCCGCCAGAATGTTCTCCGCGGAATCTCGTTGGGTGGGCAGCGGGAACCGCGCTGCGTCGGCAGCGTGTGCGGCGACTTTGTCTGCCGCCAGTTCGAGCTGGCGGACTACTCGCTCGCCAATTTTGCGCAGTTTCGGATCGATGATATCGCCGAGCTGCGAATCAATGCTGTTGATGGCCATGTCGATTTCCTTTCGTGTTTCATCACTTCGATGAGAACTCGACACTATGTATGAATTATTTGGCGCACTTCGGTGCTGACACCGAAAAGGGCACCGTGGTAGCCCGGATGTGGTCGGCGCGTTCGCGACACATGCTGCTGTGGAAGGCGATGAACGGCTGCAGTCAGTGGCCCGTGCGTAGATCGAAGGAAGTGCTCCGGATGTGCGGAATCAACGACAGTTCGAGGTCGGCGGTGGAGCGCGAGCGCACGGCCGTCATCGATGCGGTCGACTATCTGCGGCCCCGGATAGCCGCCGCGCACGATCCGCGCGTCGTGTGGTGGCCGAGCTCGATGGCCGAGGAACGGGAGACGCGCCTCACGATCGGACTGATCGAAGGCGGCTTCGATCAGTCGGTTGCCGACCTGGACGGCGCCGGCGTCACCGTCCGGTGGTTCGGTGGCGGACGGACCGCCCCACTGTGGTTCCGCGAACACGGGGCCTTCTCCGCATCGCTGTTGGTCGGACAGGGCGTGGTACGACTGCACGGAATCGTGCCACGTGCGCGCCTGAACGTTGCCTGCACCGCGTCGGCGGACGGCGTCATCCGGCCCGATGATGTCGCCACCGCCATTCGATGGCTGACGTCTTCGGGTGCAGCCGTGATCGTGATTCCGCTGGGCCAGCACGACGCCCATGCCGGACTGATCGCCGCGCTGCGGGCAGCGACGCACGCCGGGATCGCGGTGATCGCGGCAGCGGGCAACTCGGCAGCAGGGCCGATCCTCTTCCCGGCGAGTGACCCACGGTGCCTGGCCGTCGGGGCATGCACCGCGACTGGTGTGCTGCTACCTGGTTGTGTGAGCGAACCGCGGGTGGACCTGTTCGTGCGCGGCGACAGGGTCCGCGCACCTGTCCGCGGACGGCTGCTGCGAACCCGCAGCGGGACCTCGGTCGCGTGTGTACTCGCCGGAGGGCTCGCGACTACTTTGATGACCGAATACGGCCGGACAGCTGCGATCGAGTACATGGCGCGGCGGCGGAAATCAGTTAGGGATTGAAGTGGCCGAGGCGGATGCGCAACAAGCGCCGCATCGAGCAGGCCGAAACCGGCGTGTGAAGGCGTCGTTCCCGGATCAGATGTGGGCGTTGGACTCCAGGTGGTTGTCACCCTCCATCCTGAACCGGATATCTAGGCTCTGCCCATGACCGTGGTGCGCTCGATCCTGCTGTTCGTCTTGGCTGCAATCGCGGAGATCGGCGGGGCTTGGCTGGTCTGGCAGGGAGTGCGTGAGCATCGTGGCTGGGCATGGATCGGCGCCGGAGTCATCGCCCTGGGGATCTACGGTTTCGTCGCAACGTTGCAGCCCGACGCCAACTTCGGACGCATCCTCGCAGCCTATGGTGGCGTGTTCGTCGCCGGATCACTGTTGTGGGGGATGGCGCTTGACGGCTTCCGTCCCGATCGGTGGGACGCAGTCGGCGCGGTGATCTGCCTGGTCGGTGTCGCGATCATCATGTACGCGCCGCGCGCCGCTTGATCGGCTAGTCAGTCGCACGACACATCGTCGGCGGCAATCGGTAGATGGACAGATTTGCTGGGCAGGTCCGGGGAAACCGTCGGGGTAGGCGAGACCGCGAAAACTGTTGCGGGCGAGCCGCTCCTATTGCTGAATAGCCTCACGGATCTGATCGGCCAGCACCTGGTTGCCGGCGGCGATGAACTTGCGGCGCGTACTCATTGCCTTGTTTATTTCGGGCAGGCTGTTGAGACCGCAATCCATCGAGATCGGGTTACCGTCGAGGTCGATTATCACTCCGCCCGCAGCATGCAAAATATAGTGGCCGGGCGACAGATCCCAAATGGAAAATCCTTTTGCGAATTCGACGGTCGCATCAGTGAACCCGGCAGCAACATGACACAAGCTGATGGAGCCGAAATCAACCCCGATACGCCCTCTTCTCTTGCCATCCTCCGATGGTGCGCTCAGCGCATCCAAAAATCGTTGCTGTCGAGCCAAGGGCTTGAAACGCTCGTCGGGGCGCATCGAGTAGTTCGTCACCAGCGCTCGGGAAAGCTGGGTATCCGAGTGCATGTTCAGCACGTGGCGGTCTCCGCTCGCGGTGATCATGAAGGCACGATCAGATCCACCTTCGCGTACGGCTGCGTAGAGCTGAACATGATGAAAGATGTCGCCGACAACCGCAATAATCGGCCGCTTCAGAGACCGTGAGTAGACCATAATATGGGTGTAGCCATGCAGGGATCGAACAGCCAATTCGCTCGTATCCAGTGGATCGACCAGGATGCAAAGGTCTGGTTCCGGGTCGGTTCCCACGACTAGTGGGTCAGCCTCTTCTGATGCGTATATGAATGACGGGATCTGCTTGGCTAGAAGTTCTTTGTAGCGGTCGTGCATCCACAAGTCGTAGTTCGACAAGAAGTTGTCGTCGTGTCGGACATTCTCGGTTTCCGAACGATGCCCGCTCAGTGCGGCTCGTACAAGGCGAGGCCGTATCTCGCCCATCATGGTCGTTACCATGTTGGTGATCTGTTGCGCCAGCTGAATTGTGTTCTCGTCACTCATGGAAACGTCACCTTTGCTCGGATCTAGCGCAGTTCCAATGGAGGTTCAATGCCGGGAGGGCTCATCGTTGCGGCAATAAAAATGGCTTCGAATTCGGCAGCGCGCATAATAGAGGCGCCGGTCAAGTCATCGAAATTCTCGACGTCCAGTCGGCGGTCTTTGGTCATTGCGCCGAAGACGGCGAAATACAGTTCAGCCTTGGGGTAGCGCTCACGTAGTTGTCGAACGAGGTAGCCGATTACATCAGCGTGCTTGACCTCGAAGTCGCAGATGATGATCGTAGGGGCGCGTTTTGCTTCCGGATAGAAAGAAGCATCATCCAAAGCTATGCCGTCGCGCGACTTGTTGCATCGCAAATATCCGATTCGACATCGAGAAAACCGGGATGAGGCAAGAAACGTGGCCATCACCAGGCCCGCCTCATTGACTCCGAAACAAATATCCATATCCAGACGTCTTCCCAGGTTCTTGATCTGCTGGGTCAATTGTTCGACGCCGTGTCCAAATGTTTCCCAAGTCAGATCTATCAATCGTCCAGGTTGAGGATTTAGCAGGGTGAACACGTCTATCTCAGGGTTCCCGTATTCGACAGTAGGAACCGTCAATGCGAACGCTGGGCCGATTTGGCTCACCCGATCGTGCTGGGCGGTGAACTCGTTGCGGATCGTGTCATGCTCGTGCGATGCCGCAAGTGCTGGTTTCTCGCTTGAAACCTTTCCCACTGAATATTGTTTTAGTGCCAGTTGATCTTCGATAGGCAGCCGCTCGTAGGCTTCGGCGACCAGTTCCGTTGGGCTGATGTGCTCCTCGGCGACGCCCAGCGGCCCTCGTCCGTAAGCCGCACACAAGATCAGCAAACCTGACATCGGGGGCGGGGAACCCTGCCCCCGGCGGCGCGCCCATGATTCCCAGGCATTGACAGATGTGCCGCCCAGGCTGGTCTGGTTGCCGGTCACGTCGTTGTAGCGCGCGGCCGCCTGATCTTGGGATAGCCCAGCCGCGTAGCGGTGTGCCTGCAAACTCGGCACGTCCGGGTACTGGGCCATCAGCTCAGCCGCCGCGCTCTTTACCGACCCCAGCTCCGTCCACAGTTTCTTGCCCCGTGCTGCGAGCTCACGGCCACGCGCTTGTGGGCTCAGTTGGGGGGTCGTGCGTGTGGTTACGTCCGGTGACCGCGATGAGTTTCCCAAACCGACAGCCCTTCACTCCAGGAGCACCAATTTGTCAGGGAGGTTACCCATCGAAATGGGCAACTACTGCCCTTCGCGCTATCTGCGCAGGTCAAACCGCCTACAAACCCGTTGGGGTTCGTCCTGATCATCAGGTGTGAGCACCCCTGGCCGACTGCGACTCTGATTGGCAACAACCACGCCCATAGGAGCAAACAGCCATGACGGGCTTCGCGCACCATCAGCGCCCGGCGAGAGACGACATGCTACCGACCGCCCAACCACCGCCTAAACCGCGCTGGAAACCATTGTGGCCGAATCTATCAGGGGGAGCGATGGGTGCGGCAAACCTGACCGATGTCGAGCAAATGGTGCTTGATGTCCTTACACCGGGTGGCCTGCTCACCCTCGATACCCTCGCCAGCCGTACCGGCAGGCGGGTGTGGGAAGTGCGCCGGGCGGCCAACTCGTTGCGGATGAAGAACCTTGCATGGGCGAATCGTCGCGGACAGTGGGCCGCCTCATGATGGCCAACGAGAACATCAACCCCGGCGAGGGCGCATGCGCTTTCAGCCGATCGCTCACCGATCTGATCGACCTGCTCGAGGCTATGACAGTGGCCGGTTGGGTCACGAGTGTGCCGCTGGACTCCCAGACAGCAGTCGGGGGTGCCTCGATGCGCGCTGTTTCCGGCGCCGGGTCGCTCAAGGAATTCCGATGACCCAAACCAGCCCGCTCGCCTCGGCCTACGCGGAAACCCCGCGGTCACGCTGTGAGTTCTACCGCCGCGTGTGTTCGCTGCCGACCGTGATCGACCCGGCGACGGGCCGAATCACGATGCGGGCCGGGTTCGTCGGTGCGGTGATGATGCCCACCGACCTCGCCCAGCGGGTCAAGATCAGGCTCGATCTTCGTGGCGTCGCGCCGTTGCCGATCATCGGCCACCCCCGCGCGCATATGTGGACGTTTCTGGTGCGCTCCGATATCCGGCCGATTGGTGACCCCGCCGACGAAGCGCGGTTGTGGAAGGCGCGGGTCGTCGTGATCGGAGACGGCGACATCGCCCTACCGTCCCCGGCGCCGGACGCGCTGATGGTTCGCACCTGGGTATCTCCGGCCATCAGCAAGTTCCGACCGTCGGGGTCTGTCGTCCTCGAATGCGCCCGTGAGTGCCTACTGCGGCCGAGTCCACAATGAACTACGGCGGTAGCTCACCGCGCCCCGACGAACCTGACATCCGCATCGCAGTCCAGCTCTGTTGTGTTCGAATGGAGTTCGTCGCCTGTCTGACTGCGGCATTGGTGTTCGTCTGTGATGTGACAGCTCGTCGCCCCGGCGTAGTCGCTGTCGACTCCCAGCACTGTGCGGGGCTTCCGAGACTGCCGAATGAACGCTTGTATCTGCTGCCCTGACCTTCTGGCCTGGCGATGTCGCTGCACCTCGGCCTTGCCGCATGCGCTTCCAAACCACCTGAATGTCATCAGGCCGACCGGCGACCCAATGTCGGAGGAGCCGATCGGGACCGATATCCATTGCAAGGGAACCGGATTCACCTTTGCGGCGTCTAAGTCGTTGAAGGGGCTTCCACGGCGAAGGCGTCGAAGAACTCCAACGGTGCAACAACTCGACAGGAGTCGACTCGTGCTGATGACCTACGACGCGGAAGCGACGCCGCGATGACCTATCCCCAAGGCCTCGCTAGCTTGCCCATCCAATTCTGTTGCACCGCAACAACAGGCACAACTTGCGATGCCCAAACGGCAGGAGCCCGCAATGACCACCGCCGACCCGTACCGGCCCACCCCCGCGCGCCTGCACAATGCGATCCTCGGTGGGAAGGACCACTACGCGCCTGACCACGCGCTGGCTACCAGCCTGGCGACGAACAACATCACGCCCGCGATCACCGAATCACGCCGGTTCATCCTGCGCGCCGTCGAGTACTTGATCGACCAGCACGGGGTTTCCCAGTTCGTCGAACTGGGCTGCGGCTACCCGCACGCCCCGAACATCCACGAGATCGCAGGAGGCCGGAACGACGACCTCACCCGAATCCTCTACATCGACAACGATCCCGTTGTCGCCGCCTACGGCCGTGCCCTGCTGACCGGACCGAACCGCTTCTTTACCGATACTGATCTGACCGACACTTCGGCTGTGCTCGGCGACATCATTGCGGTGATGGACACAGCCAGGCCGATCGCGGTGTTTGTGTCGGGGACCGCGGAACTGATCAGTGACGCTCCAGCGATGGTCACGGCGTTGACCGACCGCCTTGCTTCCGGGACATGGATGGTGTTCACCCACATCACCGACGACGTCCACAGTCACCAGATCCACTCAGCCGCCGAAACTTTCCGCAGTGCGGGCATCGCCTTCCACTCACGCGGGCGCGACGAGATCACGGACATGCTCACCGGGTATCGGCTCGTCACGCCCGGCCTCATCGCCCCACACCGGTGGCGGCCCATCCCCAGCGGCGGGGTGCGCGCACTCTCCACCACGCCGCGACACCGCGCGGCGTCGGATCTGAGTGCTTACGCCGCAGTGGGCCGACTCCACCGATGACCGCACTGCGTTCACTGCCTCTGCCTCGCTCCCAACGCGATCTGGACGACAGTGGGCAGGAGGACGTCCGCCGGGGTCGGCGTCAAATGGTGACAACGACTTTGCCGGTGTGGTGGCCCTGTTCCAGGTAGTGGTGGGCGGCGACGATGTCGTCGAGGGTGAACACGGTGTCGACGATGGGGCGCAGTGCGCCGGTGCGGATGCCGGCGGTCAGGAACGCGGTGATGCGGTGCACGGCCGCCGGGTCGAGGGTGTGTTCGAAGCTCATGTACCGGATCATGGTGATCGGGCTGGCCGGATACGGTGCCGGCCGGGGATCCAGCCAGCCGACGGTGATCAGCCTGCCGCTGAATCGCTTGGCCGCGTCGGCAAGTTCGGCGAGGCCGGGACCCATGACCGAGTCCAAAATGATGTCGGCGCCGATGCCGTTGGTGTGACGGTGGGTGGCCTCGACGACATCGTCGCGGTCGGTGACGATGACGGCGGCGGCACCGGCCGCCAGCAGGGTGCGTTCTTTTGCGGCGCTCCGGGTGACGGCGAGGGGGATCGCGCCGATCTGGTTGGCGATCTGGATGGCGGCCAGGCCGACACCGCTGGAGGCTGCGGTGATCAGGACATGGTCGCCGGGTTGCATCCCGGCCTTCTCGACAAGCGCGCCGTAGGCGGTGGAGTACGCCACCCACAACGCTGCCGCACTGGTGGCATCCAGTCCGGCGGGCCTGGCGACGACCCGGTCGGCGGGAAGGATGAGGTGTTCGGCGTAGGTGCCGTTGGTATCCATGTCGGGCACGGCCGTGACGATGACCGCATCACCGGTGGCCCATCCTTCGACGCCCGAGCCGAGGGCGTCGATCGTGCCGGTCGCTTCGATGCCGAGGCGGGCGTGTGGCAGGCGGATCGGTCGCGGTGACATGCCCGCGCGGATCATCTGGTCGAGCCGATTGATACCGATGGCTTCGACGCTGATCCGCACCTCGCCGGGGCCGGGGTTCCCGACCGGTTCGTCGACGATCTGCAGGACTTCGGGGGTGCCGGTCTCATCGAAGACGACGACTCGTGACATGGGGGCTCCTGACCGCTCATCTATTTCTCGTACAGTCGTTCTATAAATATAGATAGTACAGTCGTTCAAGGAATGTCAATCGTGGTGGATCGGGAGGCAAGTGATGGCAGGACGTCCGGTCGACTATCAGCGCAGGGACGAATTGCTCGACGCGGTAGTGGATTACATGGTCGAGCACGGGCTCTCCGAGTTGTCGTGGCGGCCCGTCGCCGCCGGCCTCGGCGTCTCGCCGACCACGCTGGTGCACCACTTCGGCACCAAGGAGCAGATGCTCCAGGTCGTCCTCGAGCGGTTACGACGGCGCATGTTCGCCGCGACCAGTGACGCCGCGGGTCCGCATCCCGACCTGGCAACGGCAGCGCGTGCGGTCTGGACGCGAACCTCCGACCCACGCATGCAGGCGGAGTTCCGGTTGTTCTTCGCCGCCTACGGACGCGCCCTGCAAGCTCCCCAGCAGTTCGCGGACTTCCTCGACCACGTAGTCACCGATTGGATGACCTCATTGCGCGAGGCCCCCGACGTTGACACCGAGACCGCAGCTCGCACAGCCACATTGGTGATCGCGACGATTCGCGGACTGCTGCTCGACCTTCTCACCACCGGCGACCGGAACCGGGTCCAGGATGCTGCCGAAAGCTTCCTGAGCGCCCTCGAACGCCGACCCTAATCCTCGCCAACCCCTTGTGAGGCAGGGCAGCAGGTGGCGCGAAGGTTGGAATGGATCGCCAGCACGGGTAAGGGCGAACTCCGGGTCCTCAGATCACAGGCGTTGATCCGCGCGCACTGTGGCCAGTACCTTCCAAGCCTGTAGTGCCGCACCGAGATCGCGGACTGCGGCGGGGTCGGTGAGGGAGCGGCCGGTGAGTTTCTCGATGTGGCGGAGGCGGTAGCGCACTGTGTTGGCGTGCAGGTAGAGGCGTTCGCCGGTGGTGGCCGCGGAACCGCCTGCGGCGAACCAGGTTTCGAGGGTTTCCAGGAGGCGGTGGCGGTCGTCGTGGGGGAGGGCGAGTACCTCGTGTAGGCGCAGGTCGACCATGCGCGCTGCCTCCAGTGGTGCGGCGGCGACCACCATGCCCAGCGGATTGTCGTCGAATCGGGCGACGCCGGAGGTGTGATCGCCGAGGCCGACCACCGCGAGCCGGGCGAAATGCAGGGCCTGCGGGGTGTCGGTGAGTGACTCGTAGGGTGGGCTCATGCCGACGCGCGCTCGGAATTTGCGCAGCGTGGCCAGCGTGGTGGACTCCTGATTGGCCGGGAGCGCGAGAACGCCGATCTGCTGATCGGGGCGCAGTCGCCAGGCGGAGATGATCTGCGCACGGCGCAACTCGGTCTCGATGCCGGGCAGCGCCTCCCGGCCCGCGGCGCTGACCTCCGCGGCGACCACCACATAGCGCCCCCGCGGCGGCAGCCCGAGAACACGCGTGGCCTCGCCGAGGGTGGCCGGGTCGGCGATGACGCCGGTGAACAACGCCTCGACCAGCACCGACCGCTCGTGCTCACGCTGCAGCACGAGTTCTGAGCTCATCTCCCGGTAGGCGGCCGCGACGGCGACGGAGTACTCGCCTGCCAGCGCCCACACCTCGGCCGCCAGATCGACGAGGACGGCGTCGGTGACCGCCGGGTGACGTCTGGCCTCGGCGACCAACTCCGACCACAGGAATTCGAATCCGATCCGGAAGGCGTGCAGGGTCTCGGCCAGCGGCACACCCTGCTGGGCGCGCAGCCTGCCGGTTTCCTTCGGCGGCTCGGGATCCACCGGTTCGGCGGTGGTGAAGTGCTGCACCATCAGCGTCAGATTGCGGGTGCAGGAGGTGTGGATCGTGTCGAACGGAACCTGGTTCTCGTTGCGGTAGGTCTCGAGTTCGTCGACGAATCGCCGGGCCAGCTGTAGTCCGAGGTCGTCGATGCGCGCGAGCAGTGCCGCGGCGACGTCGACGATCGGGCTCGGTGGCGATGTTCGGACCATTTCCGCAGCTTACCGGGGGTGCGGTTGTTCCCGCGGACAATGCTTTCGCGGCGATGTTGTCCGGCGATCCATGGGATCGCGGTCACAGCGGTGCGACGATTTTCGCGTTGTCGACCGCTTTCGTCCCCGAGGATCTGCCGATGCCCGCTCTGAGCGAGAACCTGCTCCACTCCGCGCTGCGCCACCCGAACCAGCCGGCGCTGCGCTCGGGTACGACCGTGCTGACCTACGACGAGCTCGAGGAGCGCACCGCTCGGGTCGCCGCCTTTCTGCGCGAGCGCGGTATCGAGCGGGGGGACCGGGTGGCGCTGATGCTGCCGAACGTGCCGGAATTCGTCGTGCTGTACTACGGCATCCTGCGATCCGGCGCGGTGGTCGTGCCGATGAACCCCTTGCTCAAATCGCGCGAAGTTGCCTATTACCTGCGGGATTCCGAGGCTGCGCTGTTGTTCGACTGGGTCGACGGACCAGGTGAGGGTCCGCATGGCGCGCGGGAAGCCGGGACCACGGCGCTCACGATCGATGCCGACCTCTTGGCTGAATTGCTCGCCGGGCACGACCCCTGCCGCGACGATCGCTCGATCACCGCCGAGGAACCGGCCGTGATCCTCTATACCTCCGGCACCACCGGCACGCCCAAAGGCGCCGCGCTGTCGCATTCCGGGTTGGTGCACAACGCCGACGTCTATTCCACAACCGTGCTCGATATCGGCACCGACGACGTGATCCTCGGCTGCCTGCCGCTGTTCCACACCTTCGGGCAGACCTGCGCGATGAACGCGGCGATCCGCAGCGGCGCCTGCCTGACCCTGGTGCCGCGCTTCGAGCCCGCGGCGGTCTTCGAGGCGATCGCGCGCGATGGTGTCACCGTGTTCGCCGGTGTGCCGACGATGTACTCGGCGCTGCTGCACGACCCGGGCGCCGCCGAGGCCGATGTCTCGACGTTGCGGCGCTGCGTCTCCGGCGGCGCCTCGCTGCCGGTGGAGCTGTTGCACGGCTTCGAAAAGCGTTTCAGCTGTGTGATTCTCGAAGGCTACGGGTTGTCGGAGACCAGTCCGGTGGTCGCGTTCAACCGTGCGGGACAGCCACGCAAACCGGGCTCGATCGGTACGCCGATCCCCGACGTCGAGGTCGAACTCGTCGACAGCATCGACGGAATCGGCGAGATCGCGGTGCGCGGCCCCAACGTGATGCTGGGGTACTGGCGTCGACCCGCCGACACCGCCACGGCGATCCCCGACGGCTGGTTTCGCACCGGTGACCTCGCCCGCCGCGACGAAGACGGCTACCTCTACATCGTCGACCGCAAGAAGGACATGATCATCCGCGGTGGCTACAACGTGTATCCGCGCGAGATCGAAGAGGTGCTCTACGAGCATCCCGAGATCACCCAGGCCGCGGTTATCGGGATCGCCGACGCGCATCTGGGCGAGGAGATCGTGGCCGCCGTCGCCCTGCGCGCCGGCGCGACCACGACCGGCGAGCAGATCCAGGAATTCGTCCGGGATCGGGTCGCGGCCTACAAATACCCGCGGCAGGTGTGGTTACTCGACGCCCTGCCGACCGGGCCGACCGGCAAGATCCTCAAACGCGCCATCACCGGTCCGTGAAAGCCACCGTCGCACAACACTGTCCGCACATCACACAGGAGTGATCCATGTTCAGCTACCCCAGCAGTGACGGCACCACCATCCACGTCCGGTCCTGGCTGCCCGTCGGCGACGACGTCACCGGCGTGGTCCAGATCGCGCACGGCATGGGCGAACATGCCGCGCGCTACAGCCATCTCGCCGAACGTCTCGTGGCGCTCGGCTACGCCGTATACGCCGCCGACCATCGCGGACACGGACACAGCATGGCCGGCGCACCCGGTGACCTCGGCGCCAACGGCTGGAATCTGCTCGTCGAGGACATGACGGCGCTCACCACGATCCTGCGCGAGATCCATCCCGATCGGCGGGTGGTGTTGTTCGGGCACAGCCTCGGCTCGTTCGCGGTCCAGCAGTACCTGCTCGATCACGACGCGCTGGTCGATGCCGCGGTCCTGTGCGGTACCACCGCGGTGGATGAACTGTTCGTCGAGATCGCCGCCGCCGACGGCGACCTGCTCGCCCTGTTCAACCGGGAGTTCCAGCCGACCCGCACGCCCGCCGACTGGCTCAGCCGCGACGAGGCCCAGGTCGATGCCTACCTGGCCCACCCATGGTGCGGGTTCGAGATCGACGCGGTGAATATGGCATCGCTGGCGAAGCTGGGCAACGAACGGCTCGCCCGGCCCCGCGGCATCCGGGCAGACCTGCCGCTGTATGTCATGGTCGGTGGCAGCGACCCGCTCAATGACGGTGTGCGACTGAGTGATCTGCAGGTGCAGCGCTACCGTGACGCCGGGCTCACCGACATCACCTACCGCGTCTACCCGAACGCCCGCCACGAAATCCTCAACGAGATCAACCGCGACGAGGTGGAGAACGAACTCCTCGCGTGGATCTCGCGGGACCGTATTCCGGCGATCTAGGTGCCGTCGCGTCGATACCGAACGACCACGGCCCTTCGGTATCGAGAGCGATACCGAAGGGCCGTGGTGGTCGGTCGGGGGCGGAACTCAGTGCACAGCAGCGACTTCCGGTGCGGAAACCACGCTGAGCAGAGCGTCGACGAGGGTGTCGATCAACGCGTCGGCGCGTTCAGGCGACAGGAGCCCGTCGATGTAGCCGAGATTCAACGACAACGCGTCGGTGCCGTGACCGACGGTCAGCATCATCAGACCGCTGATCGACATGCCGGAGACTACTTCGGCGCCGGAGACAACCCAGTTCCCGATACGGGCAGGGAAGTCGCGAGTGTCGACGAAGGTCAGGCACAGATTGCCCGGTCCGCGGGCGTCCAGCAGGCCGACCACCTTGTCCGGTCGCGCCGGTGTCTTGGGCAGCATGAAGCCGATTCCACCCAGGTTGGCCAGGTGCTGGCGCTGTTCGATACGACTCGCGAAGTCGGTGGCGAACGCGGTGGCCGTCTGCCACAGCGGCTGTCCCGCCGGTGTGGGCAGGGCGATCATCGCCTGGTAGGCGCCGGTGTGGGTGGCGTCGAGCGGTCGCTCGAGCTGCTCGCGGAACAGTACCGAGACACCGACCGGGAAGTGGGCTTGCGGTGCACCGGCATCGTTTCCGGCCGCGCGCGCGAGTGCGGCGGCGACCAGACTCGACAGCGGTACGTCGTGTTCAGCGCAGGCTGCGAGGAGCGCCTGGTACTGGGTCCCGTCCACCACCCGCCGCGTCAGCTTGGTGAAACGCCGCGTGGGCGCGACTTCGGTGCCCGCGCTGACTCGCACCGGTTTGACCCGCAGATCGCGCACTCCATCGGCCGCCAGCCGGGCGATGGCCCTGCGCTTGCCTCGCCAGCCTTGGAACGGCCGGGGGAACAACGCTTCCGGCGCGGGGGGCGCGGGCACCTCGGCAACCCAGCCGGCGGCTTCGGCGGCGAGCTCGAGCACCTGCCGGGCGAACGACAGCACGGTCACCGCGTCGGCGATGGTGTAGGTGGAGGTCAGCACGAGGTCGTGGACGCCCGATGCGGCGGTGATCAAGGTGGCGCGCAGCAGCGGTGCCCCGGCCTCGAATCGTGTCCGCAATTCGGCGTCGACCTCGGCGGCCCAGTCCTCGGAAGTCACCTCGCGCAACGGAATCGGCTCAATCGCCACCGGGACGAAGCGTGGATTGCGGCCGTCATCGCTGCGCACCTCGGCATGCAGCATCGGATGCCGTCGAGTCAGTGCGGCCAGACCGGCACGGACCGTATCGGCGTCGAGATCGCCGGTGACGCGCACGCGCGACACGATGTGCAGCGGCGCAACCTGATCCACCGTCCAGTGCCAGCGTTCGAGCGTGGACAACGGCCGTGGCAGTGCGGCGACCGGTTCGAGATCGCCCAGACCGGGCCACGTCATCGGTTCGGCGAGACTGGCCTGCAGTTTCGCCTCGTTGCCCTTGGCGATGAAGCCGTCGCGAACGACGATCAGCGCCCGATTGCGGGTCTGTTCGAGCCGGCCCAGCTTGCGGGATCCGTCGACGAGCATCGTGGTGCGCGGAATCCGCCGCTGTTCGTAGACCCGCAACGCGGTCACGGCGTTGTCGTGGGTGGCGAGCGCGTGCGCGAGCACCACCGCGTCCTCGATGGCAGAGTTCGCGCCCTGGCCCAGGCTGGGCAACATCGGGTGGGCGGCGTCGCCGAGCAAGGTGACCCGGCCGCTGCCCCACGCGGTCAGTGGCGGACGGTCCTGAGCGGGCAACGCGAGAATGTCCGATTCCGTTGTGGCGGTGATGATCTCGGTGATCTCGGGCGCCCAGCCCGCGAATCGGGTGAGCAGATCGTCTTTGCCGTGCGGCCAGTCCGCGGCCTGCTCGGCGGTGGTGGTCAGGGTGGCCCACCAGTAGACATTGCCGTGTCCGATGTCGTGGATGCCGAAGCGCATGCCCCTGCCCCAGTAGTGGATCGAGGCGCCGGGCTCGATCGCCGGGTGCGCGAACGGCACCAGCGCCAGCCAGCACACGAACTTGCCCGGTCGCGGAGCCTCGGCGCCGTGCAGCTGGGCGCGGATCGCGGAGTTGATTCCGTCCGCGCCGATCAGCACGTCGGCGCTCAGGGTGCGGCCGTCGGCGAACTCGACCTGCACCGCGTCGGCGGTCTCGGTGAACGCGACCGCCTCGGCGCCGAGCTCCACCCGCAGGTCGTCGCCGCAGGCTGCCAGCAGCACGTCGTGGAGGTCTTTACGGGCGAGTGCGACTGCGGGAGCACCCAATTCGGCGTCGATGCCGGACACGTCGACGCGTCGCATGTCCGAACCGTCGGGCCGGCGGAAGGTGAACGACCGCGCCTGTGCGCCCGCTCGGAGCAGTTCCTCGTCGATGCCGAGATCGAGCGTGCGCAGGGCGTTCATCGCGTTCGACTGCACCGACAGACCGAATCCGGCCGCGCGCAGTTCCGGGCCGCGCTCGCACAGCACGACATCGATTCCGGCCCGGCGCAGGGCCGCGGCGGCGGTGAGACCGCCGATGCCTGCGCCGACCACTAGTGCCGACTTCACGGGAGAGTTCACTGGATTTCCTTGCTGTGTAGCGGGATTCGTCAGAGTCATGATGCGGTCGCCGCCGCTTGTTCGAGCAATCGAGCCAGTCGTGCGGCCACCTCGGCGACGTGCGGGGATTGGATCAACGTCAGATGGTCACCTGGTACCTCGACGACCTCGAGGTGTCCTGCCGCGTAGGCATCCCAGCCGTTGGTCGGGTCACGGTGCAGGGTGCCCGCCCGGTCATGGGCGGGACGAAGCACCTGCGGCAATGGCAGCGCGGCGCGCAACAAGGTGATGTCGCCATCGTAGGCCTGCGGCCGGTAGGCGTCGATCGCGCGCCACCCCGCCACGAACACCTCGAACAACCGCCGGACCAGCGCACGGGATCCGGTCGGCGGCAGCACGCCCGCTTCGACGGCAGTGGCGAGGATGAAGTCGAAGACGGCGTCGTCGGTGTCGAGCTCCTGCGGGATCTCGATCACCGCGGTGTCGGCGCCGCGCGCCAGCCACAGCAGTTCCCACAGGAAGAACTCGTAGAGCGCGTGTTCGGGCACCGGCATGCCGTCACCGTGGCGCACCGTCATGGTGTCGATCAGGGCCAAGGTGCCCACCTCGTGATCGGCTTCGGCCAGCTGGCGCGCCATTTCGAAGGCGACCATCCCACCCAGCGACCAGCCGCCCAAATGGTAGGGCCCCGCCGGTTGGACGCGGCGCAGCGCGGCGATGTAGTTGCCCGCCATCTCCGCGATGGACTCGGCCGGGGTGCTGCCCGTCTCGAGGCCCGCGGCCTGCAGGCCGTACAACGGCAGCCCCTCGGGTAGGTGTTTGCTCAATTCGATGTAGCACAGCACATTTCCGCCGATCGGGTGCACGAGGAACAGCGGTGTCCCGGTACCCGGTCGCAGCAGCACCAGCGGATCGAAACCCGACTCGGCACGTTCGTCGAGCTGCGCGGCCAGGGCGGCGACTGTGGGGCCGGTGGCCAGGGTGGAGACCGGCAGCGACACCCCGTAGCGCTGTTCGATGGACACGATCAGGCGCATCGCGGTCAGGGAAGTACCGCCGAGAGCGAAGAAGTCGTCGTACACGCCGATTTCGGGCAGGCCGAGTGCTTCGGCCATCAGTGCCGCCAGCCCTGATTCCGCGGGCGTGCGTGGGCGAACCCGGGCCGCGGAGGTGGCGGCGGGCAGTGCCATGGCGGCCAGGACGGCGTCGGCCCGCTTGCCGCTCGGGGTCAGCGGCATGGCGTCGAGCCAGACCAGCCGACTGGGAATCATGTAGTCCGGCAACCATTCCCGCAGTGCGGCGCTGATCTCCGGCTCGTCGACATCGGCACGGGAGCCGACCAGGAACGCCACCAGGGCGGTGTGGGCGCTGGAGGCCGCTGCGGCGGTGGTGTGCGCCACCACGGCGACTTCGCTGACGCCGGGCAATTCCGCGGTGACACGGTGCAGTGCCAGCTCGACTTCCATCGGTTCCACCCGGTGACCACGGATCTTGACCTGTCCACCGCGGCGGCCGTCACTGATCACCTCACCGCCGGGCAGTCGGCGTCCGATATCGCCGGTCCGGTACAGCCGACGCGGCGGTGCGAACGGGTGCGGAACGAAGGCGGCCTCGGTGAGATCGGGCCGGTGCTCGTAGCCGTCGGCGAGCGCGGCGCCGCCGAGGTAGATCTCGCCGGGCACGTGGTCGGCGACCGGGCGCAGCCGGTCGTCGAGGACGAGGATCTCCACGCCGTCGATGGCGGTGCCGATCGGTGGCAGCGCCGGGAACAGCGTCGGGTCGCCGGTCATCGTGTATCGGGTGGCGACATGGGTTTCGGTGGGACCGTACTGGTTCTCCAGCAGCACGTCGGTACCTGCCGCGCACAGCGCCCGGATCTCGTCGGTGACGCGGAGTTGCTCGCCGGAGGAGATGATCACCCGCAGCCCGGCCGGTGCCGTGCCGAGCCGGATCGCGGCCTCGGCCAGTTGCTGCAAGGCCACATAGGGCAGGAAGATCCGTTCGGCGCCGGTGCTCGTGAGCACGCGGGCAAGGGCGGGTAGATCGCGGCGCTGCTCCTCGCTCAGCAAGATCAGGCGACCCCCGCCGCACAGCGTCGAATAGATCTCCTGGAATGACACATCGAACGACAAGGGGGCGAATTGTGTGGTCGCCGGGGCTCGTTCGACACCGGGGAGTACCCCGCTGGTGGCCGAGAGCTGCCAGCGGATCAGGTTGGCCAGCGCGCGATGCGGCATGGCCACACCCTTCGGCGTCCCGGTGGAACCCGACGTGAACAACACGTACGCGGTGGCCTCGAGATCGCTCGCCGGCAGTTCGGCGGTGATTCCGGGTGCGAGCAGTTCGTCGAGGGTGAGTCGCGAATACCGGGGTGGTACCAGAGTCTCGTGGCCGGCGCCGGTGATCACCGCGAACGGCTGTGCCTGGTCCAGCATCGCGTGCAGGCGCGAGGTCGGATAGCTGACATCGAGCGGCACGCAGGCCGCGCCCGCCTTGGCGATTCCCAGAACTGTCGCGATCTGCTCGGGTGATCGGTCCACGGCCACCGCGATGCGGTCGCCCTGGCGTGCCCCGCGCGCCACCAGTGTTGCCGCGACCCGGTTGGACAGGGTGAGCAGCTCCGCGTATGTCATTGCCCGACTGCCGTATTCGACGGCAACCGCATCGGGTGTGCGGGCCGCGCGGGCATCGAAGAGGTCGATCACCGTGCCAGCGGCCGGCGCGGCAGCCAGCGTCTCCGGGGAGGGCGCCAGCGAGCCGAAGTCCACTGTGGCCGAGGGATCGCCGGTGAGCAGGTCGAGGACCCGCAGGTAGGTTTCACCGATGCCGATCAGCTGGTCGCGGGTGTAGGTCGCGGGGTCGCCGTCGACGCGCAGTGCCAGCGTTCCGTCGAGAGGGTTGCGGATCGCGTTGACCAGCAGCGCGAAGTTGGTGTCCTCGCGAATGTCGATGCCGAGCAGAGTCACATCCAGCGCGTCCATGGCCGCGCCCGCGGCATGGAAGTGCACATAGTTGAACGCGGTGTCGAGGACCACGCCTACTTCGCGCTGGATGTCGGTGAGCGGGAACCGCTTGTGCTGTGCGCTGTTGCGCTCCCGCTCGAAGACACCGGTGAGCACCTCACGCCCGCTGCGGCCGCTGAAGTTCAACCGCAGTGGCATCGTGTTCAGGAACAGTCCGGCCATGCGCTCGGCATCGATGCGCTCGGGCCGCCCGTGGGTGACGACGCCGGTGGTCACATCCGTGCGACCGGACAACAGGCCGACGGTGCACAGGTGTGCGGCCAGCAGGACCGCCTTGACCGGGATATGCGCGGCGGCGGCCACCTCGTCGGCACGTGCCAGCAACTCGGCGCCGACCGGAACCGGCACCGAAACACGCGCCTGCGGCGGACCCGCGGCCGGTGTCGCGTCCACGGGAACATGGGGGCGCAGCCCGGGAACGCGGATCGTCTCCGCACCGTCCAACTCCCTCGCCCAGTAGTCCCGATCGGCCGGATCATCGAGCGAATCACGCTCGGCACGAACATATTCGGCGAAGGACGGAAGCTCGGTGGGGAACTCGCCCGCGCCCCGATAGTCCGCCAGCAGCTCCGAGATCAGCGTCGCCACACTCCAGCCGTCGAGAATGGCGTGGTGGAACGACAGCACCAGCTCGATCCGGTCGGCGAGCCGGAACACCGTGAGATCGAACAGGCCCGGCTGCTCGAAGGCATACCGGCGCAGGCGTCGTCGCTCGATATGGTCACGAACCAAAGCCTCGGCCTCGTCGGCTTCGGTCGCGCGCAGATCGACGATCGTCAACGGGGGATCGAGGTGGGCGTGCACGAGTTGCAGCGGCTCGGAATAGCCGGCGAGCTCGAAGGAGGTGCGCAGCATCGGGTGCCGGGCGATCGATCGCGACGTCGCGGCGCGCAGCGCGGCCTCGTCCCACGGCATCCGCAGCGAATACCGGAAAACATCGTGGTAAAGCGATGATTCGGCACGTTCGCGGCTGTGGAACAGCATACCCAGCTGCAACCTGGTCAACGGGTACGCGTCCACCACATGCCGCAGGCGGGCCCGGTCGATCCCGGCCACGAGCTCGAACGGGGCGAGGGCGACCGCGGCGACGGCACCGGTGCCCGCCCGCTCGGCCAGTTCGGCGATGGTGGGGCATTCGGCGATGTCACGAGCACTGATCACCAGCCCCCTGGCCTCGGCCCTGGCTCGCACGCGCAGCAGCAGAATCGAGTCGCCACCGAGGTCGTAGAAATTGTCGAACACCGACACCGACTCGCGGTCGAGCACCTCGCGCCAGATGAGCGCCAACTGTTCCTCGACCGGTGTGCGCGGTGCGGTGTGCTCGACGGTCGAGTTCTCGGCGGTGATCGCCGCGAGCGCGGCGCGGTCGGCCTTGCCGCTCGGGGTGAGCGGGATCGCGTCGACGCGAACGAACAGCGACGGAATCATGAACTCCGGCAATGTCTTCGACAAGGCAGCACGCAGTGCGGCGGGCTCCGGTGCGGATGCCGCCACGCAGTAGGCGGCCAGATAGGTGGCGCGATCGGGTGCGGCCCGGTCGATGACCGTGGCGGCGGTGATGCCGGGCAGCGCGGCCAGCGCGTTCTCGACCTCGCCCAGCTCGACCCGGTTGCCCCGGATCTTCACCTGCCGGTCGATGCGTCCCAGGTACTCCAGTTCACCGTCGGCGAGGCGGCGAGCCAGATCGCCGGTGCGATACATCCGCTCGCCCGGATGGAACGGGTCGGCGACGAATTTCTCCGCCGTCAGTTCCGGGCGATCGCGGTAGCCGCGTGCCAGACCAGCTCCGGCGATGCACAATTCGCCCGCGACGCCGACCGGTTGGGGCTGGTCGGACGGGCCGAGTACGTACAGGCGGGTGTTGTCGATCGGTCGGCCGATCGGCACCCGGGTCACCGTCTGGGCCGGATCGACCGGGCAGTCGTAATAGGACACGTCCACCGTGGCCTCGGTCGGGCCGTACAGGTTGACCAGACGTGGCGCGCGGGCACCGAGCCCGGCGAAAGTCTGATTCCACCGGTTGACCTGATGGGGGAGCAGCGCCTCGCCACTGCAGAACACCGTCCGCAGACCGGCGGCGTTGTCCACCGCGGTCGGGTCGGACTCGAGCAGATCCAGGAAGGGCGTCAGCATCGACGGCACGAAATGCATGACCGTGACACCGAAGTCGGCGACGGCGGCGAGCAGTTCACGCGGATCCTTCTCACCGCCCGGCCGCAGCAGTGCCACCTGGGCACCCTCGAGCGCCCACCAGAACAGCTCCCACACCGACACGTCGAACGAGGACGGCGTCTTCTGCAGGATCACATCGGTGGGGGCCAGCGGATACTGGCGCTGCATCCAGCCGATCCGGTTGAGCACCGAATGATGCTCGACCACCACACCTTTGGGGCGACCGGTGGAACCGGATGTGTAGATCACGTAGGCCGGGTCGGTGCCGGTCGGGACCGGAGTCCGCGCTGGGGTGTCTGTCGACCAGTTCTCCGGCGACAGCGCGAGCCCGCCGGATATCTCGGTGTCGGTCAGCACCACCTTGGCGGCACTGTCGGCCAGCAGGTAGGCGATTCGGTCGGCAGGATAGCCGGGGTCGATCGGGACATAGGCGGCTCCGGCGTGCAGAGCGCCCAGGATCGCGACGAGCATGTCCGGACCGCGTTCGAGCAGCACCGCGACCAGATCGCCCGCCTCTACCCCGGAATCGCGGAGCACGCCGGACAGTGCGGCGGCACGGTCGGTGAGCTCGCGGTAGGTGATCGAGTCGCCGGTCGCGGTGTGGACCGCGACCGCGTCCGGTGTGCGCTCGGCCTGAGCCATGATGCGGGCGATGACGGTGGTCTGGTCCTCGTAGGGACGTGCTGTCGCGCGAGCGCGGTCGACCAGCAGGTCGTGCTCGGCCGCCGACAACATCGGCAGCAGTGACGGTTCGGTGTCGACGGCGTCGATCCCGGCGTGCAGCAACGCGATCAGGTGATCGGCGACGGACTCGATCGGGTAGTCGGCATCGAAGATGTCGGCGGCGTGATCGAGGCGGATCAGCAGTGGCCCGTCGTCGTCGATCTCGGAGATCGTCCAGGCCATCGCCAGCGGGCTGTACCCCTGGGAGGGTTGCTGTACCTCCTCGAGTCCGTCGATCAAGCCGGCGGCCGAGGGCAGGCGCGGGTAGGCGACCGTCACGTCGAACAGCTGTCTCGCCGGGTTGCCGAGGCGGCGCAGCTCACCCATGAGATCGCCGAGCGGATAACGCTC
Organism: Nocardia sp. NPDC057272; assembly: GCF_042668615.1. Classification (NCBI taxonomy): domain Bacteria; kingdom Bacillati; phylum Actinomycetota; class Actinomycetes; order Mycobacteriales; family Nocardiaceae; genus Nocardia; species Nocardia sp. NPDC057272. Next base: position 417,165 of record NZ_JBHUYK010000002.1, on the reverse strand, counting down.
GTGCTGCTTCATCCGGCGCACATCGGCTTTCACCGCCGACACCAATTCGCGCACGGTGCGCGGGCCCGCCGTCCGGATGGACAGGGGAAGCGTGTTGGCGAAGTGGCCGATGGTGGCCTGCTCGGTGGGATTGGCACGATTGCCGAACGGAATGCCGATGGTGACCTCGTCGGCGCGCAGGACCCGCGACAGGTAGAGGCCGAGCATCGCACAGAAATACGGGTACAGCGACAGCCCCGATTCGCGAATCCGGTTGACCAGCAAGCGATCCAGCGTGAACTCGTATGCTGTGACCGGTGCCAGTCCCTCGGTGGCGCGGGGCCGGTCGAACAGCGCGGGGGTGGTGGTCAGCGCGGAGACCAGAGCGTCGCGGTCGAGGAGGTACTGATCGCTCGCCCGGTAATCACGCTCGAACGGCAGGCACCCCAGAAACGAGGACCCCGGCAGCTCGATCGGATTTCCCGCCGCCGTCGTGGCGTAGTCGGTGAGGATCTGCGCGCCGATATGGAACAGCCCGGTCGCGTCGGCGGCGACGTGGTGGGTGGTCAAGACCAGGTAGGAGGATTCCGCGCCGGCGCGGATGATGTGCGCCCGGAAGGGCACCGCCCCGGTGAGGTCGATCGCCGAACCGGTGAGCACCTCGATCCGGCGCTGCGCCTCGGCATGCGGATCGGGGGCAGCGCCGACATCGATGACCTGGACCTCCGGCATCGGATCGGACGAGAGCTCCTGGTAGGGAACACCGTCGAGGACGCGGTACCGCAACCGCAGACCGTCGTTGCGCGCCCAGGTCCGCTCGATCGCGGCGACCATCACGTCGACGTCGACGGCGAGGGAGAAGCGGCCGACCACAGTGGACAGGTAGCTGGGCAGACCGGGAAAATGTTCCACGATCGTCCAGATGTCGCGCTGATAGGCAGTCAGTGGATGGCGCATGGAAACGGACATGGATATACCCCTGAGGTGAAGAGCTGAAATGTGCTCGATCGCGCGGCGCTGCAGCGATCCGAATTCCGTCCGGTGGCGGTCTTCGCCCGGCTGATCGGGCGATTCACGAGTGGTCCGTGCGCCCAAACGGCGCTCGTTTCACTGTGTCATTCGGGCTGGTCGATAGCCAATGTTGTTGTGCGGTAACGGAAGTCACTTATCGCGGAAATCGACCGGTGAAACGCCGGATTGTCCGGATATTTGGTCCTGCGAGACGAATACGGAGCCGAAGAATTGCACCCGGAGCCAAACCGCCGCGCAGGGGATCGGTCAGTCCTCACGCACGGCGATGTGACGGTGGACTCTTCGCAGGAACCGCGGTGCCCACCAGTTCGCGGCGCCCAGCAGGCGCATGAAGGCGGGTACCAACACGCCCCGGACAACGGTCGCGTCCATCAGTACCGCCAGCGTCAAGCCCACGCCCATCAGCTTGGTGAACGCGACCTGTGAAAAGGCAAGCCCCACACAGACAATCGCCATCAGCGCGGCGGCCGCGGTGACGATGCGGCCGGTGCGCTCCAGCCCGTACGCGACCGCGTCGGCCGTCACACCGCGCGTCCGGTACTCCTCGGTGATCCGTGACAGCAGGAACACCTCGTAGTCCATCGACAACCCGAAGGCCAAGCAGAAGACGAGCACCGGCACGGGCGCGGCCAGATAGCCGATCTCGGTGAAATCACCGACCAGCCATTTCAGGTGCCCGTCCTGGAAGATGTAGACCATCGCGCCGAAGGTCGCCGACAAGCTCAATGTGTTGAGCAGCACCGCCTTCAACGGGATCACCACGCTGCCGGTGAACGCGAACAGCAACACCAGCATCGCGACCACGATGAGTGCGATGACCACGGGCAGGCGCCCTGCCAATCCGGATTTGGTATCGGTGTTCTCGGCCGTGGCGCCGCCGACCAGCAGCGGCGCGGGCGAGTCGGTCCGCCGGATGTCATCGAGCAGGGTTTCGGCGGCCTGCGAATACGGGTCGATATCGGGGATCACTGTCAGTGTGCGCCCTCGGGCCCGGGCTGGCTACGAACCAGGCGCACATGCGAGAGATGCTGTATGCGCTGTGTCAGCTCGGCCAGTTCGGTCGTGCTGATCTGCCCGTCGACGACCACATCGAACCGTCCCGCCGAGGTGGCCGGGAATTCGGCGCGGAGCACGTCACCGACGTGACGGCTCTCCACCGTCACCGGCAATGCTCGATCGTCGGTCAGACCCAATCGCAGCCCCGCGAACGGGACGCCGAGCAAGACCACCACCAGCAACGCCGCACCACCGAACACCCAGGGGCGCGCGGTGACTCGCCGCGCGGTGCGATACCAGAAGCCGTTCTCGGGCAGCATGGGTGCGGGGGCGGCTCGCCCGCGCAGCCGGCGGAGGCCGCGACGCAGGTCGAGTGAGTCGATGCGGTGCCCGAACAACATGAGCAGAGCAGGCAGCAACGTCACGGTGGCGAGCGCGGCCAAGAGCGTCACCGACAGGCAGGCCGCGGCCAGGGAACGCAGGAACGGCATCGGGAACAGCAGCATCGCCAGCATCGCGATGACGATCGTGGCGGCGGAGAACAGCACTGTGCGCCCGGCGGTCAGCACGGTCACCCGCACCGCGGTCGGTACGTCGCGGCCGCCGTGGCGTTCTTCTCTGAATCGGCTGACCAGGAACAGGCTGTAGTCGATGCCGAGACCGAGTCCGAGCATCGTGGTCAGATTCAGCGCATAGCTGGAAACCTGGGTGACCTCGGTGAGCAGGCGGAGGATTCCGAACGTGCCGATGATCGACACCACGCCGAGTACCAGCGGCAGCCCCGCGGCGACCAGACTGCCGAAGATCAGCACCAACAGCACCAGCAGGATCGGAATCGTCACCGCCTCACTGACTTTCATGTCATGCGACAGTTGTTCGGTGACATCGTGATAGCTCACCGCGGCGCCACCCAACCGCAGGTGGAGCTCGCCGTAGTCTCGATCCCGGTAGCTGTCGATCAGCCGGGACACCACGGTGTCCACCACGATCTCGTCACCGGGAATATCCACGGCGACCAGCGCCTTGCCGCGATCGGTAGTGCGGAGGAATTCCGGTGATCCGCTGGACCAGTACGAGTTCACCGAACGCACACCGGACACCGCGGCGAGCTCGGTGGTCAGCCGTAGACCGGTGGCGGCGACCGCGGGTGTGTCGACGTTTCCTGCTGCGGTCGGAACATCGACCAGCACAATGACATTCGGTGTCCCGGTGGTGTACTTGTCCGCCAAGACCCGAGCGGCGCGCGCGGATTCGGCATCCGCGTTCCAGAACCCGCCGCCGGACAATCGCTGCTGCAGCGAAGCGCCACCCGCACCTGCGAGAACGAGTAACAACGCGATCACCGCGATCACGGTCTTCGGTCGACCAACAGCCATCCGCGCGAGTACTCGCACCGTCCCTCATCTCATCGCGGGCACCGCACGTGCACTCCGGCGCCGTCTTCATCGCGACGGCCATCACCACCGCCGCGGCTCGGGCATGGAGGGGGCGGCGCCGGTGCCATCCCGCGACCCGGGTCGAAGCAAGTATCGATGCGGCGAACAGCCACTGTCACTGCATCCTCCGGAGAATTTCCGCCGCAGAACTTGTCGCGGCGACAGGATTCTGCGCTGGAGTCGACCGGACCGGTCCGCCGCTGTCAGTCGAGCACGTGCGAGCGGATGTCGGCTGCCCACTGCACATATTCGACGTTCGTGCCGTCCGGGTGGCGCGCGTACACCACCCGACCTGTCGCCGAGACAATCGGACCGCTGGTGATTTCGCCGCCGATGTCGGTGACGAACTGCCTCGCCGCGTCGAGGTCGTCCACGATCACCGGTCCGACGGTGTCGCGGTATGCGCTGACCGCGTCGTGCGGCCCGGCAATGACAAGGAAGTCCCCGACCGCTGCGATATCGGCTTGTTCGAAGCGGAAGCGCAGATCCGCCGCGGTTCCGACGAGCTTTTCGTAGACGGGAAGCGCTTGCTCGAGGTCGGTGACAAAGAGTCGGGCGTAGGTCTTGAGGATCTTCACCGCCACGACGGTACGGTCGATGTTTGTCGTGGGTAAGTACGCACTTCGAGGTGAGAGGCTCTACATGGCTGTCGTCAGTGAATCCGTGCGGCAAGCGCAGGCGGCCGCTGTCGCTCGCCGAATCTTCGCGACGCTGTCGACGAAGTGGGCATTGACGGTCATCGAAGCGATCGGAACTCGTGAGCGACGTTTCGCCGAGCTGCATCGGTCGGTCGAAGGCATCAGCTACAAGATGCTCACCCAGACCCTGCGTGGGTTGGAAGCCGACGGAATCGTCGCCCGCTACGACCACCACTCCGCCAGCCCCCGCGTCGACTATTCGCTCACCGCGGCCGGGATCGACCTGCTCACGACCGTGCACGAACTGTGTGGTTGGTCGCGCACGCACCTGGAATCACTGCTCGCCGCGCATCCCACCGCGGACCCTCGCTGACCGGTCACTGTGCACCAGGGAGCCCGGGCTGCGCGGGCGCCCTCGGCGTGATCACGCCGCCGAAGTAGCGGGTGCGAGATCTTAGGATGGCGCGTGGGCCCGCGATGGTGGGTGCGATCGAGATCGATGAGGAGCCGGTTGTGTCGGACACGTTTGTCGTTGCTGCTCGAATTCCCATGGAGCGACAGGCATTCGAGCAGTGGTTGAAGACACCGGCGCCGGGGCCGGAGACTATCGAGAATCACGGCGCGATGTATGACGGGCGGTTCTGGGACGGCAAGACACCGGATTGGCGGCAGGCCGAGGAGGGGATCACGCCTCGGGAGTACTTCGCCGACTGCTTCGGGGAGGACACCGGTGGGCTGACCTACGTGCTGAGGTATCGGGCGGGAGCGCTCGAGGCGTATTTGATGCACTTCGGATTCTGCGAGTCGAACATCTATACCGCGCTGGTGATGCTCGCCGCGGCGGGGCGCTCGAGCTCCGAGGTCACACCGAGCGCGGTGTTGTTCTGGGCCGAAACCAGCGGATCGATGTTCGCGGCGGATTCGGGTGGGTGGCTGGCGACGCTGTTGGTGGGTCCCGACCGGGCGCGGTTCGCCGCCGATTTCGATCTCACGGCGACGATCGCGGAGTTGCGGCCGGCTGAAGCGAGCTACTTCGATCTACTCGTCCGGTTGGCCGAGGTGGAGGAATCGGTTGGCGGCGAGGGTGAGTCGAGTTTCGCCGCGATCGCTCGTGATCCACGGTATGTGGATGCTGCGGTGCTCGCCGAGATCTGAGCGGGAAACGGTGTTGGACCCGGACGTTCGACTATGCCCGGGTCACCCGTCGCAGCCGGCGAACGCCCAGCACGACAAACAGTCTTGCTTTATGCAGACGCTGCGTCATATGCGGCGATAACGTCTGCGGAGATCCGTCCGCGAGTCGATACCGTGTGGCCGTTGCTGCCGGCCCATGCACGAATGGCGGTGAGATCGTTGCGTCGAATCGGTGTGCTCGCAGGGGTTTTCGCGGAGAGTCGACCGGTGGAAGTCTTGGTGCGGCCGATTCGGCGGGCGTAGGGAAGCCACTGGTCGAACGTTTCGCGCAGTTTGGTGGCGTTGGTCTCGGACAGGTCGATTTCGTAGGCGACTCCGTCGATTCCGAAAGTGACGGTCTCGTCGGCTTCGGATGTGCCGTCGAAGTCGTCGATAAGGCTGACAATGATTTTGCGCGCCATGGGAATCCTTCTCATTCGGGTGCGGAGGTGTCCACGGATCGTAGTAGCCGAATGCGGGTCGAGCGCGCCTAGTGCCAGCGCACAGGCAGCAGAAGGGCGCAAAGCGCAGAGTCGATGGTCACGTGTCCTTCGCGACCAGCAGCGAGCCTGTCGCGTGGACGATCTCGAGGTGTCGAATCGTCGGCTCGCCGGGACGGACGCCCGCGAAAGCGGCATCGACCGCGGGGTGGATGCGTTCGTCGAAGGCGCGAGCGCAATGCGCCTCGGACTCCCACACGTCGATATAGCGCAGTCCGCCGTCGTCGCGACGCACGCACAGGTGTAGCAGCGAGCCGTCGAGTGGTTCCGGACCCAGTCCTTCGATGATCCGGTTGTAGAGCTCCTCACCGATAGGGACATCTTGAATGTAGGCGTAGACCATGGCCGGATCCCTTCTGAATTCACCCGAATCAGTATCGGATGAATATTGGTAGAATAGGCGCCGATGAACGAGAACGTCAAGGCAGACAAGCGTCGATACCACGCCCCTCGGCGCGCCGCGCAGGCCGCGGATACGCGTCACGCGATCCTCGCGGCGGCGCGAGCGCTGTTCGTGGAGCGGGGCTACGCCGCCACCACGGTGGCCGAGATCGCCACGCACGCAGGCGTCTCCGTCGACACGGTCTACGCATCGATCGGACGTAAGCCGGTACTGCTCCGAGAACTGGTCGAGACAGCGCTCTCCGGGACCGATCATGCGATTCCGGCTCGGCAGCGCGAGTACGTTCGTGCGATCCGAGAGGCGAACGCAGCCGAGGACAAGATCGCGATCTATGCCGACGCGCTGGTCGCCATTCAGCAACGCCTCGCGCCGATCTTCCTGGCGCTGCGCGAGGCAGCGACGACCGACGCGTCGTGCGCGCGTATATGGGCTGAGATCAGCGAGCGCCGCGCCGTCAATATGCGTGAGTTCGCAGCAGACCTGCGCAGTACGGGGCAGCTGCGCGACGATCTGTCCGACGACGAGGTTGCCGACGTGATCTGGAGTATGAACGCCACCGAATACTGGGTACTGCTCGTAGGCGAACGCCATTGGACGGCAGAGCGTTTCCGTGACTGGCTGGCCGACGCCTGGATCCGGCTGCTCCTGCGCGATCGGCATAACGCGCGGTAGTGCGGCAAAGGAAAGCACCCTTGTCACCGGTCCGAACCTGCGTGTTCCGGGCCGGTAGCGTGCTGTGGTCGCTATCGTGCAGGGCGTAGGCAAGGCTCGAACGGGAGTGAGTGCCGTGAACCAAATGACCAGGTCGCACGATCCGGAACTGCTGACGCTGCCGACATTCGGCAGCTTTTTGCGGTGGTTGCGTGACGATCGCCGAATGTCACGCGAGCGACTGGCCGTCTCGGCAGGAGTCAGCGCCAGCTATGTCACCCACCTGGAGTGGGGCGACCGGGATCATCCAGCGCGTGCGGTCGTCGAATCCTTGGTCGACTGCCTGGGCCGAGCCCGGGCGTTGACGATGACCGAGCGACGGCACCTGTTCGACCTGGCAGGACTGCCGATCACGTCGACCCCCACGGTCGAGCAACTGCGCGCCCGAATCAGCGACGACGCGCTGCGCATACTCGATGCGCAGCGCGGCGGAGTGGCCGGATATTTCGACGCCCGCGGCAATATCCTGGCGCTCAACAATGCCGCGCAGTCGATATTGCCCGGGCTGCGCGTCGGCGAGAACGGGCTGCATTGGTTGTTCGGGAACGAGATCGCCCGGCAGGTCTTCGTCGACTGGGACACTGTCGCACAGGCGACGGTGAGCGGATTACGTGGCCGAATAGGCACCTTCGGCCACGCCGACTGGCCAGAGCAGCTTCTCGACGAGCTCGGTGCCTACCCGGAGTTCTGTTCGATATGGAACGCCGGAGAAGTGACGTTCACCTCGGAGCTGCCGCCGATCCAACTCCGCGAATCAGGGGCGGGACGACCGGTCAGTCTCACTGTGCAGGTGTTCGATGTCGACGTCGTGGATTATCCGGGCTGGTTGCGCGCCTTTGTGGGGATTCGCCGCGACCTTCCGATGGCGCGGGTATCGATCGTATAGAGGACCGATCTTCGGCGACCATCGTCGCGGCCCGATGCTCCGGTAGTCGACCTCGACGCGCGGCGCATCCTCAGGATTGTGCACTGTCGAGTGGTTGTACCGGACGGGGCTACCACGTGTGACCTGTGTTCAACTCACATATCGGTGTCGATTGCCCGAATTCCGCGTTGTGGCATCACCGGGTCGTATAGTTCACACCACTGAACGAATCCCGGACCAGTCCTCGTGTCGGACTGATTGCGCGACAGAGCTGCGCCGGGCTCGGCAGTGAATTCTGTGCGCCGGTGGATCGTTGGTCGAATCACAGGGGAACAAATGAATTCCAGATCCGATGCCGTGATGCCGACCGGTCGGAGATTCTATTTCGGTGGAGCCGTGGGAGCGTTGGTATTGGTGTGGTTGTCGCTGGCGCCGTCCCTGCTGCCCAGAGGTCCGTTGTTCCAGGGAATCGTCACCGGTGCCGCCGCTGCCTTCGGATACGGACTCGGCATCGCGGTCGCCGCCCTGATGCGGTGGATGTTGCAACGACAGCGTGGGCCCGCGCCATCGGTGGCGCGGTGGGGGTTGGGCCTCGTGGCCTGCCTCGGGTCGGTCGCGGTGCTGGCCTGGTATGCCGATTGGCAAAGCGATCTGCGTTCGCTCATGGGGGTGAGCGGACTTGCCTGGCACGCCTATCCGATCATCGTGGTGATCGCCGCAGTCGTGTTCGGGGTATTGATCGCGATAGCGCGGCTGTGCTGGTCGCTGTCGCGATGGGTCGGTGGGCTCTTGGCACGGGTGATGCCGCCGCGCGTCGCGGCGGTGCTCGGCGGTGTGGTGGTGGCCGCGGTGGCTGTCGCCGCGGTCAACGGCGTGGTCGCGGACGTGGCGATGTCGATGCTCAACCAGACGTTCAAGGCCGTGAACGACGAGAGCTCGCCCGATACCGAGGAGCCCGTTCTCGCGGAGCGTTCCGGTGGTCCCGGCTCGCTGGTGAGCTGGGACTCGCTGGGCAGGCAGGGGCGAATCTTCGTGTCCAACGGTCCCACCGCGAGCGAACTGGCCGCATTCAGCGGAAAGCCCGCGCGCGAGCCGATTCGCGTCTACACCGGCCTCGATTCCGCGGAGACCATCAGAGCCGAAGCAGATCTCGCGGTTGCCGAGTTGCGTCGGGCCGGTGGATTCGAACGAGCGGTCCTCGGGGTCGCGACCACCACCGGAACAGGGTGGATCAACGAGTCGACTACCTCGGCGTTGGAGTATCTGGCCAACGGTGACAGTGCGTTGGTGAGTATGCAGTACTCCTACCTGCCGAGTTGGCTCTCCTTTGTCGTCGACCAGGAACGCGCTCGACAGGCCGGTCAAGCGCTGTTCGAGGCGGTGCACACCGAGTGGGACCTCTTATCGGTCGATCGCCGGCCGAAGCTGGTGGTTTTCGGGGAGAGCCTCGGGTCCTTCGGTGGTGAGGCGGCGTTCTCCGGCATCCAGGACATGGCGGCCCGTACCGACGGCGTCCTGTTCGTCGGTCCCACCGCCACCAATCCGGTGTGGCGCGATGCCACCGCACGACGAGACCCGGGTTCCCCGCAGTGGCTGCCGATCTACCGGGACGGGCACACTGTGCGATTCGTCGCTGACACACCGGATCTCGCCCGCCCCGACGCCGTGTGGATCGCACCCAAGGTCGTCTATCTCCAGCACGCCTCGGACCCGATCACCTGGTGGACCCCGCGACTGCTGTTCCAGAAACCTGACTGGCTCACCGAGGAACGCGGTCGCGATGTCCTGCCTAGCACCCGCTGGATCCCGGTGGTGACGTTTCTGCAGGTGTCGGCGGACATGGCAGTCGCGGTCGATGTGCCAGACGGGCACGGCCACACCTTCCAGGCCGACATCGCCGATGCCTGGGCCGCGATCCTGTCACCGGCCGACTGGACCGTCGCCGACACCGAGCGTTTACGAGAGATCCTGCGTGGCGCCGAGTGACCGCCACCCCGTCGAAAGGAGGACTCCGATGAACGACGCCGCCGGTAAGCGGTCCCTGCTGAGTCGCGTGTCACCAACCCAATGGGTCGCCATCGGGTTGAGCATCTTCGCCGTCGTGTTTTGGATCGCCGCAGTTCTCACCACCCGGCGCGCCCGCAGATAAGTGCCCGGCTGGTCGCCGGTGCGGCGGACTCGGCTATCGAACCGAGTCCGCGGCGTCTGCGATGGTGTCGGCGACGGCGATCGGCTGGGAGACCAACGAGGCATGCGAGGAGCTGATCTCGCGAGTGGTGGCCCCGGCACGCCCAGCCATGAATCGTTGCGCGGCTGCGGGGATGACACGGTCCTCACCCGAGATCAGGTACCAGTTGGGTGTGCTCGCCCACGAGGGTGCGCCGGAGGGTTCCAGATTGGCGTTCAATGCCGCCGAGTGCTGATGGGCGTACATGTTCGCGGCGGTCTCGGCGCTGACGTCCTGGGCGAAGATATCGCGGAAGTACGGTTCCTCGATGTAGCCGTCGACATTCTTGCCCGCGATCCCGGTGGCGTCGTCCACGACCCGTACCTGCAGTGCGGGTGGGAACAGTCGGCTGCCGGGGAACCGGATCGGGTCGATCAGGCCCAGCACGAACTCACCCTGTGCCGGGGCGAATGCCGCGATATAGACGTTGGCTTTGACCTTGGAGTCGTGGGTGTTGGTGATGACCGACCCGCCGTAGGAGTGCCCGACGAGCACAACCGGGCCATCGATGGAGTCGAGCACGCCCTGCAGCGCCTGCGCGTCGTTGCGGGGCCCGCGCAGCGGGTTGTCCACTGTGACAACACGATAGCCGCGTCCGCGCAGCTCGGCGGCGACTCCATCCCAGCTGGTGGCGTCGGCGAAGGCGCCGTGCACCAGAACCAGGGTGGGTTCGCCGGGATCGGCGGTCGCGAGTGCGGGGACGAACGGGCCGAGCGCGACAATCGTGGCTGCCACGACGCTCAGCATCCGGCGTCGGCGCGGATTCGGAACGTTGGTCGACGAGGACATGATCAGTTCACCCTTACTTTCGCTGAAATGGGGTCCAGCCTTCGTAGTTCACCGCCACCGTGATGCGCGGGTGCGGCACCCGGATGACCCTGGTGGCATCGCGGGCGCCCATCGTGTATTTCACCGGTCCGGTGAGACCGAACCGGACCGCACTCAGATGCAGCAGCGCGACGTCGATGACGAGTCGGCGGGCCACTTGCTCGAGTCCCGAAAATACACTGAGTGACCCGACATCCGGACCGCGACATGCGATCGCGCCTGTCGGATGTCGTTTTCTACAATTTCGGCGTGACGCTCACCCTCGCCGACCTCGTCGGCTATACCGATCGTGGCCTCGATGCCGATCTCGCCCACTGGTTCGGTGACGGCGAACCTGTCGTCGTCTCCGCCGGAACTCGTTCGGTGGAACCGTTTCTCGAACGACTGCCTCCGGTCGGCGCCGCCGCACTCGCGGCCTTCGACCGCCGGGTTCGTTCCGGTCGGCTGCCGCAGTTCCTCGACATCTTCGACTGGTCCTACGCTTTCGACTTCGCCGGCAACGGCTGCGGGATTCTCGATGCCGACTACACGACCGAACTGACCGACGAGGACGTGTTCTCCCTCGGGGCCGACGGCGGCGGCAACCTCTACGTCGTGCTCACCACCGGTCAGGTCGCGGTGTGGTTTCACGAGGAAGAGGTCCTCGAGGGCGGGACCCGCTTCGACAACCTCGACGTCTTCCTCTGGTCGTATGTGCGCTACCGCGCGGTGCGTGCGGGCAAGCTCGCACTGTCGGAGGTCGAGGCCGACTTCGCCGCGCTCGGCCAGGACGGCGCGCTCGCCGAGGACCTCGGGTTGCTGAGTCTGATGGAACCCATGCGCTGAGCACGCGGGCGATCCCGGGCCGGCTGTCGTGACAGATGTCATGTCGCATCCATGAGGGTGTCATCGGAAAAGGTGTTGGCGCGCACTGGTTTCCGGCGTTCGCGGCGACGAACGTTGGAGCTGTTCCTCGCACAACACCTTTTCGCGCAACCGCTTGGAGAGCACGATGATTCAGCCCGAATCCCACCGCGACGTCGACGAGTCCGCCGCCTCGCGGGTATCGACGGCCGACCCTACGCAGCGGCTGGTCGACCAACTCGGCGGCACCACAGGAATGATCTACACGGCGATACCGATCATCGCGTTCGTCGTGGCGAATGCGCTGGTGGCACTACCGATTGCCATCGGGTCCGCTGTCGCCGTCGCGGTGGCGATCATGGGAGGTCGGATCCTTCGCGGTGAGCCGGCCGTCCAGGCGAGCGGCGGGCTCGTCGGAGTCGTCGTCGCCGGTGGTGTCGCCGCGTGGACCGGGTCGGCAGGCGGATTCTTCCTGGTCGGCATCTGGGCCAGTCTGGCCGGCGCCGTTGTCGCACTCGCCTCGCTGCTGGCACGCCGACCACTGACCGGGGTGCTGTGGAACATGCTGCACGGCAACGAGTTCGCCTGGCGGCAGGACCGCCCGTCACTGCGCGGGCACGATATCGCCACCCTCGCCCTCGCCGCGGTGTTCACGGCACGCTACTTCGTCCAGGACTGGCTCTACGACATCGATGCCGCCGGTTGGCTGGCCACCACCAAGATCGTCATGGGAACCCCGCTGCTGGCGCTGGCGCTAGTGGTCGTCGTCTGGGCGTTTCGTCGCTCGACCCAGCGACTGCTCGAGTGAGCGACGCGACTCCTCGTGCAGGATCGCGAGAAGTTCTTCCTCCAGTGCGACGAATTCGGGGGCGGTGATCATGGACAACCCGCGCGGACGCGGCAGATCGATGCGCAGTTCGCGGCGCACGGTGGCCGGACGCGCCGACAGCACGATCACCCGGTCCGACAGGTACACCGCCTCACGGACATCGTGGGTGATCATCAGGACCATCCACCGGTAGCGCTGCCAGACCTCTTGCAACCACGCCTGCATCTCGGTGCGAGTCAGTGAGTCGAGTGCGCCGAAGGGTTCGTCGAGCAACAGCAACTCGCGCTCCTGGACGACGGTGCGCAGCAGTGCGGCCCGCTGCCGCATCCCGCCCGACAGCTGGGACGGGCGGGCATCCTCGAAACCGGACAGGCCGAATACCGGGAACAGTTCGCGAGCGCGGCGTCTGGCCTCTGATTTCGGGACACCCTGCACGCGCAAACCGAGGATGGTGTTGTCGAGGATGGTTCGCCACGGGAACAGCAGGTCTTTCTGCGGCATGTAGGCGCAGTGCGACGCGGTGTCCTCGCCGTCGGCCGCACGGAAGCCGACGTTGCCGGAGTCGGGGGATTCGAGTCCGGCCAGCGTGTTGAACACCGTGCTCTTGCCGCAGCCGCTGGGGCCGATGACCGTGACGAACTCGCCCGATCGGACCGTGAACGACACCCCGCCCAACACCTCGAGACCAGGGCTGCCACGACCGGGCTGGGGGAACGACTTGGTGATTTGGTCGACGACGATCCGGTCGCCTGCTGCGTCAGTCACGCCGGCTCCTGTTCTCCGCGCGCGCCCACGGCGCGACGAGGCGCTCGACCGCGAACGTCGTCAGGTAGAGCGCGATACTCAGCAACGCGGTCACCAAGACCGCCGCCAGTACCAGATCGGTGCGGAACGAATTCTTCTGCAGGCTCATGTAGATGCCGAGACCGACACTGGCGCCGACATATTCGGCGAACACCGCACCGACGACCGCGTAGGTGATCGCGATCCGCAACGAGGTGAAGAATCGCGGCAGCGCGGAGGGCAGCCGCACATACCGGAACTCCTGCACGCGAGAGGCGCCCATACTGCGTAGCAGCGCGCCCGCGTCACGGTCTGCCGCGGCGAACCCTTCGATCAGGCCGATGGCCATCGGGAAGAAGGTGACCAGTGCGACCACCAGGATCTTCGGCAGGAGACCGAACCCGAACCAGATGATCATCAACGGTGCGATCGCGACGATCGGCACGGTCTGCGACGCCACGAACAACGGCACCAGCGCGCGTCGCAGCCAGGGCGAGAAGTCGACGACCACCGCCAGTATCCATGCCGCGCTGAGCGAGACCGCGAAACCGATCAGCGTCACCTGCAAGGTGGCGGCCGCGTGGGTAGCGATCTCGTCGCGATGCGCCCAGCCCTGCTCGACCACACGCACCGGCGAGGGCAGTACCTGCGGACGCACACCGCTGGTGATGACATAGATCTGCCACACGGCCACGAGGACCGCCACCGTGACGATCGATGGCACCGCCCACCGGATCCCTGTCCAGCGACCGGCCCGGTCGCTGGACAGGGCTTGCGCGTCTACGGACCGGTCACGGGTTGGCAAGGTAGTCATCGGTGAAATACGTCGACCAGTCGGGCTCGGTGGTCAGTGGTTTACCGTCGGGCCCGTTGAGCAGGCCGCTGCGGTACAGGAATCGGGAATTCGCTGACCACTGCTCCACGGTCTGGGTACCGACTCGGCCGTTCGGGTCTTTCATGAACTGGTCGGCCAGCATTCGCTGACTGTCGAAGACCAGCTTCTCGTCGTTGAACGCGCCCGGGTTGGCGTCGATGAGGTCCTGGGCAGCGGCGTCCGGGTTGTCGGCGGCGAACTGGTAGCCGCGTTGCAGGGCCTGGACGAACTTCTTCGCGCGGTTGGGGTTCTCGGCGAGCCAGCCTTCGTTGGCGTCGATCACGATGGCGTAGGAGTCGGGGAATCCGAAATCGGTGTAGCGGAAGTACTTCATCGGAGTGCCGTGGTGTTCGGCCTCGATGCCCTCCCACGCCAGATACGAGACGGTGAAGTCCGCTTTCCCGGAGTAGACGGCCTCGTACGCCGACGATCCCAGCATGACGGAGGTGAATTCGCCGGTGCCGCCGTCGTTGCGGATGACCTGCGCGAGTGACTCCTTCTCACCCGGGTCACCGAAACCGGCGTAGGTCTTGCCGTCCAGATTCTTCGGGCTCGCGAGGTCGGCACGGTCGGCGCGCACACCGATCCCGGTCGCCCAGTGCTGCAGGGGCGCGAGCACCGACTGGATGCGCGCACCCGAGGCGCGGGCGAACGTCGACGAATTGTGGGTACTGATCCCGAATTCGGCGTTCCCGGCGTCGACCACCGTGTCGACCGAGGTGTTGTTGTAGGGCAGCACCTGCACATCCAGGCCGGCGTCGGCGAAGTAGCCGCGCTGCAATGCGACATACAGTCCGGAGTGATTGGTGTTGGGCGTCCAGTCCAGCGCGAAGCGGATGGTCTGATCGGAGCCGCCGCCCGAACCGCAGGCGGTGACCAGCGACAGGGTCGCGACGGTGGTTGCCATGACCGCGAGTGCGCGGCGCAGCCGCCCGCTCATGCGGCAGGCCAGGGCTGCGGGTGCAGGGCGGTGTCCCAGAACATCAGCTCATAGCGCACGGCGAGGATGAATGCCTTCTCCATCGCCGCCCGCTCACGCTCGGTCGCCGACTCGGCAGCGGCGTCGACCAGCGATCGCGCCGTGGCCGCGGCCTGCTGGAACTCTTCCGCGCCGTAGGTGGTGACCCACTGCGCGTACGGGTGGGCGGCGTCGGCGGCGATCACCTTCGCGGCACTCTCGGCCAGGCCGCGTCCCACGTCGGCATAGATCCAGAAACAGGGCAGCGCGGCCGCCGCCGCGACCGCGTAGGACTCGGTCGCCGCGGCCGCGATCAAGTAGGAGACATAGGCCAGGCAGGTCTGGGAATGCTCCGGCTCGCCCTGCCGCGGGGGCAGGGCTCCGCCGGTGAGCATCTGGTCGTGCATGGCCGACTCGACAGCGGCGGCGTTCGCGGACGAGGTCGCCCAGAAAGCGGCGGTCTGCGGGTCCGGCGACTTGGCGGCGAGAATCGCCAGCGCCTTCGAGTACCCGGTCAGATACAGCGAATCCTGTTCGATGTAGGTCCGGAACACCTCGAGCGGCAAGGTGCCCTCGCCGAGGTGCCGCAGGAATTCCAGCTCATCGATCGCGCTCCGCAGGACCTTGGTGCGGTCCCAGAGGTGATCGGTGAACAGGCCGGTATTTGTGGTGTGGGCGTGCAACACCGTGACATCCCTTCGTCAGCATTACCTGAACAGGTTCAGCGGGTCTGTTCTCAGCCTCGCGGTCGCGAGACACCCCGTGTCAGAACTCGACCGACACTAGCAGCGACCGCCGACACGCGGGCCGGGCCCGGTTCGCCGTGTAGCCCGGTCACGGTGGTAGGTGTTCGGCGGCGAACCGGCACCCAGTAACTTGCCTGCCAAGGAGTTCGTCTTCCGCACCCATCGAATCGCCGAACGAAGAGAGCTGATCAATGTCGACCTCTACCGCGCGTGCGCACATCGGTGTCACCGGCCTGGCAGTGATGGGCAGCAACATCGCCCGCAACTTCGCCAAGCACGGCTACACCGTCGCGCTGCACAACCGCTCCGTGGCCAAGACCGACGCGCTGCTCGCCGAACACGGCGGTGACGGCGACTTCGTCCGCACCGAGACCGTGGAGGAGTTCGTCGCGGCGCTCGAGAAGCCGCGACGGGTGCTGATCATGGTCAAGGCGGGCGAGGCCACCGACACCGTCATCGAGGAGCTGGCTGCCGTGATGGAGCCGGGCGACATCATCATCGACGGCGGCAACGCCCTCTACACCGATACGATTCGCCGCGAGGCCGCCATGGCCGAACGTGGCCTCAACTTCGTCGGGGCAGGCATCTCGGGTGGTGAGGAAGGCGCGCTCAACGGTCCCGCGATCATGCCGGGCGGGCCCAAGGAATCCTACGAATCGCTCGGCCCGCTGCTCGAGTCGATCGCGGCGCAGGTCGACGGCACGCCGTGCTGTACCCACATCGGCCCCGACGGTTCCGGACACTTCGTCAAGATGGTGCACAACGGCATCGAATACGCCGATATGCAGCTGATCGGTGAGGCTTACCACCTGTTCCGTGACGCGCTCGGTTTCGACGCCGGGCAGATCGCGGACGTGTTCACACAGTGGAATTCCGGGGACCTGGAGAGCTACCTGGTCGAGATCACCGCGCAGGTGCTCGCGCAGGTCGACGCGAAGACCGGCAAGCCGCTGGTCGACGTGATCGTCGACGCCGCCGAGCAGAAGGGCACCGGCCGCTGGACGGTCAAGTCCGCGCTCGATCTCGGTGTGCCGGTGACCGGCATCGCGGAGGCGGTCTTCGCCAGGGCGCTGTCGGGTTCGCGTGCCCAGCGCAAAGCCGCGGTGGGTCTCGCCTCGGGCACGCTCGCCGACAAGCCCACCGATGTCGAGCAGTTCACCGAGGACATCCGGCAGGCGCTGTACGCGTCCAAGGTCGTCGCCTACGCACAGGGCTTCGACCAGATCGCCGCGGGCAGCGCCGAGTACGGCTGGGATCTGCACCCCGGCGATCTGGCGACGATCTGGCGCGGCGGCTGCATCATCCGGGCCCGGTTCCTGAACCGGATCAAGGAAGCCTACGAGCAGGACCCCGCCCTGCCGAGCCTGATCCTCGCGCCGTACTTCCGCGAGGCCATCGAGACCGCGATCGACAGCTGGCGGCGCGTGGTGTCCACCGCCACCCTGCTCGGTATCCCGGTCCCGGCGTTCGCGTCCTCGCTGTCGTACTACGACGCACTGCGCGCAGAGCGTCTGCCCGCCGCGCTGACCCAGGGCCAGCGTGACTTCTTCGGCGCACATACCTACGAGCGCATCGACGCCGACGGCAAGTTCCACACTCTGTGGAGTGGTGACCGCAGCGAGGTCGTCGCGGACTGAGCTCTGGCTGCCGGTGTGGTGAATCTCGGGGTCGGCCAAGGGAACCGAGGATTGACCCGCTGATGGTTTGTCGCTGATGATGGTCGTGGGACCAGGGCGGCAACCCGCCCCGCGTCACTGATACGTCCCGGATCGGGACGCAGGACGCGGGACGGGTGTCGACCCGAATTCCGCAGTCTGCGACGAAACCACGTCATTCCCGAAGTTCGCCGAGGAGCGTCATGAATACGACCGATCCTGCTGTGCGCAAGGACAATCCGCGACCGACCGGTGTGCTCACGGACAGCGGTGGCCTCGGTTGCCGGCGATCGGTTCGCTCATGACCGACGTGAGCATCAGCCTGGGGGATGTCACCTTGTGCGGCACCGTGACCGGCGCGGGCCCGACGGTGCTCCTGCTCCACGCGGGAGGCGAGCATCGCGGCGTGTGGGCACCGGTCGCGTCGCAGATCGCCGCGGCCGGATTCCGGACGGTCGCCTTCGATCTGCGTGGACACGGCGACAGCACCGGCGAGGCGAGAGTCCTCAGGGCGGTTGCCGATGACGTGGCCGAAATGGTGCGGCGCGAGCCGGCACCGCTCGTTGTGGTGGGCGCCTCCGTCGGCGGGCTCGCTGCCGTCGCCGCCCTCGGCGAACCGGATATTGCGCGTCGTGTGGCCGGTCTGATCCTTGTCGATGTGGTGCCGAATTCCGATCCGGATCGGGTACGCGCCTGGCTCGGTGAGATAGGTCTTCACGATCAACGCACGGAACTGGTGGAAGACAGCCTCGCGGCGGGGCCTGCGCTGCATGCGACGGCCGTCGGATCCGAGGTGCCGATGCTGCTCGTGCGCGGCGGACGGTCGCCGCTCACCGACGCCGAAGTGGATCGGTTCCTCGCCGATCGTCGTGTCACGGTTACCTGTGTGCCGGATGCCGGACATCTCGTCGCCCGGGAGGCTCCCGACGAGCTCGCGCGCATCGTCTCGGAGCACGCCGGCACCTGGCTCGCTACCGCCCACGCTGTTCAGAGCGCATTCGACCTACAGCGGGTTCTCGGTGCCGAAGAGATCGAACACCCCGGAGGAACTCTGCACGCTCACCTGCGCCGGGTCCATGCCCTCGTGGTCGAATGGAACGCCACGCCGCGAACCCGTCTGGCCGCGATCTGCCACGCGTCCTATGGCACGGACGGATTCGCTGTCGAGCTCCTGCCGACGACCGATCGGCCGCGGCTCGCGAACGTGATCGGGCACGACGCCGAGGATCTGGTCTATCTCTACGGCAAGTGCGACCGCGAACGGACATACCGCGACCTCGGGCGAGAGCCGCTGTCGGTGATCGACCGCTTCACCGGCACTTCCACGCTGGTCCAGGGCGCTGAACTGCATGATTTCGCGGTGCTGACGATCGCCAACGAGCTCGATGTCGCACGCCACGCGCACTTGCCGCCATCCGCGCGGACCGGGATCCAGAGCCTTGTCCTCGCGCTGGCGAATTACGCGCCCGACGAGGCGGCACGAGCACTCGCGGACGAGGCGCTCGCCTGAACGTGTGGCCGCATCACGAACCGCCGGGTTCGGATGCGGTCAGGGCCGGTCGGTAAGCGGCCAGGAAAAGATCTATCGCTGCGTCGGGCGTGTTCGCCGATGCTGCTGTGGCATCGAGCATTCGGGCGTTCAGCGGTGCGCCCACGACCAGCCAGGTGAGCTGTTCGGCTGCGGCCTGGGGGTCGGGGATCGCGAGCATGTCGCGTGCGTCGAGCACCTGCAGTGTGGTGGCGAGAGCGCCGATATTGCGGACCCAGCTCTGGTGCAGATATGTTGCCCCGACGTCGGGCAGACGGGCCGCCTCGGCGGTGACCAGCCGGCGCATCTCCACCACGGTCGGCGAGAGGACGCCGGCCAGCAGGGTTCGTGCCCAGACGAGTAAGCCCTCGCGGACATTTTCGGCGATCTCGAGTTCGGACAGGGCGGGGCGCATCGCATCACGCCCGGCGGTGGTCCAGTGCTCCACGACCGCGGCGAACAAGCCCTCTTTCGACGGATGTTCGCGATACAGCGATGTTTTGGAGATCCCGGCGCGTGCGGCGATCTCGTCCATCGTCGACCCCGCGAACCCGCGCTCGAGAAACACCTCGCGGGCGACGGTGAGTAATTCGGCGCCGGACTTCCCGGGTGGTCGGCCGCGGCGTCGAGCAGAAGAGGTCATGCTCCCCATATTAGTACTTGACAGTACTTATTCATCCTCCTAAATTGAGTACTGCATCGTACTCAAGGAGCTGGCCATGATAGTTGCAGGTGTCGTCGTTGCGGCGGTCGTCTCGTTCGTCATCAGCGCACTGCTGTACGCGACACCGCCGATCGCCGCGCTGGTGTCGAGGACGAGTACCCCGCGTCCCGGAATCGGCATGCCGGTCCAGATGCTGTTCGTGGTGCTGCGTGGGCTGCTGGCCGCGGCGGTGCTGGCGACACTGCTCGTCGCCGGCGATCGGCATGGCATCGCCGCAGGGGCGGCGGTAGGTGCGATCGTGGCGGTACTCCCGGTGACCATCCTCGCCGGTGCCGTCGTCCACGAGAACGTGCCGATACCGACCGCCCTGGTGCACATGACCGACTGGGTTCTCAAGCTGGTCGTCAGCGGTGTCGTGCTCGGCATGTTCGTCTGAATCCCGAACCCCGACAGGAGCTCTCATGAACACCGCACCGGGACCGATCGACATCACGTTCACCGCTGTCCTCGGAAAGGTCAGGGAGGGTGACACGTGGACGTGCGTGCAACTGCCCGACTCCGCGCGGATCTTCGGCACCCGGGGGCTGGTCAAGGTGAAGGGAACGGTGGACGGTGTCCCGTTCACATCGTCGTTCATGGCACTCGGCGACGGTACCCACAAGCTTCCCGTCGCCGCCGAGATCCGCCGCCGCATCGGAAAGACCGATGGTGACGAAGTCACCGTCGAGCTGACTGAACGATTGAGCTGACGGACGTGGCGAGTTTCCCTGCTCAGGGGCGTCTACTTCGGCTTGGCGCGTAGTCGATCGCGTTCCGCGCGCAGGCGCGCGACAGTGTCTTCGAGTTCGAGGATGCGAGCCACCGCGGTCAGATTGACCCCCTCGCCGGTGAGGGTGGTAATCCGGTGCAGGCGCGTCAGATCGTCACCGCTGTAACGACGGGTGCCACCGGCACTGCGTGCGGGAATGAGCAAGCCGTGCTGCTCGTACAGGCGCAGGGTCTGGACCCCGATGCCGGCCAACTCCGCGGCAACCGAGATCGCATACACCGCCTGTGCTGGTGACGGCCCTGAGTCGTGCCGGGAGATCATCTGTGTCCTCACCTCGATTCGTGTCGTCCACTCTCAGATTACTTGTCTCCAGTACTTGCACTCACCTGGGTCGAGTGCTAGAAAATATCTATGTCAGGTGACAGAGGTTATCTGATGACAATCCTACCGAGAATGGAGTGAGTTGGAGGTGGCGACCATGTTGATGCGCACCGATCCTTTCCGTGATCTGGACCGGTTGACCCAGCAGATGTTCGGCACAGCAGCGCAACCGGCGGCAATGCCGATGGATGCCTGGCGCGACGGGGACGAGTTCGTCGTCGAGCTCGATCTGCCCGGAATCGACCCGGACTCGCTGGATCTGGACGTCGAACGCAATGTGGTGACCGTGCGCGCGTCCCGGCCCGGCCTCGACGTGAATCGGTCGATGATCGCCGCGGAGCGTCCGCGCGGAGTGTTCAGCCGACAGCTGTTCCTCGGCGAAAGCCTCGACACCGACCAGATCCGCGCCGACTACCGCGACGGAGTTCTGCGACTGTCGATCCCGGTCGCGGAGAAGGCCAAACCCCGCAAGATCGAGATCGCCCGCGACTACGACCGCGAACGCCAGGCGATCAACGCCTGAGCCCGTGAAAGAGGTCGGCGATGACTGCCTCGATCACCGGGGCGGCTGGTTCGGTCGCGCCCACTCAGCGCAGCCCTCCGCCGCGCACGCAACCTCGTAGCAGCCGTTTTGCCGGTTCGTCACCGGTGCTGTCCCGAAAGTGAGGTGATCCGTATCGAACGATCCCCGAAGCCCTTTCGAATGAGCTGAATTCGACCTCCCTGCAATCCGGTGGCCGGGTCACGGACCCGGCCACCCTGAGCGCACCGACTGGATCACCGATGCCGATCGACTACGCCATCGAACGACGAGAACAAGCCGAACCGACCGATCCGACCGCGATCCGGTGGCCCGAGCCCAGCCCGCTCGAGCCGTGGTGGACCGAGATCATGGACGGTGTATCACCGCTACACCTGCCGCGACCTGATCGCTGACCCGCTCCGAGCGGCCCTCCTGTCGCTGCCCCCAATGGCAGTGGATCCGGGACGGCCGCACGGTGGTCGAGCTGGTCGTCGTGACATCGGCGCGTAACGCACCAGAGCTATGCTGAATGTTTGCTGACGGTGTCCAGGGGATCGATCAGGTGATGGCGAGGCCTGTATGACCCGATTGCCGCACTATGCCGCGATGCTGGCCACGGCGGGCCATCTACCTGCCGACGATGACCGCTGGGCATACGAAGTGAAATACGACGGCGTCCGGGCCATTGCCTATATCGACGACGAATTGCGGCTCGAGTCGCGCAACGGCAACGACATCACCGTCGCCTGGCCCGAGCTGTCCGGGCTCGCCCCCGCCGAGCCCGGGTTCGTGGTCGACGGCGAGATCGTGATCGAACACGCGGGCCGATCCTCGTTCCAGGCATTGGCGCCGCGGATGCATCAGCGCAATCCGGCCACTATCCGCGCCCTCGCGCAATCGACTCCGGCGACTTACATGATCTTCGACCTTCTCCACATCGGCGACCGGTCGCTGATCGAATTGCCCTATGCCCAGCGACGCGAGCTCCTCGAACATCTCAGGTTGACCCGCTCGCATTGGCGGGTCCCGCACTTGCTCCCCGGTCCCGCCGCCGACGCCCTGGCGGTCTCGCAGGAACTCGGGCTGGAAGGCATCATCTGTAAGCGTCGCAACAGCTGGTACCTGCCCGGGCAGCGCAGCCCCGCCTGGACAAAGGTCAAGAATGTCACTCACCAAGAGGTCGTGCTGATCGGCTGGAAGAAGGGCGCCGGTCGCCGTGCCGGGCAGATCGGATCCTTGCTGGTCGCCGTGCCCGATGATCGCGGCAGCCTGGAATACGCCGGCAGTGTGGGCACCGGATTCACGACCGCGATGCTCGCCGACCTCTTCGAACAGCTCGCACCGCTGCACCGCACCGATCCGCCGATATCGGGCATCGGCCGTACCCCGGACGGGGTCTCGTGGGTGCAGCCGAAACTGGTCGGGGAAGTGGCGTTCACGGAATGGACCGGCGACGGCCGGTTGCGGCATCCGAGTTGGCGAGGTCTACGTTTCGACAAGGATGTCGACGAGGTCGAAACCCCGACCGGGCGCAATTGACTGTCCGCGCACGCATTTGTTCGGTGCTGTTCTCTCGGGGTCGGCGCGGATGTCGATGCCTGGCCGCTATCACTGCCTCGGGTCGGTGGATTGTGTTCGAGGTGCGCCGGTGTGCAAGTGGCAACGCAAGTGAATGTCAATTCATGCTGGAAGTGCCGAGTGTGATTCGGACTCGGGATTCCATCGGGAAGCAAATAGCGTGACAAGCTGCTCGAAGTCGTGTCGTGCCGACATTTGTCACGATTGCATAAACTACGCCGGTGAAATTCTTGCCTGCCCGATGCGTGAAGCGCCCTGCTTGCCGCGTGTGACCTGGTATCAGGGAAAACGGCCAATTGTCACCGATAAATAACGGCCCTTCGCGAGGTGCGGGAATTTCGGTTTCTGCTTCCATCGACTTCCACCATCTGGCACTCTATGGGTCATCGAGATCGCGGCACCGATTGCGGCGACCGCAAATCTCGGGTGAGCTCATCGTCGTTATAGGGGGAATGAACGGGCGCATAAGAGAAATGGTCCGGCTGGGGTAGCCGGGTGGGAGGATTCATGGTCTACATCAGAGCTCACTTCGATAATCGGTTCGTGCTACAGGAGCATCGCGACGGTCCGCGCGGCATCTCGGAGGAACGCGGCGACGAGTTGGCGCCACTGGCGCCGCTGGCCGTCATTGTGTCGTTCGTGCTCGTGGCGGCGGGATGCATCGCGTCCTCGGCAATGGGGGAGTGGACCCGCGACTACGGGGCAGAGCTCGTCGTCATCGCCTTTTGCCTGCACATGTTCCTTTCGGCTCTGTTGGGCTCGTGGGGACTTCGCATGTGGCTGCAGCCCACCCGGATCTGGCGTCGGTTCGAGCACCGATCTCTGCGCGGCTGAGTCATATCCGCCTCAGTACTACTGCGCTAGGAAAATCCGCGGCAGCCCGCGTGGATGCCATGAGTGGGAGGCGTTGTGAGAAAGACCGTCGAAGTACCGATCTTGTCCCGGCGCGTCACCGAAGGCGGCCAGATCGTGGCCATCGAGGTCAGTCGGCCGCGACCGGTTGGCGGAAAGGTGGAGTGCGCCTATCGGCTGGCGGACACGCGGCGCACCACCGAAGGCCCCGATTCGCTGGCGGCGCTCTACCGGGCTTTACTCGAGATCGGTGACTTGCTGGCGCAGGCGAATCGCGGCGCGTCGGCGCGGTTTGTCGTCCCGGCGAATCTCGGCTTTCCGGTACCACCCGCTGGTGATCGCCCCGATGCAGTGGACGGCGCCGATGTTGTGGCGACGCAGACGATCACCCATGCCGGCGACCGGCACACGATTGCCATCTGCCGACCTGTCCCGGCTGTCGGCGGGGACGGCATGCTGTGCCTGTTTCGGGTCGACGGCGAAACCTGCGCGATCGCGAGAGGTTGGGACGGCGTAGACGCGGTGCTGAATGCGGTCGCGATGATCGGCGCAAGGTTTCGTCTCGCCACGGATTGGCCGTTGTCGCCGGCCGGAGGTGGATTCGCGCCAGAAGTGGCGACCGTCGTCGCGACGGGTGCTCCAACGGCGATCTAGGCACGCGGGTTCTGTGGTTCCACCATCATCGTCGGGCTCGACGTTCTTCGGTCCGGACCGCGCCGGTTTGCCCGTATGGCTTCGGGGTAGTTCGAAGCGACGACGGCTCGATGAGGAAGGAAGGGCAATGACAGCATCCGGCGATACCTCCGACGCCTCGCGAGATGCGGGCACGGACGAGCCACGGCACGATGTAGTTCCCGGTTCGGCACCGCAAGCGGCGGGGTCGGCGCCCGGCATCGGCGCCGACAAAAAATCAGGAAATTCGGTCGACGCGGCAGACGAAGTCGACCAGGAACCCGGCGCACCCGAGTGATTCGCTCGACAGTGAGCTGAGTTCCCGCCGTCACCGCGACATCGGGTAACGCCCTGGTCGGCGTTGCGCGGAAGTGAGTACAGCGAACCTCAGTCGAAGGAGCGAGGCATGTCCCGACCGAAAGACCATGACGACGAAGACACCGAACCTGAAGGCGGCCGGCCCGGCCCCACCGATCAGGGCAAGAACGGTGGGATGGCTACCCGCGAACGTGCACCGGAAATCGCCGAGACCGAGCACGCGCAGGAACCGCCGGACTGATCCGACCCTGGCGCGTCGCTTCGAAACGGGGAGACCGAGCGGAGTTCTATGTCGCCGCGGCCGGCCAGCTGATAGTGGGCCACGACTTCGGCAGGTTGACCGAACCGTCCAGGACCAACCGCACCAGGTCCTCGTAGCCCTCGCGCATCTCGGCCAGATGGTGCCAGGCTCGATGTCGCTGGGCGTCCTCGGCGTTGTGGAGCGCCCAGTGGGCATAGGTGGCGGCTTCGGCGACTCTGCCGATCACCCCGCCCACCGTGTCGATTCCACGCGGAGCGCCGGGGCGTGGCCGCGGAAGCTGCGCGGTGATCCACACATCGATGGTGTGCGCGACCTCCGCGATCTGGCGACCGACCCATACGGCGGACGGTTCGGCCAGCCAGTCCCGATACAACGACCCGAGGGTGCGAGCCCAGCGGGCGAGCGGCTGATCACAGTCGGCGCCCCCGTTGATCGCGGCGAGCAATTCTTGCGGCGAAAGGAACGGACCGTGTTGAGCCGGCGCCGGGTACCACGAATCCGGTGCGCTCACCTGCGCTCACCGGACTGGCCTGCCCCGAGTTGACGCTGCTGCGAAATTGCGGAATTCAGATTTCTAGCACCGGACAAAGCAAACTCCTGATCAAGCACACATCCGCGTGAACGGGTCGACCCAGCGGACAAGCAAGGTTCTGATCCTGCGCACGGTCCCGCACCGGCGCCGCGAGGGTCTTTGCAGAATCCGATATTCGTATCCGTCAAGCTATCAGGCGGCAGACGTGGTCGTCGCAGCCGGTGCACTCTCTCAAGAAACATTTAATAACGTGCTCCGACCAGCGAATCTGCGGCAGATTCGGCGGCCGGGCGGTAACTCCTGACTGCACAAGGCATTTCGCTGAAGGGGGTTCTCCGGAGCCGCCTCACCTACGACGCGCGCGGCCGAGGGGGCGGGTACTCCGGGCCAACCGCACGCCTTCGCGCACCCGCTGGATGAGGGTCTCGACAGCTGACGGGCGTTATCGCGCGCGTGCCGCACGCCCGCGATCGGCGATCCGGAATTCGACCGTTACGGGAATGGCGCTGAGGTCCAATGCCGTGCGCAGCCGCGCGACAGCGTGCTCGAGGATCCGGCGCCGCAATGCGGTCAGATCTGCCGTGGGGTCGGTGGTGACCAGCAGGTGCAGTTCGGGTGCGAGCGCATTGCCGGAGAGCCGGGCGGTGGCCGAGCGGACTCCGGCATAGGTCTCGACATCGACGGCCACCGGTTCGGCGGCTGTGCTCGACACCAGCTGTGTGCGTCCCAGGCCGTCCGCCGCCCCGACCTGCCACACAGCGCTCTTGGGTAGTCGCGTGAACTGGGCGGCCAGCCAGCGCAAGGCGGCCAGCACGAGCACCACGGCGCCGGCGATCACGAGGTAGAGGACCAGGCGCGGCGGTTCCTCGGTACCGGGTACCACGGCCGCCTCACGTGAGCCCTGCCCGAAGGCCCCGAAATGCGCGGTGATCAGCAGACCGCCCGCCGCGACGAGCAGGATGCCGAGTAGTCCGAGCAGACCCCGATTCAGGCGGGCGGGCCGGTTGGCGCTGGTCATCGCTCACCTCCGTGACCGATCGTGCGCAGACTGGTGCGCAGGCGGGGGACATGGGCGGGCTTGATGCGATCCAACCGTGTCGCGACGGCTTGGCCGACTTCCTGTGCCGTCCGCTCCACGGTGTGGTGGGTGTGTCCGGTGACATGGATCTTGCTGCGGCGCAACCGGACCCGAGCCTTGTCGAGACCGTCGACACCGTCCGCGGCGTCGGCGAGCGCGTCCCGCAGACTACGGCGCGCGATGCCGGCGTCGACACCGTCACCGGGTTCCAACGCGAGCAGTACCGGCTTGCCTGGCAACGCCGCCGCAGCCAGCAGCGCCAGCCCGAGCACCACGACGACGATGCCCGCGCTGAGCACCCACACGCTGCCCCACGATGTGTCGTGGAGCCGGGCGGCGACACTGTCGTAGGACACCCACTCCCGTGTGCCGGTCAGTCGCTGGATCAGCGATACCGCGACGAGCACGGCGGCGCCGGCGAGCAGGAGCGCGACGATGACGGCCGGTACGACCCGGCGGGGGCGGCGTGTCATCGAACTCTCCTCTCGGGCGGTGCCGGCACCATGGCCGAGACCTCGATGTCGACTCGCGGCACTGTCATGCCGGTCAGCTCCTCGGTCCGGGCGATCAGATGCGCGCGACACTGCTCGGTGACGCGGGAGATCGGCAGTGGGTAGCGGATGGGCAACCGGACGTGCAAAGTGGCGCCGGTACCGATCACCTGGGCGCTCACCTGCACCTGCGATTGCACTCCGTCCACCTCGGTCGCGGCTCGTGCGGCGATGCGCCGCACGACCCGCTCGTCGATCGTCGTCGTGCCGGGCAACTCGGCGGTGTCGGTCACCGCCGGCTCCGATCCTGCGCAGAGCGCAGCAGGCCGGACAGATCGACCTCACCGTCGAGCCAGCGCCCGATCAGCAGGCCGAGGCCACCGAAGATCAGCACGACCGCGAATGCGCCGAGCCCGCCGAAGGCGGCGGCGAAGCCGAGGGACAGCCCCATGACGAGGCAGATCATGGTGGCGTTCATATCACTGCACCCGGTCGCGCGTCGGCTGCTGCGGCTGCTGATCGGCGTCGTCCTCGATGTAGACGTCGTTGACGTTGATGTTGACCTCGACGACCTCGAGTCCGGTCATCTGCTCGATGGCGGTGATCACGTTGCGGCGTACCGCGCGCGCCAATTCAGCGATGGCCACCCCGTAGTCGACGACGAGTTCCAGATCGACGGCGGCCTGCTTCTCGCCCACCTCGACCGACACACCCTGGCCGATGCTGGAGGACGCACCCGGAATGCGGTCGCGCAGCGCGCCGATCGCGCGGGCGGTGCCACCGCCGAGGTCGTAGACGCCGCGCACCTCGCGCGCAGCCAGTCCCGCGATCTTCTGGACCACAGTGTCGGCGATGCTGGTCGTGCCCTGATCGGTCACCAGGGCGCCGTTACGGTTGGACGACTCGGCCGCCTTCTCGACGGTTTTGGTGGTGTCGGTGCTCGTGCTGGTCATGGCTACTCCCGCTTGTGTTGTGCTGCAACATTTGTCGAACTGACACTGGTAGGACACACCTGGCCCCCGTTTCGTCACGGGCCAGGATCGTGATCTGGGTCGCTCTCGGAAATGAACACGTCGGTATGCAGATCGACGACATGGACCCGCAATCGCGCAGCGGCCCACGGGGTCTGGTCGAGCAACGGCCGAATCGCGGCGTCCAACTCGTGCAGTAGCGGCCGCAGCGGCAGAGTCGCGGCGACGACCCGGATCTGGACCACAGTGTCATCGAGGTCGACGGCGGCACTGCCCGCGTTCCACGGCAACCACCGGCTGTTCTGCAAAACCATCGGGACCGCGGGGTACACCCCGGCAACGGCGTCGATCGCCGCCACGATCCGGTCGATCAACGCGGACTCACTGATCACGATCGCCCCGGCTCGATATCGAGGACACAGACCGTCACTTCGTCGACGTCGGCACCGGTGTGTTCGGCAACCGCCCGGGTGACTGCTCGCTGCACCGCCCGGCCCACGTCGCCGACCTGCCCGGACGCGGTCAGAGCCAGGTCGACCTGGATGCCGAGAAGCCCACCGGAGCGCCGGATCCGGACACCGGCGGACGGGATCGGTTCCTGGCCCATCCACAGGTGGCGGCCGGTGCGTGCCAGGTGCCCGACCAAGCCGAGCACCCCGGGCTCGAGCCGCGCCACGCCCGGCACCAGCAGCGCCGCCCGGGCGGCGACACCGGCGATCACGGCGTCGCCGACGACCAGCTCGGTCTCGGGCAGGGTGCCGGTCACCGGTTCTCCTCGTAGATGTCGACCACGGTGATGTCGAGTGCGCTCAGCGCGACGCCGACGCGGGCGGTCGCCGCGGCGCGCACTCGCGCGCGCACCACCGAGACCAGTTCGTCGATGCTCGGCCCGCCGTGGCGGACGGCGAGGGTCATGCTCACGGCGATCACTTGGTCGCCGTCCTCGTCGATGTCGGTGCTCTGCACGCGGCAACCGCGCGCCCGCACTCCGTCTACGGTGTCGGCGGCGAACCGCAGCACCACCGCGACAGCCTGTTCGCTCACCAGGACCGCACCAGGGTGCGGAGTGTCGAGGGTGAGGGTTCGTCCGCGGCGCACGTCGGCGCGCACGGCGGACATGATGCGCCCGAACAGGTCCGGCGGCGGCGGGTCGGGTTCTTCGATGAGTTCTCGGGTGGCGGTCCGCAACGTCAGCAGGCTTTCCCTGGCCGCGGCGCAGTGTGGGCACGACGACTCGTGCCGGTCGATATCACCGTCGTCGAGCCGCTCCCACACCTGTTCGAGCCCGCGTCCGCACGGGAGCAGGTAGTCGTTGTCGGTGCTGTGGGTCACCGCCATGGCTTCATCACCTCTGCCAGTTGGGCTCGGGCGCGGGCGATCCGCCCGCGCACCGCTGTGCTGTTGGCGCCGACGATCTCGGCGATTTCGTCATAGGAGCGGCCGTGCACTTCACGCAACAGCCAGCAGGCCCGCTGTTCGGGCGTGAGCAGTTGCAGTGCGTCGGTCAGCGCTGCCATCTGACTGCTCACCTCGGTCGCGTGGTCGGGGCGGGTGTCGGGATGAGTCGAGGCCGTCGTTTCGGGGTCGACCTCGGCGGCGGGGCGACGGGCCCGGATGACGTTGAGACACCGGTTGGTCGTCATCCGATACAGCCATCCCGCGAAGGCGCCGTCGTCCTGTAGCCGAGCGATCGTTCGCCAGGCTTTGAGGAAAACCTCCTGGGTGACGTCCTCGGCCTCGGCGCGATCGGCGAGCATCTTGGCGGCGAGGCGAAACATCGGTCCTTGGTAGCGCAGCACCAGCTGCTCGTATGCGCGGACATCGCCGTCACGCGCCCGACCTGCCAGGGTCGCGTCATCCAGCTCCGCCTCGGTCGCGGGTGACGTCGTAGTCACACGGCACCTCCTCCGCTGTTCCTGTGATGGACACCGACGCGCAGGACATCGTCACGGCGAATTATGGGTGATCGTCGTCTCGTTCTCGGTCCCGTGCGCTTTCGGGGTGTCGCGCGGTCGGCGACGAGGAGCTGCGTGTCGAGGGCAAGGCCGACCAGCTCGAGCGGGCGTCAAGCGCGCGGTCGACGAGGTGAAGTCGACCGTCGGCGATGCCGTAGACGCGGTGAAGCAGAAATTCGGCAAGTAAGCGCTCGATACGAATCGAGCCGACCGGGACACCCGGTCGGCTCGATCGTGGGCGCCGACGTGCGATCGTCGGCGGGTCGGCAGGTCAGCGCAGATCGAACCGATCGTTGTCGACCACCTTGACCCAGGCGTCGACGAAATCGTTCACGAACTTCGCTCCCGCTGTGTTCTGCGCATACACCTCGGCCACCGCGCGAAGCACCGAGTGCGAGCCGAAGACGAGATCGTTGGCGGTGGCCGTCCATCGCTTCTCGCCGGTCCGCCGGTCGACACCGTCATAGACGTTCTCCGCCGACTCCGAGGGCTTCCACTCCGTGCTCTGATCGAGCAGATTCACGAAGAAGTCGTTCGACAGCACGCCCGGCCGGTCGGTGAAGACACCGTGTGCGCTGCCACCGTAGTTGGCGCCGAGCGCGCGCAGGCCGCCGATCAGCACCGTCAGCTGCGGCGCTGTCACGTCGAGCATGTAGGCGCGGTCCAGGAGCAGACGCTCGAGCGGAGCCTTCTCGCCGGGACGCACATAGTTGCGGAACCCGTCTGCCCGCGGCTCGAGCACATCGAAGGTGTCGACATCGGTGTTCTCCTGCGTGGCGTCGGTGCGCCCCGGCGAGAACGGCACGGTGATCTGATGACCGGCGTCGCCGGCTGCCTTCTCGATCGCCGCCGAACCGCCCAGGATGATCAGGTCGGCCAGCGACACCGCCTTGCCACCGGTGGCAGCGGCGTTGAAATCTCGCTGGATCTGCTCGAGAACCGGCAACACCTTCGCCAGCTCGGCGGGTTCGTTGACGTCCCAGCCGCGCTGTGGTTCGAGCCGGATCCGGGCACCGTTCGCGCCGCCGCGCTTGTCGGTGCTGCGGAAACTCGCGGCCGAGGCCCACGCCGTCTTGACCAGTTGCGCGACCGACAGACCGGACGCGAGCACTGTGTTCTTCAGCGCGGCGATGTCCTGTTCGTCGATGAGTGCGTGGTCGACAGCGGGAACCGGGTCCTGCCACAGCTGCGCCTCGGGCACCCACGGGCCGAGATAGCGGCTGAGCGGACCCATATCGCGGTGCAGGAGTTTGTACCAGGCCTTGGCGAACGCCTCGGACAGCTCCTCGGGGTGCTCGAGCCAGCGCCGGGTGATCTCCCCGTAGATCGGGTCTTCGCGCAGGGCCAGGTCGGTGGTCAGCATCGTCGGGGTGCGCGCGGGCCCGCCGAACGGATCAGGGATAAGGCCTTCGCCCGCACCGTCTTTCGGCTTCCACTGCCAGGCCCCGGCGGGGCTCTTGGTGAGTTCCCAGTCGAACCCGTAGAGGTTCTGCAAGAAGCCGTTGCTCCACTGGGTCGGGGTGGCCGTCCACACGACCTCCAGGCCGCTGGTGATGGCGTCTTTGCCCTTGCCCGTGCCGTGCGTGCTCTTCCAGCCCAGACCCTGCTGCTCGAGCGGCGCGGCCTCGGGCTCGGCGCCCACCAGACTCGGATCGCCCGCACCGTGGGTCTTGCCGAAGCTGTGACCACCGACGATCAGGGCGGCGGTCTCCTCATCGTTCATCGCCATCCGAGCGAAGGTCTCGCGGATATCGCGTGCCGCGGCCACCGGATCGGGCCTGCCGTTGGGCCCTTCCGGGTTCACGTAGATCAGGCCCATCTGGACCGCGCCCAGCGGGCCCGACAGTTCACGGTCGCCGCTGTAGCGTTCGTCGCCGAGCCAGGTGTCCTCCGGGCCCCAGAACACTTCCTCGGGCTCCCAGATATCGGGTCGGCCGAAGCCGAAGCCGAACGTCTGGAAACCCATGGACTCGAGGGCGACGTTGCCGGTGAAAACGAGCAGGTCGGCCCAGGAGATGCTGTCGCCGTACTTCTGCTTGACCGGCCACAGCAGCCGACGAGCCTTGTCGAGGTTGGCGTTGTCGGGCCAGCTGTTGAGCGGGGCGAAACGCTGGGCGCCCTGACCGCCGCCGCCGCGTCCGTCGGCGATGCGGTAGGTGCCGGCCGCGTGCCAGCTCATGCGGATGAACAGGCCACCGTAGTTGCCGTAGTCGGCGGGCCACCAGTCCTGGGAGTCGGTCAGGACCGCGGCGATATCGGCTTTGAGGGCGTCGACGTCGAGCTCGGCGAATGCTGCGGCGTAGTCGAAGTCCTCGCCCAGCGGGTTGGACTTGGACGAGTGGGCGTGCAGAACCGAGACGTCGATCTGTTCGGGCCACCAGTCCTTGTTGGAGTGAGGGCGGTGGTCGGTGTCCGCGGTGGGCGAGGGGATCGCCGGGTTCTCGCTCTCGCTGTTGCTGAGAGTTTCGGCGTCAGGAGCGGGTGGGCGGCTATCGGAGGTCACGATATTCCTTCCTGGACGGGTCTTACAGGCTGGGAGCGGAGTTGTGTTCGCTGGGCGCGGAGTTCGCGCATTCGGGGCACAGACCCCAGTAGATGACTTCGGCCTCGTCGATCACGAAGCCGAAGTCGTCGGAGGCAGTCAGGCAGGGTGCTTCGCCGACCGCGCAGTCGACGTCGGCGATCGCGCCACACGTTCGGCAGATCAGGTGGTGGTGATTGTCACCTACTCGCGCCTCGTAGCGGGCCAGCAGGCCGCGAGGTTGGATGCATCGGAGCAGTCCGGCAGTGGTGAGCGTGCGCAAGGTGTCGTAGACGGCCTGATGCGAGACCGCGGACAAACGGGACCGAACGGCACGGATGATCGAATCCGTGTCGGAGTGCGGGTGGGCGTGCACGGCGCTCAGCACCGCCACGCGCGGTGCTGTCACCCGCACAGAAACTCCCCGCAGCATCTGCTGGAACTCCGCGTCCGTGGGCACACCAGCAGTTTTGCGCGTTTTCTGGAATCAGTCAAGTATTTGCTGGCCGTCGTGTCTTGGCGCTGACCACGTCGGCGCTCCGCACCCGGCACGGATTCCGCCGCGCGGCGTCGCCGCTGTCGTTGTGGCTGTGGCGTTCGGTCGGTGCGGTGGCGGACACTGCTCGCGCACGAGGCGCGGCGGCGGTGCCCAACGGGGTATGTCCACACGCCGGAAAATAGCCCGAAGTTTGCGATCTCGGGTCGATTTCTGGCTGTTTGATGTTGTCGGAGAAGGGAATTCCGTGTGCACCCCAACAGAAGAACTTTCGCCGCGCCGGTGGCCTTGCCGTGCGGGACACGAGGAGACCGCTCATGCCGATTTCTGGTCCAGCTCAGCAGCTCGACAGAACTCCTGAAAATGGTGATATCGAGACCGCTGCGGCGATGGTGTCGCACGACAACCAGCTTGTCGCCGACCTCCAAGACCGGGGTCTGCGCAGGCTGTGTACGTGCGCCGCCGGATTATCCAGCCGGGCTCAGCGGCGGCTCGAAGCGGTAGCTGAAGCATTGCGGAACACCGAAGAGCTCTGATTCCGGCTGCGGAGCATCGCGCCTCCCCTGACCCCGAAGCCGACGAATACGCCCGAAGCTTCGGAGCTCGGGCTCGCGCCTAATTGCCGGGCCAGGTTCCGGTCAGGGATTTGTAGCCGGTTGCGCCCGCACGGTCCACGGACGCTTTGACCAGACCGAAGATCGCACCCTGCAGTGCGGCGGCGAGCAGGACCTCACGCCAGGTGTGGTCGCGGGCAGTGGCCGACGGCGGTTCCTCGCCACCAGCGACCACACCCCAGACACGGTTGAACACCGCGCCGGCGGCGATCCCGCCGAGCACCCCGACGATCATGCCGAGCGGACGGTACAGCGTCTTCATGACCGCCCTCTCCGTGCGAGCCACCAGATCAGTGCCGCCGCGGATACCGCGCCGGCAGCTACAGGCACCGGGTTCCGGCGTGCCACCCCAGCTGCTTGTTTGCCTCGATCGGCCAGCGGCTCGGGAACGGAGGACTCGACCTTCTCAGCTGCCTGCAGGGTCTTCTCCTTGGCAACGGCTTGCGCCTGTTCTGCCTTGTCCCTCGCCTGGTCACCGGCGGCGAGGGTCTGATATTTCGCGGCGGTGACCCGCTCTTTGGCCACCTCGGCCGTCTCGTGCACCTTGTCCTTCGCGCGTGCGGGCACGTCCAGCTTGTCGACGAGCTCGGCGACGGTCTCGCTGAGCTCCTGACGTGCCTGTTCGCGGTCGTTGCGTAGAGCCTTCGGGTCGTTGGGATCACTCATCGTCTACTCCCGTCCTTCACGATCTCGATGTCTTCTTTGACGCCTTGCACCGCTTCTCGCGGGACCGGCGGCGCGGCGTCGGTGACATTCTTTTTGCCGAGCAGTCCCAGACCCGCGCCGACCAGGAGCAGCGCCGCACCGACGATCAGCGCGGCGGCCCAGTTAGGCAGGACGAGCGCCAAGGCGAGGACAGCGGCTGCCGTGAGGGCGATGCCGCCGTAGAAGGCGAGCAACCCGCCGACACCGGCAATGCCGGCGCCGCGAGCGATTCCTTTTGTACGGCCCCGCATCTCGACGCGGGCGAGCTGGATCTCATCGCGAACCAGCCGGGTGATCTGCTGGGTGGCGTCGTCGACCAGCTCGGTCACCGAGCGGCTGGATGAGGTGGCGGGTGGTCCGGTTTGTGCGGTCGCCATAGCGTGACCTCCTTGTTCGGGGCCGTCTCTCGAGGGAAGGACGGGTTCGGCTCGGGTGCCTGGCTCTGTTCGATGCGGCGGCCGCGGGCCGGTTCGGCGTCGAACTCGACGACACCGCGAACTGCTGACTGCCGTGCTCGCCGGCGACGAGCACGGCAGTCAGGCGGTGGTTGTCGACGTGACTTTGTCGGGCCGCTACTACGAGCGGTCGCCGATCACACGGTGGAAGTCGGCGGCCGGACGATCTTCACGGCTACCGGTCTTACCCCCGAGGCCCAACGCAGAGGCCTGTAATGCTCCACCGGAAAGCGTCGCGGTTCAGATCCCGGCGTCGGGGCGCGGGATATCGCCACGCCAAGCTCCGGTTGCGCGGCCCTCGCTCTCGATGAACTGCTTGAAGCGTTTCATGTCGCCGTTCACTCGGTGTTCGAGCACGCCCAGCTTGTCGGCGGCGGTTTCGACGAAACCCTCCGGGTCGACATCCATTTGCGCGGTGATCCGGGTATGGGTGTCGTCGAGACGGTGGAATGTGACCACCCCGGCGTGGTTGGGTCCATCGTCGGACCTCCACGCGACCCGCTCGTCCGGGTGCTGTTCGGTGATGGTGGCGTCGAATTCCCGTGTCGACGGCCCGACGTGGATGCGCCAGTGAGTGTGTCGGTCGTCGACTTGACTGACCTGTTCGACGCCTTCCATGAACTGCGGAAAGGTCTCGAACTGCGTCCACTGGTTGTAGGCGGTGCGGATCGGGACGTCTACATCGACAGTTGCGGCTACTGTGCTCACGAGTACTCCGTTCCCCAGCCTGCCTGCGTCGCCGCCACAGACTGGATTCGTTCGCAGCTGCACGCCTTCGAGGCGCTGCAACTCGTACAGTGGCGGCCTACCCGGGGCCCGAAAGTGCAAACAGGAGTGCGGCACCCGGATTGCGGGGTGGCGATTGACCGATTCCGGTGTTTTCGTGATCATGGCGGTGTGAGTTGTCGCTCACTGTTGTTCCACCTGCTCTCGAGGTCTACCTGATGCCAACCCACGCCGATCAACAGCGCAAACGCCCTCGGCAGGATCGCGCGAAGGAGACCAAGGCGCGGATTCTCGACGTGGCCGCTCAGCTCTTCGGAGATCGAGGTATCGGCAACACCTCGACGAACCGGATCGCCGCCGAAGCAGGCATGAGCATCGGCACGCTGTACCGGTATTTCACCGACCGGGAGGAGATCGTCAAGGAACTCACCGACAGCCTGTTCGTGCAGGCCGAGGAACAATACGCTCGGCTGCTCACCAAATCGGTCGCCGACAAACCTCGGCGCGACACGGTTGCCGAGATCATCCGTGTCGGCGTCGAAATACTCGTAGCCAACGGCCCCCTCGTGCGCGCCCTGGTGGCCGACCTGCAGTTCTACGGCAGCGGGATCCCCGAATTCGAACCGCGGTTGCGAATGCTCATCAAGCTCTACCTGATCCAGTCGCTCGGTCCGACCCACGGCCTCGACGTCGACACCATGGCCTACATCGTGCTCAACGCGGGCTTCTCCACCGCGCTGCGCTCGGTCAAGATGGACGAAGAGGGCATGGACCGCGACGCGGTGATCGATCAGACCGCCGACATGATCGGACTCTGGATAACCTCAGTGGCACAGGCTGATTCGTCCGAGCGGTCGGGCACCAGCATCGGTGCCCGACCGCACAGAACATGATCGCTGACCGATCGACGGTGGGAGGCCACGACAAATGAGTGCGAGCGACCTCAGTGATCGCTATCGAACCTACATAAGTCACTGCAACGCACGCCGATTCGACGAACTCCACGAATTCGTCGCGCATGATGTCATCGCCTCCGAGACTGCCGAAGGCATCGACAATTACATCGCGGGGATCGAAGCGGTCGTGACCGGATTCGCCGACTACCGGTGGGACCTGCGGCATCTGCTCGTAGACGGCACATGGATCGCCGCGCGGCTGCTCGGTGTCGGAACCCATACGGGCCCGTTCCGGGGACTTGCCGCGACCGGCCGTGTGATCCGCGTCCAGGAACTGGCGATGTACCGCACCGAAGGAGGATTGATCACACGGTGTTGGGGAGACCTCGGCGCAACGCTGCGCGACGAACTGGTCTCCGGCGCTACGAGTTGATGGAAGAGGCGGAATCCGCGGTCCCGGCGGCCCTCGGTCGGTGAAGACGACCGATCCCCCTGCGGACCCGCCCACCGGCTAGTTGCCCCACCGACCGGCTTCACCGGCGATCTCCATGGCCACCTTCGTCGCACCGGCCTGTCGTTCGGCGGTGAAGATCAGCGCAGGGGAGAACGGTGGCTGCTTCTCCGGGCGGTCGCGCGCTTGCTCGACGATGATGTCGACCAGACTGGTCACCATGTTGTGGCGCGGAAACGCCGCGTTGATTGCCGCGCCCTCCTCGTCGGTGATCAGCTCAGGAGCCCAGTCGAAATCGCAGCCGACTCCCGTGCTGGTCAGCTGGCACAGCGTGCTCTTTCTGGTCGCGATCTGCGGAGAGGTGTGCAAGGCGATCGCCTCCCACACCGCATCGACATCGGGCGCAGCGTAGCCGCGCGCACTCATGAACTCCGCCGCAGCATCGGCGCCGTCGACTTCGAATCGGTACCGCCGGTCGGCATAGTCGCTGAGGCCGACATCGTGGAGCACTGTCGCCAGGAACAACAGGTCGGGGTCGAAGTCCCTTCCGGGGTCGGCGCCGAGCCGTTGGGCGGCCAAACGGCCGAACAAGTAGCTGCGGATGCTGTGATTGGCGATCGCCGGTTCGGTCACTGTTGCCACCAGACCGACTGCTGCTTGCGCGATCTCGGTGCCCGGAATCTCGGTCACCGCCGCTTCGGTGAGCTCACCCATGATCGTCTCCTTCGTTCATTCAAGCGCGGCCTTGCGTTCCCGGCACCACGTTAAGGCTGAGCCGACCAGGCGAAACAGTGGCACGATTGCCACGTATCGCTACGATTACGCCATGACCGGATCGGTTCAGAGCGCCCCGTCGCATCGCATAGCGGTGCTCGCACCTCGCCGCGTGAACTTCTTGGACATGGCCATCCCGACCGAGATCTTCCGTGGGACCGAGGCGTACACGCTCGATATCGTGACCGTCGACGACCAGCCGATCGAGTCCTCCACCACGGGCATTCGGGTCGAACCCACCGAGTCGATCACCAACCTGGCCGCGGTGGACACGATCATCGTGCCCGGCTACACCGACTTCGACCAGCGACCACAGGAGGAGCTCTCGGAGGCGCTGGCCCTCGCGCACGAACGCGGCGCACGGATCGCCTCGGTGTGCACCGGAGCCTTCGCCCTCGCCGCGGCCGGACTGCTCAGCGGGCGGGTGGCGACGACACACTGGAGTGCGTGCTCGCTGCTGGGAGCGCAATATCCCGACATCCTGGTCGAGCCCGACAAGCTGTATGTCGATACGGGGGAACGCGTTCTCACCTCGGCCGGTGTGACCAGCGGCATCGACCTGTGCCTCTACCTCGTGCGCGGCGACCTCGGCGCGACTGTCGCCAACGACGCGGCCCGATATCTGGTCGCCCCGCCGGTGCGTGACGGTGACCAACGCCAATACATCAAGCCTGCTCGAAGCCCGAACCCGGCTAGTGACCTGAACGAGATACGCGCCTGGATACTGGAAAATCTCACCGAACAACACTCCATCACTGCTCTCGCCGACCGCGCGAACATGTCCGCACGCACCTTTTCGCGCCGGTTCACCGAGGAGACCGGATCATCGGTCTTCACCTGGATCACCGCCGCACGACTGAACTCGGCGAGAACCTTCCTCGAATCCTCCGACCTGCCTATCGACCGGATCGGGTTCGCCACCGGCTTGGGAAGCCCAGCCAACCTGCGGGCCCGATTTCGGGAAGCGTTCGGCGTGAGTCCACGCGAATACCGGCGCCGATTCCGCAGCTCCTGACTGAGCTCACCGGCACCCGGGAGTCACAGCGCTGCGGGGCGCTCCAGTCGATCTTCAACTCCGGGTCCTGGAGTGATCGAAGGGCGCGCAGTTCGGCCGAGTTCGAAGTTCTGCCAGGAGAGTTGGCAACGGAAACGGTGACGCAGCACCAATTGCGGTACGCGCGCTTCCATCCCGCTGGCAGATCATTCTTGCCATGGCGAGGGAATGTTGTTGCTGGGCTGGCGAATCAGGCGGTGCCCAGAACACTTTCGGGGGACGGGGCGAAGGTCGACTCGACATGTCGAATGAGGTCGTCCGGGGCGGCAGGGGAGGCGGCACAGCCGAGGTAGCCGTCGGGGCGGACGACGTAGGCCGCGCCGGCGGCGCAGTGATACTGCCGGGCGAAGTCGCCGTCGCTGTCACGGATGACCGGGAGGATCGTCGGGTCGACGGTGGCGCGGGGGCTCGCGACAAGGTAGGTGTCGAGGTGGCCGTCGGTCAGTTTTCGAAGCAGGTCGACCTGGCGTTCGATTTCGGTGAGAGTGGCTGTGTCACAGGTGTTGCCGACGTACCAGAGCACGGTGTGGTCGGGGCCGGTGAGCAAGGTGAAGAGCCGGAACGGCGACGTCACGCCGTCCCGGGTCAGCCCGATCACGTCCGGAGCGCGGCTGCCCGCCAGGGGAGACGGTGCGCCGCTGGGGGATTCGGTGACGATAGGGCTGTCGCGATAGTCGATCAGGAGTTGCGCCTCGCGGAGCAGAACGCGTTCGGGGTCCGATTCGCCGGCACCGATTCCGTCGCGGGCGTCGCGGACGGTGCGGCCGACCACCTCCTCGCCGATCGGTCTGCGTTCGGCGTCGTAGCTGGCCAGCAGTGTCGGTGCGGCCAGCTCCGCGACGGCCAGGGCGAGCTTCCAGGCGAGGTTATGGGCGTCTTGGATGCCGGTGTTCATGCCCTGGGCGCCCGTGGGCGGGTGGATGTGGGCGGCATCGCCCGCGACGAAAACTCTTCCCCGACTGTAGGAGTCGACGATGCGATGGCTGATCCGGAACACCGAGGACCAGCGCAAGTGCGAGGCAGTCGTCGGTTGGGGCGCGAGCCGGTCGAGCACCGCCTGAATATCGGCCAGTGCAGGTCCGGGCCCGGTGCCGAGTCCGTGTTCGACCTTGTCGCCGCCGACGGAGTTGTCGGACGTCAGTTCCGGGGGGACCCGCATCGACACCCGGTAGCGGTGGTGGCCGGGCAGCGGGACACACACCAGCACGTCGTCGGTGACGCCGTTGGTCTGGTGCATCGACCGCACGGTGTAGCCGTGCGGTTGTGACCAATCCAGCTCGACATCGCCGAGCATGTATTGCTCGGCGAAGGCCGCGCCCTCGAACGTCAGGCCCAGCGTCTTGCGGACGGTGCTGTGCGCACCGTCGCAGCCGACCAGATACCGTGCCCGCACCGTGTGCTCGCCCTCTGGCCCGGCGAGCACGGCGGCGACGCCGTCCTCGTCCTGGGTGAACCCGACGAGGCGGACTCCGCGCTCAACTCGGGTGCCCAGCGATTCCAGGTGCTGGCGCAGGATCCGCTCGGTCTCGTATTGGGGAAGTCCGAGAAACCCGAAAGGAATCTCGGAGGGCAGCGCCAGATCCATGCGGTCGGTCTCGGCGCCGTTGACGTACACGATCTGGCCGCGCAACAGGATCGCGGCGTCGAGGACCTCGCGCAGGATGCCCATCGCCTCGAACAGTTCCAGCGTGCGGGGCTGGACGCCGACCGCTTTCGCGTACCGCGGCGGATCGGATTGCGCGTCGATGATCCGGCACCGGACGCCGCGCCGGACCACCTCAACGGCGGCGGCCGAGCCCACCGGACCTGCGCCGACGATCAGAACATCGGTATCGAACATGCGACATCACCTCGCGCTGGAAGCCCCCGCCTCATGTTGTTCGCTGATCGTACGCCTGGCACCGGCCTGCGGAATCCCACGAATCGACGGGTCACCGGGAATCGAGTCATCGGGGCCGGTCACCTCGGCATCACGATTCCGAGCGCTGGCACTGAGCCTGCAGAATCCGGTCGCGGTAGACCCGCAGTGCCGCGACGACAGCGAACAACGCCGTCAGTGCTCCCAGCACCACACGCACCGAGTGCGCGACCCCGATTTCGTGGGCCGTGCGGTGCAATTCGTCGACGGTATACAACGCGCGATCATCGAACAGAACCGTCCACCGCGGCCACAAGTACAGCGCTGAGAGCAGGAACAGTCCGGAGACCAGCGACAGCATCGAGGCAAGCGTCCAGATTCGTGATGTCTTCGACCACAGAGTGGCTGCGACAGCGACCACGCCGGTCAGCATCAGCGCAGCGCCCAGCGGACGCATCACGCTGCCGACCGAGACGACGGCGGTGAATTCGTCGGCCACGATCAATGACGCCGGAATGTCGTGAAAGTAGTTCGGGTACAAGAAGACGGTTTCGGCGATCATGGTGCAGAACACCAAGGTCGCCAGTGCCGCATACACGGTGGTGGCTGCGAGTGCCGCGGTAAGTTTTCGCATGGAGCGCCCTTTTTCTGAAGTTCTGCTGTCGACAGTAGGCAGGCTCGGAGGCGACGACATCCGGCGACAGCCCTGATTCCACATCAGGGACCTCCCTGACTCACTCGGTTCCT
Source organism: Nocardia sp. NPDC057272 (assembly GCF_042668615.1). Lineage (NCBI taxonomy): Bacteria > Bacillati > Actinomycetota > Actinomycetes > Mycobacteriales > Nocardiaceae > Nocardia > Nocardia sp. NPDC057272. The sequence continues at coordinate 375,818 of NZ_JBHUYK010000002.1, read as the reverse complement.
CGAACTGTGTGATCCGCCGGGTTGCCGGGTGCTCGGGCGCGGCGATGCGTAACGCGGGGGGAGCCGGATGCGACCGCAATGGTGGGAGCAGGGCTATCGAGGACAGGTCGGAGGCGCGTGACAGTCGGTCGGATGAGACGGACAGCCGTGGTGGCAGGGGCGGTGGGCGCTCTGGGGCTGCTCGGCTTCGGCGGGCTTGCGGCTGGTGAGCCGACCGCTGTCCCCAGGGACAAGATCGGCGTCACCGAGGGACTGGGCTCCACCGAGGTTCCCGGCGGTGATGGATTCGCCGACGGCGACACTCTTCGGTTGGTCGCAGGTCCGGGAGACCACGGCAATGGCGGCAATAACGGGAATTCGGACCCGGGCAGCGGTAACGGTAACCAGGGAAATGGTGGCGGTAACCAGGGCAACAACGGGAATCAGAACCCCGGCAGCGGTAACGGTAACCAGGGAAATGGTGGCGGTAACCAGGGCAACAACGGGAATCAGAACCCCGGCAGCGGTAACGGCAACCAGGGAAACGGCGGCGGAAACCAGGGCAGCAACGCGAACCCCGGTAATGCACCCGAACCGCGGGCGCCTGCCCCAGAATCCGCCCCCGAAGCCCCGGCGCCCCGTGCAAGCCCCGAGTCCGAGAGCGCCCAGCCCGACACCGCCGAACCCGGCAGTGCACCGGGCAGCGACGCACCGGGCGGTGGCGGCGGCGCACCGCCGGCCGGATCAGCTCCCAACGGAGCCGGAGAGTCACCCCGGTCACCGGCCCCCGCCGGAGCAGGGGATCCACCGGCCGCGCCCGCACCCGGTGGCGGTGCGGCGGTTCCCGCCCATCAGGTCCGACCCACCAGCGACACGGGGATCCTCCCCGAGCCGAATCTCCTCTCGGTGATCGGTGGCCTCATCGCTCTGGGGCTCGCCGGCGGCGGATCGGCCGTGGTCAGTTTCCAAGGCGCCGCACAGGCCCAGGCACGTATCGCCGCCGCCCGAGCCGAGTTCTTCGGACCGCGAGCGTGATCGTGGGCATCGCCTTCGGCCCGCTTCATCGGCTGACTCGGTTGAGAGCGGCGGCGGCTGATCCGCACTGAGAGACGTTGCCGCCGTAGCGGATCCGATGCGGACGCCGCGACTACTCGAGTTCGCCGATGTTGCCGATCACCCGGTTCAGTTGGACCCTTCCCTCGGACAGGTTGTAGGTGACACACGCGATGGCGAGTTTTCCGGCCTGGATCTTCTCGGCGATGGCGCTCGACCGTTGGGTCAGCAACAGGCCGGTCTCCTCCACGTGCCGTGCTTCGAGTTCGTCGACGGAGCTCAGTCCTTCGCGGCGGCCCAGCAGGATCGACGGGGTGACTCGTTCGACGACACTTCGAATGAATCCACCGGGCACGGCGCCGGAATCGAGGGCGTCGATCGTCGCGCGGACCGCACCGCAGCTGTCGTGCCCGAGGACGACGATCAGTGGAACGTTGAGGACCTCGACACCGTATTCGATCGATCCGAGCACGGAGCCGTCGACGACATGGCCGGCTGTGCGCACGACGAACATGTCGCCGAGGCCGCGGTCGAAGATGATTTCGGCGGCGACTCGGGAGTCGCCGCACCCGAACAGGATCGCGGACGGGTGCTGCCCGGTGGTGAGTTCGGTTCGGTTCGCTGCGCCTTGGTTGGGATGCTGCAGTCGTCCTTCGACGAAGCGATCGTTTCCCTCGCGGAGGGTCTTCCAGGCGGCAACAGGACTCGTATGCGGCATATGTCCAGTTCTAACATGCGCTGGGTTCGCGACCCTCGGGGTGGTGGTCGGCTCCTTGGAGGTCGACAACGAGGTCGATGGCGTACCGGTCCAGGCCCTGGCGGGCTGACGTGCGACGACGCCGATCCGGCGAGACCGCGACTGCGAATCACTGATGCTCGGTGGCTGACTGCGCAGCGCCCGGGTGGCATGCCGGTCGGCGTGGCCGAGCGACGCTGTGCCGCTCGCGCCACGTCGACTGGCAACACCGAGCCGGGCAAGGCAGTTTGCGAGCCGACGGTCCGGCCCCGCAGCGACGTATGCTGGTCGCGATCGGCGCCCAGGGCACCTTCGAGTACTTTCCCGCCTCGAACCGGCTACGTGTCCACTGACAAGCGAGAAGGTCGTGTCGAAAAGCCCGAATTTACGGTGGTTCTGGTCCGTCCTCACGCTCGTGACGTGTGGAGCGCTCTTGTGGGGGTGCGCCGCCTCCGTTGTCATACCGAAACTGGACAAGGACCTCTCCGCCGAGGAGGCGCGACGGGTCATGGAACGGCGAAGTATCTGGATACCTGACTCGTTCGAGTTGGTCAGCATGCGCCGATTCGGGTGCCCGCCGTTGGCGGGGATGTGCGGCTACGCGGGCAGCTATGTCGCACCAGCGGAACATTTCCCGGACTACCGGGCGATTTACACTGATTCGACGTATACCCAACCGCTGCAGAAGATTACCTGCGCCGAGCTGACCAAGCGGCTGGGATTCCAGCCGACGACCGAGCGCAAGGACTGGAAGTTCGATTGCGCGAACGCGATCGAACTGTTCGCCAGCGCGCCCTATGGCGACATCAGCCCCGACTACCCCGGGGTGACGATCGTTCGGGATGCTCAGTTCGCCACAATCCACTTCTATTCACGTCCGAGCTGACGTGACCGGCTCGCCGATCAGATCGCGGGCTGGGCGCCGTCGTCGGTGCGGCCGCGGCGGCTTCCGGTGTAGGCGTTTTCGCGCAGCCAGTTCACCACCCGAGGCATCAAGGTGACGTCGGCAGGATGGTTGAGGATCGGATCGAAGAAGTCGGTGCGGTATTCGCCCGGCTCGGCCCGCCGTAGATCGAGTTCGCCGACGGTTTCGGCTGGGCGGCCGATGCCATCGGCGGTGATCGAGAACCGGAGCACCCGGTCGTCGAGGTGGTCGTCGAGGGCCCGCAGGGACGCTGTGTTCGGCAGGTCGTCGGTGTCGAGCGGTTCGGCGAAAAGCCAGACCGGTGACGCGTCGGCGAATCGGTAGGGCAGCAGCGTGCCGAAACGGGCCGTGGCCCAGGCGCGAGCGGGGGTGATGACGAACCGGCCCACCGCACTGCGACCGGTGGTCGCCAGCGCGAAGTCCCAGGGACGTTCGTTGCGATCGAGTACCCGGAAAGCCAGCCCGAGTACGTCGGGCACGCCGCCGGGGCTGCCGATACCTTTCGACTGCCGGGCGATGACCGCGCGGTCGCCGGGTCCGAACCAGGGCTCGTAGGCGCTGGTGGCACGGAATCGGCCCGCGAGGCGGACACCGCGCGGGTGGAACACCCGTGCGTGCCGCAACCGAGCCCCGGTCTGGAAGGTGGTGCGGACAACGGTATTCGGTAGTTCGGCGACACGGTGCATATCGATCATCGGCGCTGGTCTCCTGTCACGGTGGTGGTCATACGGTGCGCCTACCCCCGGCGACGGAGCCCAATCGCTGTCCGGCGATCGGAAGTGGTCGATCTGGTGAGAAGAGTGTCGTCACCACGCGCTTGTCGCGAGCTCCAGCGTCTCCGAACTCGAGCGATCGCTCAGGTATCGCCGGCCGTAATTCCCCACACGAGGCAGAACGTATGACCTGCGGGATCGCGGAATACCCGGAAGCGGTCTTCGCCGACAGCATCGGTCACGCGCGTAGCGCCGAGACTCCACCGGTAGCGGGCCGGCAGCCACAATCGGGCACTGGCGGAGACGAAATTCATTGCGGTGAATTCGAAACTGCTGTCGGATTCGACTCCTTAACATCGGCGATCCGGTCTGCTTGAATGGATATATGTGCAGATGGATGGCGTACGTGGGGGAGCCGATCCTCGCGGAAGAACTGTTGTTCACGCCGCGGCACTCGTTGATCGACCAGAGTTTGCATTCCCGACTCGGAGCCACGACGACCAACGGTGACGGTTTCGGTATCGGCTGGTATGGGGAGGGTGCAGAACCCGCGGTGTTCAAGAGCATCGAACCGGCGTGGAACGACCGAAATCTGCGTGAAGTGTCCGGTCAGATCCGTACGCCGTTGTTGTTCGCCCATATTCGCGCGTCGACCGGGACGCCGGTACAGCGCAGTAACTGCCATCCGTTCCGGCACGGTCGGTGGCTGTGGATGCACAACGGAGCACTGCGTGGCTTTCGCGAGGTCCGCCGTGACTTGGTCACCGCGATCGACCCGGCGTTGTTTCCCGACCTCGAAGGATCGACGGATTCGGAAACACTGTTCTATCTGGCGTTGACCTTCGGTCTCACCGAAGATCCACTCGGCGCGGTCGCCCGCGCGGTCGGATTCGTCGAAGACGTAGGTCGCGCGCACCAGGTGGAGAATCCGGTCCAGATGACGGTCGCGACGACCGATGGACAGTCACTGTGGGTCTTCCGCTACTCCAGCGAACGTCAGTCGAGATCGCTGTTCTTCTCGACGAAGATCGCTCAGCTGCGCGCGCTGCACCCCGAGGTGGAAGTGCTGCACCGTCTCGGCGACCACACCCGTTTCGTGGTTTCCGAACCGCTGCGCGACCTTCCCGGCGCGTGGAACGAAGTTCCCGAATCGTGTGCCGGAATCGTGCGGGCCGGGGCGGATGAACTCCTGGGGTTCGAGCCCATTTCGCCGGTCTGAGCCGGCGAATCGAGATCTGTGAAACCGCGCTAGATCGTGGCCATCGCCTCGGAGCTGTGCGGGTCCTCACCGGTGACCTCGATCGGGTAGACGCCGACAGTTTGCGCAGCGGCCTTCTCGACGAGCAGCGGAACGAAATCGCGGACACGGGCGTCGGCGAATCGCTCATGAATACGGCGAACCAGGAGCTCGATCCCCGCCGGTGGCTCTGCCGGGAAACGGGCGATCAAGCGTTCGATCACCTGATCGATCTGCACAGATTCATTGTCGTCGCGCATCATCCACCCGCCTGCTCGCTCTCAACTCGCCGGTCGTGTCATCTGCTCCGCTGGGAATCGCCGGTCTATTCGCACCCTTCGACGGTCAGTCGTGCGAGCACAGCGAAGACATTCGCCAGGCCGCCTGCCCGTAGTGCACCGCGTTGCCGGACGGCGCCGTTGCCGCTGGTGAGCACTGCCGCCAACGCATCGCGGGTGAATTCGTAGTCACCGGATTCCTCCAGGGCGGAACGGACGTGGCAGAGCAATTGGGTCAGGGCGTGGCGGGTATCGTGCCGACCCACGATGGTCGTGGGGAATCGTGGGCTGGAGAGCCCGTGGCGGGCCGCGTAGCGGCATGCCGAGCGCAGGTGCGTCCGGGCGATCGGATCGGCGAGGTGCCCACGGCCGATGGCGGCGACCGAGGTGATGACGAGGGCCCGTATCAGACTCGCCAACAGTGTCGTTTCCACGACGGTCGCGGGCACGTCGCTGATCCGGATCTCGATCGTCGGCAGGTGAGCCGACAATCGGACATCCCAATAGACCATCGCCGGGTCGAGGATCTGCCCGTCTTCGGCGAGTCCCGCGACGATGTCGTCGTAGTGCGCTGCCGACTGGAAATACGGTGGTGGGCCGGCACTGGGCCACCGCGCCCACACCATGTGGCGCCAACTGGCGTGCCCGGTATCGGTGCCCTCGGCGATCGGAGAATTCGCTGTCAACGCCAACAGCGCGGGCAGCCAACGACGCAGGTGATTGCTGACCTGCACCGCGAGGTCGCGCTCGGGGACACAGACATGGACATGGCAACCACAGGTCACCTGGTCGGCCAGTGCCTTGAAGTGTTCGGCTATGCGCTGGTATCTCGGCGTGTCGGTGATGGAACCGGCAGGCGGCCCCCAGATCGGTACCCCCACCGCCAGCGGAAGCGAGCCGGAGCGAGCCGCGGCGTCGACGATCGTGACTCTGGCTCGCCGAACCTCGCGGTGTACCGCCTCGATGCTCGCGCAGACGGGAGTGCAGGTTTCGATCTGGCATCGCGAGAGTTCCAGCTGCAATTCGACGTCGGTCCCGGCGGCCGCGACGGTGGTGTTGGTCAGGCAAGGGCGCCCGGTGGCGGGGTCGATCAGCACGAACTCTTCCTCGACGCCGACGGTGAACGCGCGCAGATCGTTGCGGTGTGACCGATCGCGTCGGTCGATCGACAGGGACGCCATCGTTCCTCCTGGTCGGCGTCGCGCCCACCGGTAGACGAGCTATCGGGGAGAGATCCGACGAGGACTCAGCGTTCGGGTCGCCAGGTGGAGACAGCCCAGATGATCACGACACTCAGCGCGATGATCACGATGGACCATGCCGGGTAGTACGGCAGGGACATGAAGTTCGCGACGATGACCAGTGCGGAGATCCCCAGCGCGCCGTACCGACCCCACGTCGACCCGATCGCGAGTCCGACGCCACAGATCAGCGCGACGGCGCCCAGCACGACATGAATCCAGCCCCACGTCGTGGTGTCGAACTCGTAGACGTATTCGATTCCGGCGACATACAACTTGTCGTCCGCGATCGCGGAGATGCCCTGCAGAATGGAGACCGCCGCCAAAATGACAAGCATGAACGCGGCGGCGATGGATATGCCCTCGGCGACCGCCTCCCGCTGGAAGGGCTCTTCCTCGGGGGCGTTGTATACCGGTGACGTGTTGCCGGTCATGATCGACTCCTCGGTGATACTGAGGACCGCCCACTCGACGCGGTTGAATGGAAGCAGGTCCTGTCGGAAACTTCTACTTTTCGAATCGTCTGTCCGTGGACCACGTGTATTGGATATCGTCGCGATGAGGGGTTCTATTCGTGCGCGACTGTTTGCTCGGTGTCGCGGTGCATCATCGAGGATCACATGCCCAGCGAAATTGTCTGCGGGGGTGCAGTATCCGCATTTCGTGGGTTGCTCAGAGTTTACCGGAGTGGATTCCTCTTAACAAGGCGCGGTCCGACGAGAGGCGGCAATCGGCATTCACCCGCAACAATTACGGTCGCGGGTCAGGTGCGGGAGCAAGCACTTCGTCTGGTCGCTGTCGAACTACGTCCGCAGGGGCCGAACGGACGTCAGGCCGCGACCGCCTGCTCGGGTACCTTGACAACGAACAGGCTGATCAGCAGGGCCGCCGCCGTGAAGATCACGGCAGCGATCACGGCGCTGGACATGCCGTGCGCGAGGATATCCGCGGCCCCGGTGCTTTCCTGGGCCCGTTCGGCTCGGGCCGACTGATAGATGGTGGTCAGAATGGCCACGCCCAGCGAAAGTCCCAGCTGCTGGGTCGCTTGGAGCAGCCCGGACGCGGCGCCCATGTCGCGAGGCTCGAGTCCGCCGAGCACGGTCATGTTCAGCGTGACGAAGGCCAGGCTCAGACCGGCGCCGAGCAGAACGAAGGGGCCGAGAACGCCGGTGAAGTAGTTGGTCGATTCATGGGTGGTGGTCAGCCAGATCGCTTCCAGCATCATCAGGACCACCCCGGTGAGCAATACCTGCTTGCGGCCGAATCGGGCGATCAGTCTCGGCGCCGCCTTCGCGACGGCGAACTGGACCGAAGCCATGGGAAGGAAGGCGATTCCGGCGATCAGCGGGCTGAAACCGAGCGCTTCCTGGATGTAGAGCGAGAGCAGGATGTAGGTACCTGCCATGGCCGCCATCAGCAGAACGAATGTGAGGTAGGCGCCGGCCCGAACCGGATCGCCGAGCAGCCGCAACGGCATGACCGGGTGATCGGCGCGCCGTTCGGCGCAGACGAACGCCGCGATGAGCACGATGCCGACAACGATCGGTACCACGGTGACCGGCTCGGCCCAACCGTCGGACCCGTGAGTCAGCCCGTAGACGACACAGACCATGCCGAGGGTGGACAAGATCGCCCCTAGCAGATCGAATGTGCCTGTGTGGCGCTCGGTTTCGGTCAGGTAGCGCAGCGCGAGCACGATGGTCAGCACGCCGATCGGCACATTGACGAAGAACACCAGACGCCAACTCAGGGTGGTGAGGATGCCGCCGAGGATCAAGCCGAGCGTGATACCGAATCCGGTGACCATGGAGAACACCCCGAGCGCGCGCGTGCGTTCAGGCCCATCGGCGAAGGTGGCGGCGATCATCGACAGGGCGGCGGGGCTCGCGAAGGCGAAGCCGACGCCTTGCAGCGCCCGCGCGGCGATCAGCAAGCTCTCATCGGGTGCGACGCCGCCGAGGATCGAGGCGGCCACGACGAGGGCGAGTCCCCAGATGAACATCCGGCGCCTGCCGAGAAGGTCGCCGGCCCGGCCGCCCAGCAGCAGCAGGCCACCGTAGGCCAGTGAGTAGGCACTGAACACCCAGGCGAGTGCCGGTCCGGACATGTCGAGTCCGGAACGGATTTCGGGCAGGGCGATATTGACGACATTGCTGTCGACCGCGACCATGAGCTGGCAGGTCACGATAATGCCCAACACGATCGACAGGCGGCGGTTGTGTCTGCCCGCCGTCTGCGCGGTCTCGTCGTGAGCTCGGGTGGCGGGCTGGGTATCTCGGCTGGTCATCGACATCCGTTCGAAGGATTCGGGAAAGGTCGAGCTGCTGCGCGGCACTGCGCTTCTGCTCTACGCTTGTAGACTGAGATCAGCATAGGCACGTCTGCCTATTTCGTCTACAGATGTTGAGCGAGGTTGCGATGACAGGGCACGAACTCGACGCGGCGTCTGCGCCCGTCAGCCGGGCCGAGCGGCGCAGCCAGACCCGGCAGCTGATCCTGGACGCGGCGCGCGAGCTCTTCGCCGAGCGTGGTTACCTCGAGACCACGATTCGGGCCGTCGCGCAGCGCGCCGATGTTGATCCGGCGCTGGTGATGCAGCATTTCGGTGCGAAGAACGCGCTGTTCGATGCGGTCTCGGGCATTCCGATCACCCTCGACGACGCGTTGGAAGGCCCGCCGGAGGAGCTCGGTGAACGCCTGCTTCGGCACGCCTTGGCGGATGTGGACCGCAAGGACGACCGGACGATGCCGGTACTGCGGTCGATGCTCACTCATCCGGAGGCCGCCCATGCCGTGCGCTGCGCGATCGTGAATCCGGAAACGAGCCCGTGGACGCGCGTGCTGGTCGGCCCGGATGCTGAGCGGCGGTCCGCGTTGATCGGCACGCTGGTGCTCGGAGTGCTGGTCGCGCGCTACATGGTGCACATTCCCGGGGTATCCGATGCTCCGGCGGAACGGTTGGTCGAGTTGGTCGGACCGTGCCTGCGCCCGCTGGTGATGGATGGTTTGCCGCCGGAGCCGAAAGAGCCGAGCACGGCCCTGGCGGCGCTGGCCGAAGCGGACGCCGCGCGTCGGGCTGCTGCTGAACGGGTCGACGAGTGCGCCAGGATCGCGCTGGCCGGCGGCGCGTCCTACGGTGATGTGGGCCGACTGGTCGGGATCAGCCGACAGGCGGCCCGCAAACGGTGGCCAACTGCCACGGCCGTTGACAACTGAAGTTGTCGCTGATCGGCGCGACTTCGATGACGGAAACTCAGTCTGCCAAGATTGACAACCTGAGTTGTCATTGCGGCGCGCACTGCCCGTGTTGTGAGCGTGACGATCCGAAGTGGAGACGACTCGAGACTTGCTCTCTATGGTGGATCGATGGTGTCGGTTAAACAGATCCAGGTCACCTTCGACTGCGCGGAGCCCGAGCGTGTTGCTCGTTTCTGGTCCGAGGTATTGGGGTACGAGCACACCGGCTCGGCATGTGTCGATCCCTCAGGTGTGGGCCCGCGCCTGTATTTCCAGCGCGTGCCTGAGGGGAAGGTCGTCAAGAACAGGCTTCACATCGACGTGCGGGTGGGCACCGGGCTCGTGGGTGAGGAGCGCGTCGCCGCACTCGAAGCCGAATGCGCACGGCTGATCGCACTCGGCGCGGTGCGCCTGCGACTACTGCGTGCCGATGGCGTCAACGAGTCGTGTCTGGTGATGCAGGACGTCGAGGGCAACGAATTCTGTCTCGACTGAGTAGCCGGGAACGCCGCACCTTTGCCGTGGATGTCTTGGCTCAGAGCGCAATTGGGCCCGGGACCACATACCGCCGGAGTGGCCCGGCAATCGGGTGCCCAAGCAGACGCACCTTAATCTGTTCGGGACTGATCTCGATGTCTCCGAGGCTGCGGCGATCGGCTGTGGCGCGCTGCCTTCGCGTGTCCTCGCTGACCGGGCCGGGTATCAGTCGGTGCGGAGCCGGGCGTAGAGGTGCATGTCGTGGCGGCCGTCACTGTGGCGCCCGGCTCCACGCAGTGTGCCCTCGAAGGGGAATCCGCATTTGGCTGCGACCCGGCACGATGGCAGATTGTGGACCGAGTGGGTGAGCTCGATCCGGTCGAATCCGACGTCGTGAAAAGCCCAACGGGTCAGCATGTTTGCGGCGCCAGGCGCGATGGAGTGCCCGCGCCGGGCGGGCAAGGTCCAGTAGGCGAGTTCGGTGACGACCTCGGTGAGGTCCGACTGCCGAAATCCGATGCGTCCGGCGACTTCTCCGTTGCTTGGTGACAGCCCATTGACCGTTGCCGCTGGACCAGGCCGAGCGCCATTGGCGAATCCACTGGCGAACCTGCTCGATGGACTCGGCCGTCCGAACATTGCTCGGATACCTTCGAAGGTCCCGGATCGGTTCAGCTGGGTGAGTTGGCGGTCGACCTCTTAGAGCCCGGCTTGGCGTTGGGCTTCGATGAGGAAAGTGGCGTCGGCTCGATCCTGCCGTAATGCTGTACGCGTAGTCGACAGCGGAGAACCTCGCTGCGGCAGTGATGAACGTATCGGTGCGGCGGCGCGTATCGCCGTTCAGCGCCGCCGCGGTCCGCTCCTTCCGGTCAGAAACGCTCGAGATCGTAGAGCTCGGTCCCGGACGCATCGAAAACGGAGGCGTGCTCGGCATCTGTGAACTCGACGAGGTATTTCGCTCGATTGGGGCTCTGCGTCACTATCAACGTGTACCGGCCCTCCGTATCGGCTTTGCTGGATATCGAGCATGTCATCGGTCCGCCGATGTCGAGCGGTTCGCCGTTGTTGTAGAAGAATCCGTCGCACCGGCCACCGTCGGAATTGAAGGTCTTGGTTCCGGTACCGTCGGATGCTGTCCACGTGCCTGCCATGGCCTCTGCGCCACCACCAGGCTGTGGACCCGAGGTCGGATCGCTCATCAGCCGGTCGGCGGAGAAGCCGAGCAGCGCGACCGCACCGACGACAACGAACGTCGTGAGTACCGGATGGCGCTTGGCCTGATGCACGATCTTGCTCTTCACATTGACCGGGCCGGTGGCGTTGATACCGCCCATCACACCGGCGAAAGTGCCGGAGTTGTTGTACTGCGACCCGGAACCGGCCGGGGCAGGTGGCGGAGTCGGCGGTGCGGTCAGCCGGTCGAGTTCGGCACTGAAGCCGCTGTCGCCGGCGACCGCGACCGAAATGGACCGTTCGGCGGCGACCTGCGTGGCCGAGGACACCGCACCGTTGGTCGCGCGGGCCTCGTTCAGCAACTGCTGTACGGCCGGGTCGCCACCGAGCTTGGCAACCACGGCGTTGCGTACTCGATTCACCGCGAGGTCCAGCGCTTCGTCGGTGAGTCCATTGATGGGTTTCCCGACCCGGTTGGCCTTGCCGACCGCCCAGGCGATCAACATGGCGACGGCAATTTCCACGGTCATTGCGTATTCACCTTTCCCGAAATGCGGATCCGGCCGCGATGGTCCGCGGCGGGCGGGTTCAGCCCCATGTCCCGGAGTCCCAGTCGACGGCGTTGTCGATCGACTCCGCGCCGTTGCGGCCTGCCTTGCCGCCGGTGTCCTTGCTGAATCCGAAGGTGCCGCAATAGGAGTCCACTTCACTGCGCACACCGATGGTGTTGGCGGTGGACAGCGTCTCCAGATCATGGTCGGCCAGTAGGTCGTCGAGGGTGTCGTTCTGGTCCTCGTAGCTCATCGCGGCGAACTCCGAACAGGTCACATCCTTGGGGTCCTGCCCGCACGAGACGGGTGTCAGAGCCACGAGGATGCCTACGGTCACCGGAAGGATGCGTCGGAATGTCATGTGCGGTCCGCTCCCTGTCAACGATTGAGGCCGGCGAAGAGAACGAGCCCGCCGACGATGGGGAGCGCGTAGAACCAATCCGTCATGAAGTAGCTGCCACGCGAGAACGCGATATATCCGCCGTACCCGACGGATAGCAGACCCAGGGCGATCAGCACGATCGCGCCGGAACCATAGAAATTGAATCCCGCTACACAGAGCATGATTCCGAATACTGCTACGAACAATGCGTTGACAAATCGCATTCGATATCCTCTTATCCGTTTTCCGATGGGCGGAGGTGCGCCGATTCGAGCGCACCCCGCCCGGCGCCCGAATCGGCGGGCCTTCTCGTGACGACGCCATGGGCGTTGCCGAATCGAGGATGCACGGCCGCGGCGATGTTCCGGCGCGTGGCGTGGAAACGCTGGAAAACGCTGAACGCCACTGGAAAACGAGAGGTCGGCTCAGGTGAACAGCGTGGGGTTTCCCCAGGCCAGGGCCGGTAATTTGCTGGGGCGCCCGACAGCGGCACCCAAGCCTGCCAGCATCGGATTGGCGACCGTGTCAGGCCGATAGGCGACCAGGCGAAGCCGCAGGACATCGCTCACGTCGTAGCGGATGCGCGCCGGCTCACCATGGGCCACCTCGACCTGTTTCTGCGCCTCGCCGTCGAGGAAGACCTGGAAGTAGCCGATCTGCCGTGCGTCCACGGCGTCGTCGAGGACGCCGACCACGGTTTCGAACTCTCGAAACGACCGGCGCAGGTTGTACTCGATCGGGCTGCGCGGGTCGCCGCAGAAGTTCGCGCAGCGGTGAACAATGCTGTTGCCGTAGTGGATTCCGTTGAGATCGGCTCCGGTGATCTGCAGATCCGGGCCTCGCGTGATCGGGTCGAAAGCGTCGGTGAGCAGCTGTGCCTTGCGTTTACGTGGTGCGTCGGCACTCTGCGGTTCGGTGCGTCGGCTACCGAACTGCGGGCCGACCCACTTGCCGCGACGCGGGGCAGGATGTTCGGTGACTCCGCTGAACGCCGCGAGCAGATCGTTGATGCCCTCGGTCGTGAATTCGCTGATCTCGTAGTGAGTGGTGGAATGGGCAGCCAGGAACACCGGGACCTCGTTGACCGAGCGGCCCGGGAGGATGACCGGCAGGATCCGTCGGGTTTCCCCGCGTAGATCTCTGGTGAGGCCGTCGCGGATGATCGCCGCCTCGAATTGCGCGCCGCGCCCCTCGTCCGCGGCGGCGGTGCCGTCCGCGCGGCGTTTGTAGGCGGGGGAGGCGATGACGAGGACGAAGTCCGCGTTGGTCAGTTGCTCGATGGCCCACAGCGACCAGTCGCGGCGCTCGTAGTCGTCCCAGGCGTCGAGCCGGACGTCGACGCCCGCCTCGCTGCGGAGGAATGTGCTGAACTCGCGCACTAGTTCCTTGTGCTGGGGTGAGTCGTGCGAGTAGGAGACGAACACCCGGGGAGCTACGTTGTCGCCAGCTGCCGTGGTGGCCGCGTCCTGCTCGGTACTCACTGGAGCGCGGTGGGCTGCTCAACAGCCCGCGTCGGTGCCATCATTGTCGTGTTCTTCATTTCTTCCCTTCTGATAAACGTCCCGAATGCGTTCTGCCCGAGTGGAATACGATTAGCAGATATAAGGACTCCACCCATCCGAAGCCGGTGACGGCCCAGAATGGTAGGCGACCGGGACCGGGTTCCGGGCCGCATCGCGGCAGGAATTCACCACGGATCCGGCGCGACGTGTAGCGCACGCGCCAACCGGGATTCCGCTGGAACGGTCAGGTCCCAGGTGAGGGGCAGCGGGAGTATGCGGTGGTGTCGGTGGTCGATGCCGAAGCGATCCAGCAATGTCGACCTGCCACTGTCGAATTCGTCGGTGCGCTCGGCGAGCACGATCGGCGCCTGTGTCGGGTACAGCAGTGGGAACAGCAGCGTCAACTCCAGTCCCGCCGTACGCATCACCGCCGTGACGTGGACGACTCCCTCGACATCGACCGTTCTCGGTGTGGAGACCGATGTGCCGAGTGCTGTCGCGAGACTCGTGCAGTCGCGACCGACCGGCAGGATCTGAACTCGGGCGGGACGGACCTCGACCGTCCCCAGCGGGGTCGGCACCGAGACGAAGACGGACAGGAGACCGTTCGGCAGCAGCACCTGGTGGTCTCTCGTGCGCTGATTCTGGTGCGTGACAATGGGAGTGACGTACCTTCCGAGCCAGGGGGCCAGGCGGAGGCAATCGGTGATGGCCTCCAGGTCGTCTGCCGAGGGGTGCTCCGCGCCCTTGGCGTGCGAGTGCACGATTCCCTTGAGTTCGAGGTCGGGCTCGGTCTCTTCTGTCCGGGTGAGCTCTCGCTGGAACGCGGGCGAGATGCGGAAGGTCGTCGCGGTCGAGATCGCGTCCGGGTCCGGAAGGAACGCTGTGATCAGGGGAAGCCCCAACGGCCCGAGCAGTCCGCCGCCACGTTCCGGCGGGTGGGCGGCGACGTGCCGGTCGATCGCGGTGAGGACGGAGTCGACGAGAGAGATGTGGCGAAACACTCCGCTCACGCGCCCCGGTGGGCATCGCGCCGGAACCCGTTGCGGTCCACGGGTAGTCGATGTCGCGCCGTCGCGGTCGGCGCGTCGAACGTCTCGGTGGTGACCTGTGAGAACTGGCGGTCGAGGAGTTCCTCTGTTCTGTCCACCAGCAGAATTCGCCCGTCGGTGTCCAGCACCAAACCGTACGGACGGGACGGGGCGCCACTCGGCCCCGCCGTGGTGTCGTCGAAGGGGATATGTTCCAGGGATTTCGGTCGACTCATCGCATCGGACACGGTCGTCTCCTTCGGTAGACTGAGCCGTCATGCCAGCACGATCGAGGTGCGAGGCGCCTGGGGTTCTGGAAAGCACTCGAAAACCCTGAGCGGTGCTGTGCGATCCGAGCAGGAGGCTGACGATGGGCGGCAAGGAGCGAACACCGGAGATGGAACGATTCGCCGGTGAGCTGAACGCTGCCGCACTGCGAGCCGAGAAGACGCACGGCCGGGTGGAGTGCTCACGAATAGCCAAGCAGCTCAACGTTTCTACCAGCAGTGTGTACGCGTATTTGAAAGGAAGCACACTGCCGAGCACCGGGCGTCTCGACAGATTGCTGGCGGCGCTGCACATCTCGGGGGACGAGGCCAAGCGGCTGACCGATCTGCGAGACACGCTCGAGATCGAGCGGCGCGGCGAGTCCGGGGGTGTCAAGAGAACCGTCGATGGCGGTCGCGATCCCGAGACCTCGGCAGGGGTGGCGAACCAGCACACCTACCTGCCGCGCGACATCGCGGTTCTGCACGGTCGCGAACGCGAACTCGACCGAGTGATCGCGATAGCGGGAGCCGGTAGCGCGGTCTGTGTGCTGTCGGGTCTCGGAGGTGTGGGCAAAACCGCGCTCGCGGTTCGCGCCGCCCGCCGTCTGCTACCCCGATTCCCCGACGGCTGCCTGTTTCTCGACCTTCACGGATACGCCGCAGGGCCGGTCGTGGCAGCGGAAGTAGCCGCGGGCGCGCTGCTACGCCAGTCGGGTCTAGATCCTGAATTAGTTCCCGCTCAACCGGATTCGCGAATCTCGCTACTGCGGGAGATGCTCGGTGCGGGGAAATATCTCGTTCTGCTCGACAATGTCCTGGACGCGGCCCATGTGGCGCCGCTGCTGCCGGGAGCGGGCGCCTCCACGATTCTGGTCACCAGCCGCGGCACGCTCAACGGACTCGACGAGGTGGAT
Source organism: Nocardia sp. NPDC057272 (assembly GCF_042668615.1). Taxonomy (NCBI): domain Bacteria; kingdom Bacillati; phylum Actinomycetota; class Actinomycetes; order Mycobacteriales; family Nocardiaceae; genus Nocardia; species Nocardia sp. NPDC057272. Next base: position 360,120 of record NZ_JBHUYK010000002.1, on the reverse strand, counting down.
CGAGTGCCGATCGGACGGCTGGCGGACGAGGATTCGGTAGCGCTGCTCGATCGCCTCACGGGCGGGCTGCCCGCTGAGCGCACACCGACTCCTCAGCAGAGCGCCGCGATCGCTCGGCAGTGCCACGGACTGCCGGTGGCTGTGCGGATCGCCGCGGCGATCCTGCGCAGCGAGATGTGGCCGACATCCGCGGGAGGAGGCGCCGAGCCGCTGGTCGAGCTGGAGATGCTGCACGACGGCGATCGCGATGTCGCGACGTTGTTCGAGCACTCCGTGGCTCGCCTGCCGGCGGATTCGGCGCGCGCGTTCACCGTGCTCGGCCTGCACCCGGGGACGAGTTTCGACCTCCGGAGCGGCGCGGCCCTGATGGGCGTGGAGCCCTCGGCGATGTGGCGGCACCTGCGCCTGCTGGTCGAGGTGAACCTGCTCGAACCCGACGCGCGCGGGCGATACCGATTCCACGATCTGTTGCGCGACTTCGCGCGTCGTCGCGCCGTCGCATGCTTCGACGATGTCACCACGCGGGCGGCCGTCACTCGCCTCGTCGACCGGTACACCGTGTTCGCCGACGGCATGGACCGGATCCTGACCCCGTCTCGGCATCGCGCGCAGATGGCGCCCAGCTCGCTCGGCCTCGACGCGACGGTATCGACCTACCAGGAGGCCATGCGGGCGATGACCGCCGAGCGCGACAACATGGTCGCCGTGGCACGTGCCGCGGCCCGGTACGGGCTCGACGAGCAGTGCTGGCAGCTCGCCTTCGCGGTGCGTGGGTTCGCGTTCATCACCAAGGACATCGAGTTGTGGACCGAGACCCATCGGCTGGCTGTGGCCGCTGCGGTGCGGGCCGGCAATCAGTACGCGGAGGCTGTGACCTGCAACAACCTCGGTCTCGCCACGATGACCGCCGGTGACGACGTGGCTGCTGCGGCGCTGTACGAGCGAGCCCGGCTGCTGTTCGTGCGTCTCGGTGATCGGCACGGCGAACACACCGCTGTGGCCCACCAGGCATGGGTGCACGTGCGCAGGCGGGAATTCGAGCAGGCGCTGAAGCTCAGTCTCCGCGCACTCGCGTTCGTCGACGTGCACGGCACTCCACGCAACAGGGCCATCCTGTTGCGTGATACCGCCCTCATCGAGGTGAACATCGGCCGATTTTTCGACGCCGTGCCGAGGCTGCTGAAAGCGTCGGAGATGTTCCGGACGTTCAACCTGTTCGTCGACGAGGCCATGACCTCGAACGTGCTCGGCGACGCTTATCTGGCGCTGGACGATCTCGCTGACGCGTGGGAGGCCTTCGACCGCGCTGTCGCGCTCGGACGGATGGCGGGCAGTCCCGTCGAGCAGGCTCGTGGCCACGACGGGCTCGGAAAGGTCGCGGGCGCCCGGGGCGAAACGGCGGTTGCGCGACAACACTGGCGCACTGCGATCGATCTGTGCACCCAGGTACGTGACACTGCTCGTGTCGCCGAGATCGCGGCCCGAGCCGAAAAGTTCGAGTCTCGTTCAGAGGGGACGGCGACTCCTGTCGGAAGTCGGCTGGAAAACTCTGTAATCGCCTGAACACCAGCACTATCCCGATTCGGCCTCGCCGTCACTACGGTGAAATCCGTGAACATGGTCGCCGCTCTCATCACGGCCGTGACGACCGTCTCGGTCGCCGGACTCGCCTACCTGCTCAACCAGCGCGGCCAGCTCGCGCAGGAACGCCGGCAGGCGCGATTGCTCAGGATCAGCAGGCAGATTCGTGAGCTGTACGGCCCGCTGCACGTCATGGTCGACATCAACGAGCGCATCTGGGAGAAGCTGCGTGAATCGCAGTTGCCCGCCGCGTCCCACCGCCGTCCCGACCTCGCCACCGACAACTGGCGTCGGTGGCGCGACCACGCGTTGATGCCGGTGAACCGGGCGATGCGTGATCTGATCATCGAACACGCCGATCTCGTACCGGACTACCAAGTACCGGAACCGCTGCTGACGTTCTGTTCGCATGTCGCGTCCGTCGAAGTGCAACTGGCCGCCGAATCCGACGGCGTGCACGTTCGGTCCTTGGTGCCGCACCCGGGTGCGACCTATGTGCGCTATGTGCGCGACACCTACGGACAACTCAAAACCGAACAACAGAAGCTGGTTCGCGCGGTGGATTGACCCGACCGACCGGAATTCAATTCCGAACGGTATCGATTCGGGCGTTCCGATTTCGCCGATCAGGTTGCGGCAGAACAAATAGTGACGTATTTATCTACCCGGTGGGTGTGCTGTCGGCAACGCTGCCGCGAACAGTGTCACCACTGTCATGGATCTGGACTGGAGCATGTCTTGAGTTTCATCAAAGCGAGGCGATCGCGATGGCTGGCCGCGACGACGGTGTCGGCCTTGGCGGTCGCAGCTCTCGCGAATGCCGAAGGCGCGTTGTCGTTTCTGGAGCGACTCACCTCGGCGACCTCGGCATCGCCGGACCCGACGTCGACGGACGAGCGTGCCCTGCCCACCGCCGCGACGACGCCCACCATGTCCGTCGTTCCCACATCGAAAGTCGTGTCCCCGACGGTTGCGCCCTCCGCTGGGTGGTACGAGCTGACCTCGTACCGATCCGTCACCTGGAACAACGGATTCGACCCGGTCGATCCTGTTCGGATCGGTTCGGCGAGCTTCCCCAGCAGCATCGTCGGGTACTACCCGTCCACGACGTCCGACCCGATGAACCGCGCGATATGGGCGGTGGGCGGCAAGTGTGATCGTTTCTCGGTCTGGATCGGCAAGGACGCCGATTCCGCTTCGTCCGACGGTGTGGGCCGTTTCGTTGTGCAGACCGATGATCGAGAGGCCTTCGCGGGCGAGATGTCGATGGCGGACGCCGCCCGCGAGGTCGATATCGACATTTCCGGTGTCGTCCGGCTGACGTTGCTCGACACGAGGCGATCCCAGGATGCCAAGAACGCGTGGGGAAAGCCCCGGGTGCACTGCACTGAGCCCCCCGGTCGCAAGCGCTGAGCCGGGCGTCGGCGGGGTAATTCTTTCGTCAAAGTTACTACTTCAGCAAACTATCGGCTGAGTGTGGATTTCCCGCACTCCGTACATCGGAAGAGAAAATGACTCCACGGATCGGGACAGTCGAAAAGGATCGCGCTCTGGCGGTTCTCACCGAGCATCAGGCGGCCGGTCGCATCGATCTCCGGGAATTCGATCTGCGGGCTCAACAGATCACCTCCGCTGTCACCCAAGCGGACCTGGACGCCATCTTCGCGGACCTGCCGTCGCCCGCGGACGATCGACGCAATCCGTGGCTCGTGGCCACCGTCGCGTTGGGGATCACGTGTGTCCTGCTGATCGGCGCGGTGGTGGTACTGGCCACGCAGCGCTCGGCCGCCACGACGAGCGAAGTAGCGGCGACCGTTTCCACGACCCCGCCGCGGGTGAGTGCCGTTGCCACCGCTGCGACTTCGTCTCGATCTGCCACGGCCACTTCGACTTCGACGACGACCTCGAGTTCTACCTCGGGCGCACTGTCGGATGTGAGCACCGATGCGGTGCAGTACGTGATGGATTTCAAGGCCCTGTCCGGAGGAAAGTACTCGGATCTCGAGGTCGGGCCCAGCCAGGTGTCGGGGACGTCCTACAGTCGCTCTGTCCTGCTCGAGCCCTACTTCGAGCAGTTGGCGTTCGTCGAGTACGACCTGGGGCGCAAGTTCACCCGGCTCGATGGAGTGCTGGGCATTCAGGACGATTCGACGCCCAGCGACATCGCTGTGCAGTTCCAGATCTACGCCGACGGAGCGCTGCTCACCGATGTGGTGGTGAAACTCGGTGCCACGGTGCCGGTCCATCTCGAATTCGACAAGCCGCTGCGCCTACGGCTTCAAGTGACCGATACGACCGGCGGTAACTGCGTCGGAGTCTTCGGAGATCTGCGCGCCACTCGATAGTCGTCGTCGGTAGTGTCAGCACTACCGGGTTTTGGGGAGTCGGCAGGCTTCTCGTGGCAGGGCGTTCTCCCTAGTTTCATGGGATGCGGATGAAACTTGCGATGCTGGGGATGACGGTCTTGATAGCCACGTCGTGCGGCGTGGATACTTCGCCCGGCGCCACGGAAGCGGGGCGGGCAGAGATCACGGACGCGCTGAACAGTGCGGTGCGCCAGGGCTATCCGGGGGCTCAGGCGGTGATCACCGATAGCGGGCATACCTGGACAGTCACCGCAGGTGTGGCCGACCTGGATACCGGCAGGCCGTTTTCCGACGACGATCGGCTCCGGATTGCCAGTAACACCAAGCCGTTCGTCGCCACCGTGATGCTGCAGTTGGTGGCTGAGGGCAGGGTCGAGTTGGATGCGCCGGTGGAACGGTATCTGCCGGGGGTGGTGCACGGGCCGGGCATCGACGGCGATCGGATCACGATCCGAAACCTGTTGCAGCACACCAGTGGGCTGCCCGAATATGCGGCCGAGTTCGGGGCGCCGCCCAAGCCTGGCCAGGTCGCGGGCCTCACCGAGCAAGTCCGGTGGGGGATAACGGATATCGCCCAAGTGGTCCGCGACGCGCTCACCGCGCCCGCCGATTTCGAGCCCGGTGCGCGATGGGCATACTCCAACACGAACTACGCCATCGCCGGCTTGGTGATCGAGCAGATCACCGGAAACCTGGTGGGCGCTGAGGTCACTCACCGCATCATCGAGCCCCTCGGCTTGCAGAACACCTATTATCCGAGTTCTGATGAAGTCGACATCCGTGGCCCACATCCGAAGGGGTACACCGAAATTGGTGGCGTACGAGTCGACTACACCAGCCAGAACGTATCGTGGGCCGGTGCGGCCGGTGCGATGGTCGCCTCCGGCGCGGACCTGAACCACTTCTTCCTCGCCCTGTTGGACGGAAAGCTGCTCCCGCCCGCGCAATTGGCGGAGATGAAGAACGTCCGGCCAACCGGAGTGGACAGCAAATGGGCCTACGGTCTCGGCCTGGCGCGAATCACCATGTCGTGCGGCAACGAGCTCTGGGGCCATACCGGCGGTCTGTCGGGCACGGTGACCTATGACGGCGTAGTCCTCACCACAGGCCGTGCCATGACGATCGCCCTCAACCAGGACCTGATGGATGACCGCTACCAGGAAGGCTCGCGCGCTTTGGACGCTGCCGCCTGCTCGGCACCCTAGGGTCTGTGTCGTAGTCCTATCCGGCGCGGCAAGGACGAGTACCGCGCCGGCGGCCAGTGCTGTTAGGACCCAGGGGGACGCCGCGGATCCGTGAGATCGCGGCCAGGTGTGGGACGGTCTGCTGTGGGCACCGGCACGAGATGCCCACAGCAGCAACATCACTCAGGCATCGACGGATACGGTGGCCGATCGGAGGTCGGGCAGGCCGAGGTTGTCTCGCAGGGTGGTTCCGGTGTACTCGGCGCGGAGGGCGCCGCGGTCTTGGAGCAGGGGGACCACGCGGTCGACGAATTCGTCCAGGCCGGTCGGGACGAGGTGGGAACCGAGGATGAAACCGTCGGAGCCGTCGCTGCTGACGAAATCGTCGATCTTCTCCGCGACCTGGGCCGGTGTTCCGACGATCGGGCCGCGCTCGAACTGGTCGATCACGGTTTCGCGCAGGGTCAGCTTCTTGGCCTCGGAGACCTCACGCAACCGTTCGACCGTGGCGAAACGGTCCTGGTGCAGGAAGGCGCGGCCCTGGATGAACGGTGCCGCGTCGGGATCGGGCTCGACATCGGGGATCGGCCCCTCTGGGTCGTAGCCGGACAGGTCCCGGTTCCAGATCTGTTCGAGCAGTATCAGCGCGGTCTGTCCGGTGACCTGTTCGTTGCGGATGGCGTGGTACTTCTCGATCGCCTCGGCTTCGGTGTCGCCGAGGACGAAACTCGCCGACGGCAGGATCTTGATGTCGTCGGGCGAGCGCCCGGCCGCTACCGCGCGAGCCTTGATGTCGCGATAGAAGTCCGCGGCTTCGGGAAGCTTGCCGTAGGGGGAGAAGATGGCGTCGGCATTGGCGGCGGCGAAATCGCGTCCCTGTGGTGAGACGCCGGCTTGCAGGATCACCGGCCTGCCCTGCGGGCTGCGCGGCACCGTGAACCGGCCGGAGATGTCGAACTGCCGACCGCGGAACTCGAACGCACCGGCATCGGGCCGGGCCAGGAATCGCCCGCTGTCCTTGTCGGCGGCGATATCGTCGACGTTCCACGAATCCCACAGGGCTCGAACAGCATTCAATGTCTCCTCGGCCCGCACGTACCGGTCGGCCGGGTCGAGGTAGCCGCCACGCCGGAAGTTCTGTCCGGTGAACGCGTCGAAGGAAGTGACCACGTTCCAGGCGGCGCGCCCGCCGGAGAGGTGATCGAGAGTGGCGAACTGCCGGGCGAGTTCGTAGGGCTCGTTGAACGTCGCGTTGATGGTGCCCGCGAGGCCGAGGTGCTCGGTGACCGAGGCGATGGCGGCCAGCACGCCGAAGGTGTCGGGACGGCCGATGATGTCCTGGTCGAAGATCTGGCCCGCGCGTTCACGCAGGATGAGTCCTTCGGCGAGGAAGAAGAAGTCGAACTTGCCCCGTTCGGCGGTACGCGCGGTGTGTTCGAAGGAGCTGAAATCGATCTGGCTGCCCGCCTGCGGGTGCCACCAGGCGGTGTGATGGTTGACGCCGCCGAGGTAGGCGCCGAGGATGACCTGCTTGCGGGGTGTACTCATCGGTGGGACCTCACACTCTGGCGTAACGGTTGGGCACGGTGGTCGACAGGCCGAGTAGTCCGCGCAGGGAACCCTCGGGGTAGCTGGTGCGGAACAATCCGCGATGCTGCAGGGCGGGCACGAGTCTGCCCGCGATCGCGGCCAGGTCATCGACCGCGACACCGGGACGCAGCCGGAACCCGTCGACACCCTGGGCATCCCAGTCGGCGAGCAGATCGGCGAGTTCCTCGGCGCTACCGGTGAAAGTGGCCGCGTCGGAGGTGAATTCGGCACCGGACTGGTCGTTGAGCCGGGACAGGCGTTGCGCGCCGGTGTCCTCGTCGGTGTCGAGGAAGACGACCACGTCGGCGTAGACCCGCAGCGGTTCGCCCACCCTGGTCGCGGCGGCGGTCGCGACCTGTCGCAGGATCTCCGCCGGTCCGTGCTCGCGTGTGGGTGTGACGAAGACGAGATCGGCTGCCGCGGCAGCGAATTCGTAGACGCGCTCGGCGTGGCCGAGTGCTGTGACCACCGGCTGACCTTGTGGTGGGCGCGGGGTGATGGCGGGACCGCGGACACTGAAGAAGCGGCCTTCGAAGTCGATGTAGTGCAGTTTGTCGCGGTCGATGAAGCGGCGGGTGGCGACGTCGCGGATCTCGGCGCCGTCCTCCCAGCTGTCCCATAGTCGCCGCACCACCTCGACGGCGTCGGTGGCCTCCTCGAACAGTGCTTCGGCGTGTTCGGGGAGATTGCTGGTCGCGATGATGTCGGCGAACTCGGCGGGTGTCGGGTCGGTGATCTCGCGGCGCCCGAAGTGCTGGGCTTCCTCGGCGCCGGCCGAGACTCGAACCTGCCAGCCCGCGCGGCCACGGGAGGTGTAGTCGAGGGTGGCGATGGCGGTGGAGACGTGGAACGGTTCGGTGTGGGTGGTCGTCACCGTGGGGATGAGACCGATGTGGTGGGTGGTCGGGGCGAGCGTCGCGGCGATGAGATGTGCGTCGAGACGGGCGCGGACCTGGTCTACGGCCTCGTCGTCGCGGGTGTGCAGCGGACCGGGCACACGCAGGCTGTCCTCGATCGTGACGAAGTCGAGCAGACCGCGCTCGGCGGTGCCGACAAGGTCGGCCCAGTATCGGGCGCTGAACAATTCGGTGGGCCGCGAGTTCGGTGCTCGCCAGGCGGCCGGGTGCCAGCCCGCGCCGTCGAGCGCGACACCCAGGTGCAGTGGGTTCGGTGCCATCGTCTGCCATTTCTGTGGTTCGGTGAACGGTGCCTGATGCAACGTCCCATGCCGGGCACCGAGTAGTAGGCCGGATCCCGGGCGGCCAGTCGGAATACGGGCGGCACAGCGATGCCGGCAACGATCACCGGTGGCCAGCGGGGGTGGCCGGGTGAACACGACCGGTCCGCTGTGGCGAGGTCAACCATTGAATTCAGCCCGATCGACAGGAAATAGGCTGTCGCCCCGCAGATCGCCGCGCACCGAACTTGCGAGGATCAGGAATGCCGCGCCGTGGCCCGCGGCGGATCCTCGTCGCCAGACGCGTCGCACCGACTTCTCGCTCTGCGGGAATTTATCTCCGTTGACCTCCTGTCTACGCAGGTAGAAGCGGTACTGCTCGGTATGAAGCGGAGGTAGATAAAGGCTTTCGCTCGTTGTGCGGGTCGATACTTTCGACGTGAACGCAGCGCACGACAACGCGAACGACGAATTCCTCGTCCGAGTGCGCGACTACACCGAGCAGGTGTTGCGACCCGCCGCTGGCCTCTTCGTCCTGGTCCAGGGCCAGACGACAGATGTCCGTCGCGCCCAGCTCGCTGCGCTGGCCCGCTGATCACCACCGAACGGAACCACCGAACAATGAGTCTCGAATTCCTCTGGTACATCCCCAATCAGGTCACGCCAGGACATCGCGGCGAGCCCGTGGCCGCCGACCACAACAGCCTGGACACGCTGACCACGCAGGCGAAGGCGCTGCAGGCGCACGGCTGGAAGGGTGCGCTGCTCGGCACCGGCTGGGGCCGCCCCGACACTCTCACCGTCGCCGCGGCGCTGGCGGCGCGGACCGAGTCCTTCGAGCCACTCATCGCGATCCGGCCCGGCTACTGGCGCCCGGCGAACTTCGCCTCCGCAGCGGCGACCCTCGATCACCTCTCCGGTGGCCGGGTGCGGGTGAACATCGTCTCCGGCAAAGACGACCTGGCCGCCTACGGCGACAGTGAGGGCGACCAGGCCGACCGCTACGCCCGCACCAAGGAGTTCCTCCAACTCGTCCGCAAGCTGTGGACCGAGGAGAACGTCACCTACCGTGGCGAGCACTTCCAGGTCACCGATTCCACGGTGGTGCCCCGCATCGAGCCGCGAGGCGACCGCCGTCATCCGACGCTGTACTTCGGTGGCGCCTCCGAGGCGGCGGAACGGGTCGCCACGACCGAGGCCGATGTCCAGTTGTTCTGGGGTGAGCCGCTGGAAGGGGTGCGTGAGCGCATCGAACGGTTGCGCGCGCTGAGCGCCGAACTGGGTCGTGAGCACGCGCCGCTCGAATTCGGTTTGCGCATCACGACTTTCGTCCGCGACACCACCGAGCAGGCGTGGGCCGATGCCGAGGCGAAGGTCGCGGAGATGGCGAAGAACAGCCAGGGCGCCTCGAATCCGCACCGCCGCGCCGCCGTCGGCCAACAGCGACTGCTCGACCTGGCCGCGCAGGGCGAGGTGCTCGACGACAATCTCTACACCGCGCCGGGCAAATACGGTGGCGGCGGCGCGGGTACCACCTGGTTGGTCGGTTCCGCCGAGGATGTGGCGAAGTCGCTGCGCAAATACCGCGATCTCGGCATCACCCATTTCGTGCTGTCCGACACCCCGTATCTGCGCGAGATCGAACGCCAGGGTTCCCAGCTGCTGCCGCTACTCGGCGAGTGAGTGCCGCCGCTGTCCTGACCGTCGACCCGGTGCGCAGCCGACGGTTCCGGCTCATCGCGGTGTTCGCGGTGACCCAGACCGTCGGCTATGGCGCGATGATCCAGGCGTTCACCGTGCTGCTGGTCCCGATGTCGCATGCTCTGGCGGTCTCGCGCACCGAAATCGCCGCCGCCGCCACCATTTCCACGCTGATCGGGGCGCTGGCCGCGGTGCCAGTGGGCAATCTGCTCGACCGCTACGGTGGGCGGGCCTTGATGACGGCGGGGTCGGCGCTGGGCGTCGGCGCGGTCGTGCTGTGGTCGCAGGTGCAGAACGTGGCTCAGCTGTACCTGGCGTTCACGCTGATCGGTGTGGCACTGGCCACCTCGACCTATGAGGCGGCGTTCGCCGTACTCGTAGTGGCCACCGAACCCGAACACCGGGATTCGGCGATCGTCGCGGTGACCACGGTCGTCGGACTGGCCACCAGCCTGTACTACTTCTTCGCGGGCTGGCTCGAGACGCAACTGGGCTGGCGCACCACACTTCTGGTGTTGGCGGCCGGATTCGCGGTGATCGTCGTGCCCGCGCATCTGTGGGCGGTGCCGGGGCGGGCCGCGCACACCAGCCGGGTCGCGCAACGCACCGGCGTTCCCCGCGGCGACGCCCTCCGTGACCGCAAATTCTGGCTGCTGGTGGTGTCTTTCGTCGCCCAGAGTGGGTCCACCTCGGCCTTCCTGCTGATGATGGTCACCTATTTCCGCGACATCGGCTATTCGCCGCCGCCCTCCCGATCGCCGTCGGCGTCACCCAGATCGCCGCCCGCCTGGCCCTGGCCCCGATGGCTCGCCGCTTCGGAATGACCTGCGTGACAGGAGTGTCTTTCGCCCTGCAGGGGGCGGGATTGCTGGCACTGCCGCTGGCAGGCACCTCACTGCCGCTGACGCTGGCCTGCATCGTCGCCTTCAGCACCGGCTACGGCACCAGCGTGATCGCGCGCCCCTCCATCGTCGCCGACAGCTTCGGCGTCCCCCAGTTCGCCGGCATCCTCGCCGTGATGACGGTCCCGATCGCCCTTTCCCGTGCGGGCGCGCCCTTGGCCGCCACCTGGCTCGGTGACTGGCGATTCCTGGTAGCCATCGGGCTGGCCGCCCTCCTCGCCGCGATCGCGCTGATTCCGCTGTCGCGCACCCCTCCGGTCGACCACCCGCCGGTCCCGACCCAGGACTCGGTCACTGGGCACCACTGCGGCGCGGCCCCGTAACCGAGTCCGGGACACGAGAAACGGTGCCGGGGAGATCGTCGACGCTGATCGTATGTCTGGACCCGACCGCGTCCGGATGATCGACATACCGAAAGATGCTGCGGCAGTTGGTCTCCTGGTGGGGATGATATCGACCGCCGCGCGCCCCTTCGTCACGTGAGCGAGCGCCTGGGATCGCCGAGCGAGATCGTCGGGGGAGTTGCAAATCGTCAAGGGGTGTCGATGTAGGCGAGCGGGTCGGCGGGGTCGGATAGCCGGGCTCGGCGGGAATGTCGCGGTCGTGTGCGGAAAGAAATCAGAGCTTCAGGCCGGTGCCGTGGACACCGTGCTCCTCGATCAGAGCGAGTTCCTCGGCGGTGAAGTCGGGGAAGTTCAGCGCGGCGGTGTTGTGGTCTAGCTGGGCCACCGAACTCGCCCCGATCAGTGCCGAGGTGACCTCGGGGCGGCGCAGCACCCACTGCAGGGCCAGCTGGGCCAGCGACTGCCCGCGCGCGGCGGCGATCTTGTTCAGCTCGGCGGTGCGTTGCCGGTAGGTCTCGTCGATGACATCGGGGGACAGGAACGTACTGTTCTGCGCGCGAGCGCCGTCGGGAATGGTCTCGAGGTACTTGTCGGTGAGCAGGCCCTGGGCCAGCGGTGAGTAGACGATCACACCGAACCCGTCCTGGGTCGCGGTGTCGAGCAAACCGTTCTGTTCGGGGCGGCGATCGTAGATCGAGTAGCGAGCCTGGTGGATCAGCAGCGGGACACCGGCGGCGCGCAACTGCTCGGCGATGTCATGAGTGCGGTCGGGCAGGTAGTTGGAGATGCCGATGTAGAGCGCCTTGCCCTGCTGCACCGCGCTGACCAGCGCGCCCACGGTCTCCTCGAGCGGGGTGTCGAGGTCGGGGCTGTGGTGGTAGAAGATGTCGACGTAGTCGGTGCCGAGATCGCGCAGGCTGTGCTCGAGGGAGTTCAGGATCGACTTGCGCGAGCCGCCGCGCAGGTACGGGCTCGGCCCGATCGCGTTGCCCGCCTTGGTGGACAGCACGATCTCGTCGCGGTACGGCGCGAGATCCTCGGCGAGCACCCGGCCGAAGTTCTTCTGCGCGGCGCGGTGCGGGGGACCGTAGCGGTCGGCGTTGTCGAAGTGGGTGATGCCCAGATCGAAGGCGTGCAGGATGATCTCGCGCTGGGTGGCGAAGGCGTAATCGGCGCCGAACTTCTGCCACAGCCCGAAGGAGAACGCGGGCAGGTCGAGGCCGGAGGTGCCGGTGCGCCGGTACGGGACCTTCTCATAGCGGTCTTCCGCGGCGGTGTAGGTGCGGTCGAAGTGGCCGTAGCTCATCAGGGTGGATCTTTCTCTCGGTGGATCGGAACAGACCGGTGGTCGGGGGTTGTGGTCGGCGGTGGTGCGGGCGTTGCGCCGATGCCAGTCGAAGCGGAGGGTGCGGTCGGTGATCGACCCGCCACCACGTCGAAAACGAGTTCGGCTGCGGCGAGCGCGGATTCGATGGCGATCACGCCCGCCTGTGCGACCTCGTCTGCAGCCCACGCACCCGCGGCACGGTGAACCGCAGCGTATTCGGCCCTCGGTCTGCGCCTGCGCGGAGAGCCAGTGCGCGTACAGCCTTCTCCCGCAGCAATTGCCGCGCCGCACAGCTGGCGATGGCTCGAACGGTCGGCGATGCATCCAGCCGCCGGTCACACCGACGTCGGCGCCTCGTTCGTGAACGTTGGTTTCCAACCCAGTTCGGGAGCGATCAGGTGCACGGTGTCGTGCAGGATCTGCTCGTAGTCCTCACGGTGGAATTCGTAGGGCAGTTCCAGGCGCAGCTCAGAGGTCTGCGCGAGTACCGGGTCGGTTCGCAGCTGTTCCAGGATCTGCTCGGCGGTGCCGACGATGTCCGGCGCGAACAGGATTCGGCGTTCGCCCTGCGGGCCGAGGGTGCGGTCGTGGCGGCTCGCGGCATAGGCGCGGTAGCGCTCGCGGGTCGCGTGGTCGGCGCTGTCGAACGGCACGATCACGCGACCCACCGCCACGCGGGCGGGTCGAGCCGGGTCGATCAGGCGGCGATAGTCCGCGATCAGGGTCAGCTGGGAGGTGGTGAAATCGTCGCTGGCGTCGCCGAAGACGACGTTGCCGCTGAGCAGATTCAGTCCGTTCGCCGCGGTCCAGTGCACGGATCGGACGCTCCCGCCGCCGTACCACACACGATCGGCCAGGCCGGGGCTGTGCGGTTGAAGGCGGGGACGCTGGGTGTTGCCCGGGGAGTGGATGACGGTGCCGGCGTCGCCGAGGTAGTCCCCGCGCAGGTTCGCGAGCAGGCGGGCCACGCGACCGTAGGACAGGTCGAAGCTGCGCCAGTCACCATCGAAGACCAGGTCGCCGATGAGATCGGCGTGCGGTGGGGTGCCCGCACTGAATCCGGGCTGGAGTCGCCCTCGCGACAGCACATCCGCCAGCGACAGGTCCTCGGCCAGCCGGAACGGGCTCTCGTAGCCGATCGGAATGACCGCGGTGCCCAGCTCCACTCGACTGGTGCGCTGGGCGGCGGCGGCCAGGAAGACCGCGGCCGAACCCACGCCGTGCTCGAGATGGCGCTGCCGGATCCACGCACCGTCGAAGCCGAGGCGCTCGCCGTATTCGAACAGTTGCAGCGTGTCCTCTAACCCGGTGTACGGATCGTCGTCGAGATAGTTGCCCGGCGTCAGGAACGCCAAGGTGCTGATCTGCGGCGCGCTCATCCCTGGCGCTCGTAGGGGATCTTCTCTCCAGCCTCGACCGCGATCGGGAGCCTGTTCTCGGCGGGCGGCAGCGGGCAGGTCGCCAGATCGGTGTAGGCACACGGCAGGTTGACCGCCCGATTGAAATCGAGCACGACGGTGCCGTCGGCGGCCGGAGTCGATACCTGCACAACGCGATTCGCGGCGTAGGTGGTGACTCCGGAAGTGGCATCGGTGAACAGCACCGACAGGTCGCCGGGGTTCCTGCCGGGGAACGCGGTCAGCCGCAGCGGTTGACCGTCGATGTCGAACTCGACCTGTCCCGGTGCGTCGTAGACGTGTTCGAGGCCTTCGACCGAGGCGCCGACGGTGGTCGGTCGCGGCTGTTCGAAGCGAACATAGCGACCCGTCACCACCCACTTCGGATCCGGCGCGAATACGGGCGTGCCCCGAAAGGCGGTGCGCAACTGGTTGTTCGGGTGCCGGGGGCGGACGATGTCGTTGCCACCACGGCGGGCGACCTCGATCACCGCATCACCCCACACAGCGTTCACCCCGTCGCGCTCGGCGATCGCACCGAACTCGTAGCGCCCGCGCACCGGTGTCCCCTCCACGACCAGTTCCTCGCCCTCGTCGAGAACCACGACCACACCGTCGGCACCGGTGGACCAGGTGCCGGGCGCGTCGGTGAACCGCTCCGGGGTTTCGGTGAGCCAGTGCAGGTTCGTGATGGCCAGGAATCCGTGCCGGTCGGACAGGCGCGCCTCCTGCTCGCGGTGCCATTGCTGCCATTCGGCGGTGAAACTGTCTACCTCGGCGACCGGGGTCTCCTGTGTTGCCATGGCATCGATACAACCCGACACCACCGCCGACGAACAGAATTGCGCTCATCCCGAACACAAGTCACCCGATCAGCCCGTGCGCGGTCGAGATCACGAACACACCGGCGGCCGAAACCACCGGCCGATAGCTTCGGCGATTCGTGGTTTGCCGTCGACAGACTCTGTCCGAGGTGCTGGATAGTGCTGCGGCCGCACGGAATCGGCACGCAGCGGGACAAGGCCGAATCGGTCACGCGGCGTGAGAGACGAAGGTTGCTCGTTCGAACTCACGGTGTCGCACCGCGTGGACGAACGCGGCGTATTCGAGGTGGTCGAAGAAGAGCCGGGCGGTTCCGGCTGAGGCTCGGCATTCCGGCGCGGCGCTGAATTCGTAGAGGTCGTCGGATCCTCGGGTGATCGTCAGGGCTCCACGGATGGGGCGACCTGCTCGGATCGCGGCCTGGAGGGCCTCGAACTGGTGGTGGTCGAGGGTCAGGCATTCCTCGAGGGGGACAGGGTGTGCCGCGGTGGCGACCGGGCGCGCGAGCTTGTCGTCCCAGATGAGGGTGCGGTGGTTGTCGCGGTAGACCATCACGCACGCCTGCTGAGGGGAACTGGCGGCCGCTTTGCGGAAGTGGGCGGCGGGCGGTGTCGGTAACGACATGGTAGATCCTTTCGAACAGCGCGGTCGGCGACGGTGCCGACCGCGCGGGCGCACACTAGGGCAGGCTGCCGATAGCGGCGAAATTGCAGGGGCGGGCGTAGTCGTCGTGGTCGATCGGCTGTTCGGGTCGCCAGTCCGTGGCGTAGGTGATGCCCGGCTCGGCGATCGTCCATCCGTCGAAGAAGGTCTGGAACTGCGCGCGGGTGCGCAGGGTGACCGGTGTGCTGGCGTCGGTGAAGATCGCAGCGCCCGCGGCGACCTGGGATTTGATCTCCGCGCCTGCGTCTTCGAGGGACACATGTGTCATCGCGATGTGGCTGCCGGGGGCGAGGGCGTCGCGCAGTTGCGCGACGATCTTGCCGGGCTCGCTGGCGTCGGTGACCCAGGGAAGCACCGAAACCAGCAGCAGTCCAACGGGTTCGGAAAAGTCGATCAGGCGTTGGGTATCGGGGTGGGCGAGGATGCGCGCGGGCTCGCGCAGATCGGCGTCGACCATCGTCGCGGTGTCGGTGACACCCTGTTCGCGAAGCAGGTCGCGGGCGCGGTTGATCGCCTCTTCGTCGTTGTCGACGTACACCACGCGCGAGTCGGGCACGAGCTCGCGCGCGACCTCGTGGGTGTTGCCGCCGGTCGGCAGGCCCGACCCGATATCGAGGAACTGGCGAATCCCGGTGCCGGCCATGTAGCGAACGGCGCGGGCGAGAAACCGGCGATTGTGCTGGGCCCACAACGGA
This sequence comes from Nocardia sp. NPDC057272, assembly GCF_042668615.1. Classification (NCBI taxonomy): domain Bacteria; kingdom Bacillati; phylum Actinomycetota; class Actinomycetes; order Mycobacteriales; family Nocardiaceae; genus Nocardia; species Nocardia sp. NPDC057272. The sequence continues at coordinate 344,371 of NZ_JBHUYK010000002.1, read as the reverse complement.
TAGAAGGGGATATCGGTGTAGAGCCGATGAATGAAGGGCAGATCCGATTCGAAGATCACCTCGCCGGTGATCATGTGGTGATAGATGCGTGCGGAGCTGGGCTTGTTGGTGTCGATCGGGCGTGGCTCGAAGTCGCTGTCGGACATCGTGATTCCTCTGCGGGTGCGGTGGTGCCGGTCTATCGCTGAATGGTCGGTCGGCTGCGGAGGCCGCGGACGAGGTGTTCCATGAACTGACGTGAGTCGTGGGGGCTCAAAGCCGTCATCGCCAGGCGGTTGAAGATCTTGTCGCGGATACCGACGGCGGGTTTGTCGTCGATGTAGCGGATCTCGCCCTGAGCTTCGATGACGGCCATCTCGAGATCGCCGGCCGCTCCGGGGGAGGGCACACGAACCAGGATGTAGCGGTCCTCCATGCCGGCGCCGGGTGCTTGGTGGGTGAAGGGCATGACCTGGATCTGGATGTTGGGCCGGGCGGACAGCTCGAGGAGATGGGTGATCTGGTCGAGCATCACCGCGTCCCCGCCGTAGGTGCGGCGCAGGCAGGATTCGGACAGGATCGCGTGGAACTCGGGTGCGCCCCGCGCGAGAAGGATTCGCTGACGGGCGATGCGGGCGTGGACGTAGTCGTCGACGGTGACCGCGTCCGGATCGTCGGGGTCGGGTTCCAGTGGCTCGTGCAGCGCGCGGATGTAGCTCTCGTGCTGGAGTAGCCCGGGAACGATCTCGGCGGCGGTCTCGCGCAGCCGATCCGCCACGGCCTCGAGGTCGACGAGCAGTCGCAGTTCCTCGATGTAGGCGCGGCGGTAGCCGGAGTTCCAGAATCCGCGGCGATGGCTGTCTTCGCGCAGATCGAGCAGGATCGAGATGTAGTCCTGGTCGGTGACGCCGAGCTGCCTGACCAGCTCGTCGAGCGCCTGGGCGCTCAGATTGCCGGTGCCGCTGATCACCGCCGCGATGCGGGACTGGCTCACCCCGATCATCTTTCCCGCGTCGGCCTGGGTAGTGCGAGACCGGCGCAGGAGCGCGTCGATCTCTCGACCTAGCAGCACTTTTCGTGCGGTTCGTGCCATGGATCCCACCGTATCGGGCTGCTGGGCGGCGGCTGCCACCTGTTTCGCAATCCTGATTATCAGGTTAGATTATCAACCACGATTATTTGGCGAACAAGTCAGAGGGTGTATCCGAACTGCGACATACCCTGCGGCGCAAGAAGAGTGGGGCCCACTCATGGACGTCACCGACCCCGGAACCCTCCGCGGCACTCTCGATGCCGGAGCCGCGAACAGCTGGGGACAGCGGCTTCGGACCTATCGTCGCGCTCGATTAGGGCTCAGCCGTGGGGATTTCGCCGAGTTGATCAACGACCGAGCTCGCCGCGACAGTGTCAATGTCGCGTGTTCGGAACGACACGTCGCGCGCTGGGAACTCGGTGAGGTTCGCAGGCCCAGCAAGTCCTATCGCGTTCTGCTGGCCGCGCTCGGCGCACCGGTTCCCGAGATCGACTCCGTCCTGTCATCGCCGGGCCTGAATGTCGGGTTCGCTCGTGAAGTGGTGTCACGGTCTGCCGAATCCGTCGGTGCCGGTACGCGTCGCGGCGCGGATGCGACTCTGCTGGAGGCTCTCGCGACCGCGGTTGTCGGTTCCGCTGACATCCTGACGCCGTGGTTGCCTTCCCTCGATGTTTGCGAGATGCCCTGCGACGCAGAACTGCTCGATATCGATGCGGTGCGCAGCGCCACCTCGGGATTGCGGGAACGCGACCAGCGACACGGTGGCGGCTCGGTCGCCCGCACCGCCGTCGATCTCCTGAAATCGACGACCGCGCTGCTGGCCGGATACCGCGGACATACGACGCTCGCGCACGCGCTGCTGGTCGCCACCGCCGATCTGGCCCGGCTGATCGGGTGGGCATACCACGACATCGGTGATCAACATCGCGCCCGCCAATACGCGACGATGGCCTTGGTGTCCGCGCGGCGAGCGGGCGCGGACAGCCTGGTCGCGTCGACGCTGTACGTGCTGGGGCGGATCAGCTTGATCGAACGCGACCCGCGCGCCGCTCTGCGGATGTTCCAACTCGGCCAGCTGCCTGCCCAAGACGCCACCGGCGGTGGGGAATCGGCGCGCTTGTATGCCAACGAGGCGTGGGCACACGCGATGATGGGCGACGTCGGCCGGATGCGGACCGCGCTCGCCCGCGCCGAAGACGAGATCGCCCGGGTCGCAGACCATCCCGTCGATCCGTGGACCCGGGTGTTCTTCACGCCCGGAGAGTTCACCGGGATGCGATCGGTGATCTACAACGAGTACGCCCTGACAGCCCGCGGACAGACCGCGCAACACTACACAGCCGAAGCCGTCGACGCCGCTCGCGCTTCGTTGGCCGCGTCCACGCCGGGACGACCTGCCCGCAGCATTCTGTTCGACAACATCACGATCGCCACGGGCACCTTCCGTCTCGGCCAGATCGATGACGCGGTCTCCTTCGCGACGGCTTCGCTGGCAATGACCGGTCAGGTCGACAGCGGGCGAGTCGGCGACCGGCTGGGGCAGCTGGTACACGCCGCGACCCTCGCGTCCTCGCGATCCGATGTTCGCGATCTCTGTCAGACGATCCGGCGGGCAGTCCGCACCACCCGGCACACTCCGCACCAGCTGACCGAACATCGCCTCGCGACCGCGTAGCAATGTCGACGCAACCCGACGATGTCATCCTCGCACAGCGACATTTACGACATGCCCTGTCGAATGTCATTGTCGCAGAGGTTATTCGGCGATGTACTCGGTTCATGACTACGACGACGCCGAGACGTGGCCATCGGGCAATGGACAGACGCCGGTGAGCCGGGTGTGTGTAGCTGTGACGCACGCAGGCGGCTCCGCCGCGAAGCCCGACAGCCGCGCTGGGGAGAACACACGCGTTCGGACCGCGGAGGGATTACTGGAGGCCCGTCAGCTGCTGCTCGCCGTCGCCGGGAACCTGCAGGGCGGGTCCCCGCTGATCGGATGGGCGCGCGAGCTGGCGGATCTGCACGCGACTCTGTTCACCGCGTCGGTGTCGACCACCCGACGGCCCGCCGACTTCGACGCGCCCACCACCAGCGGCCGGATCAACACCGTCATCGGCCTGATCGACGAGTGGTCGGCCTGTCATCTTCCTCGCCCCACTTCGGGCCGCCGCCACACCCATTCCCTCGGCGAGGTGATCAGCCACGTGGCGGACACTTACACCCACGTTCAGTGGACACTGCGCCACACCAAGAGCGCCGAACACCAGCACCACGCCGCACTGCGCTTTGCTCAAGTCCAGGAAGGTTATGCCGATCTGGTCGAGGAGATTCGAGCCTTACGCGTCGCGCTACCGCTGGGCCGGGGCAACCAACCTGCCTTATAGCGGGCCAGGCGATAACTTACGCGGTGCGCGGGGCGTTTCGATCTGCCCTGTCGACCGACTCGGCGATCTCGTCGTCGAGACTCGACCACAGCGCACGCGGCAGGTTGTGCTCACAGGGACAGGTTCGGATCATCTCGAGCTGGAGCGTGTGGTGCGCTGGGTGGGATTGTTAGCGTCGGCGCATGGATCTGGGACTGGTTGGAAAACGGGCGATCGTCACCGGCGCGAGCAAGGGAATCGGTCTCGCTATCGCGCGGGGGCTCGCGGCAGAGGGTGTGGATGTGGTGCTCGCGGCGCGATCGGCGCAACCGCTGCGCGCAGCTGCGCAGGAGATCGCTCGGCAGTCGGGGCGGCGGGTGATCGCGGTTCCGACCGACACCGGCGACGACGAACAGGTGAAAGAACTCGTCGCGCGCACCGTCGCCGAGCTCGGTGGCGTGGACATCCTGGTGAACTCCGCTGCCACACCGTGGAGCGCGGGCGCCGGCGGCGATCTGCAAGCCACCACCGACGAGATCGTGCGCAGGGAAGTCGAGATCAAGGTGCTCGGGTACCTTCGCACCGCGCGTGCTGTCGCACCCCACCTGGTGGAGCAGGGGTGGGGTCGCATCATCAACATCAGCGGACTCGGTGCGCGGCAGGCCAATTCGATCGGGCAGACCATCCGCAACGTGAGCGTCTCGGCGTTGACCAAGAACCTCGCCGACGAGCTGGGGCCGCACGGGGTGAATGTGACAGTCGTGCACCCGGGTCTCACCCGCACCGAACGACTCACCGAACGGCTCACCCGCCAGGTCGAACAAGACGGTGGCGACGTGGCCGAGCTGGAAACACAGCTGGTCAAGAATTCGATTCGTCGGATCATCGACGCGGGTGAGATCGCCTACGTGGTGACGTTTTTGGCCTCGCCACGCAGCATCGCCATCACCGGCGATGCCATCGCGGCCGGGGGCGGCGTTCCCGGGCCGGTCTACTACTGACGTTCGGATGTGATCGGGCCGATTCTATTGCTTCACCGCGGCCGGGTCGGCCCGCGATACAACCCATCGATCTCGCCGCTCCAGGCGAACCCGGGAGACCAGCGATGACCAGCACCGTCATACCCACCGTCGTTGCCAGCACCACCTCCCCGTTCTCGGCGACTGCTGCGCCGAGCGCCTTCTTCAGCAACGAGGACTACCACCGGTTCCACGCTCACGCGGGCACCTACGACGCTGGAAACACCTTCTTCACTGAGGATTTCGAGGAATTGCGCGACGCTGGGTACCTGCGCGGCGCAATACGGTGGTCCGGGATTGACACTCAGCGAATTGTCCAGGGAGCAAAAAAAATTGGCGTATTGTGCGCCCGTGACCGCGCTGACTGTCTCCGGCGCCGAGGACTTCAGCTGGCTGCTCGCCGCGGTCCGCGACGGTGAGGTGTTCGCGGCCGGTCACGGTGAACGCGGAAACGATGTGGGGCTGGATGATTCGGTGGTGAGCGCCCGTCCCCAGCCCGACGGCTCCTACCTCGTCGACGGCCGCAAGACCTTCACTTCGCTCGGCCCGGTGTGGACCTCGGTGGGCATCCACGCCCGCGACGACTCCGACCCGGCCGACCTCGACGTCGTCGGCCGCACCGGCCTTGGTCTGCTTCCCTGACACCGCTGTGACCGGAAGGTTCGCCCGCGACCGTCGCGACACCGAATCACACCCGCACGAATATGGGTGTGATTCGGCATGTGTCGGGGGTGTCAGCAGTCCCCGGTGCCCGCATTTCCGGGAGCGCCGTTGACCAGTCCTGCGCCGCCGCTGCCCGCGGTGCCGCAAGCGCCGAGGGTACCGTCGCCGGTCTGTGCCCCGCCGTTTCCGCCGTTTCCGCCCGCCCCGCCTGTTCCGAGGATTCCGGTGCCACCGTTGCCGCCGTGCGCGCCCGCTCCGCCGCTGTTGTTGGCGCCCGAGGCGTCGCCGCCGTTGCCTGCCTTGCCGCCCGCGCCGCCGGTGTCGACAGCGAGAGCGTTGCCGCCGACGCCACCGTTTCCGCCGGGTGCTCCGTCCGTGCCGGTTGCGCTGGTCGCGCCTGCCCCGCCGTTGCCGCCTTCGCCACCGGCGCCGCCGGATCCGCCGTTGGGACCACCGAGTCCGCCGTTGCCGCCCAGCCCGCCCGCACCCAGAACGCCGAGTCCACCACTGCCGCCGTTTCCGCCCGCGCCGCCCGCGCCACCGCCGTAGCCGATGCCGCCGTTCCCGCCGTCGCCACCCGGACAGTTCTCGGTGCCCTGGCTGCCGTTGCCGCCGCTGCCGCCGGCGGGCTGCGAGGCGGTGCCGGGAGCGCCGTCGGCGCCGTTCATGGTCTGGCAGGCAGCGAATACCGGCGGCGCCACGGCGATCATGGTGCTGGTGGTCAGGACGAGACCGCCGAACAGTGCGGCGATACGGGTGCGTGCGCTGAGAGTTCCGGTCACAATAGTGCTCCTCTATTTATGTGCACTGCGGCCGATGTAGCGAAATCGGCCATGGGGCGCGCTTCACCGATCATTCGATTCGGTCGGATCAGATATGAATGCGCCAGCGCGTCGCGGCTCATTCGCAAGCTCATGGTGTAATGGAGAGGAAATATCTCGCTCGTCTTGATCGACGATGAAGGCAGAAAACTGCGGTAGATGTGGTGGGTTGCCGGGCTCAGGTTGTTAGCCGTAATCCATTGCTACCGAGTTATTTACGTACGACGGAATCGGGTGGTCGCCGGCCTGTGAAGACGTTTCGGCGCCGACAATGAAGCGCTAGCATTTGCGAATATGATCCGCGCTCTGGCTTGTCTGCCCGGCATGTGATTGCGATGACATTGTCGCTCATGCTGGAGCGCCGAATGGAGCCTACGCGTATTTCGTGACGTTTGCTACCACCTGTGGCCCGATGTAAAGCTGAGCTTCATTGTCGAATTATATTTCTCTAGAACAGGTCGGACTGGGACAAGGTCGTGTGTAGGCGGCGGCCATATCAGTTGTCCTTCGCGGGTCCGGTGGCGGGCGCGACGAGGTGCGCTGCCGCGACCGACATGCAGTGGACGGATCGCAGACCGGGATGCCGACATCGTTGGGGCCGAGGATGTTCGACGGCGATCAATGGGGAGGAAAATAAAAGACTGTTTCTTGCCTGGTGGGCTGGCTAGGGTCCGTGTCCATGAGTGGTGAAGTGATCATCGTGACCGGTCCACCTGCTGCGGGAAAGACGACCGTTTGCCGCCTTCTCGCCGACGCGGCGAGCGCCCCGACGGTTCATCTCGAGACCGACCTGTTCTACCGGTCGATCCGCACAGGATTCGTCCTGCCGTTCCTTCCGGATGCGCACCGGCAGAACGAGGTGGTGATCGAGGCGATCGTCGCGGCCGTCGCGGCATACGCGCGCGGCGGGTACGACGTCATCGTCGACGGGATCGTCGGCCCGTGGTTCCTCCCGCCGTTTCGGGCACTCGCCGACCGCGGCGGGCCGACCGTTTCCTACGTGGTCCTGCGACCCGACTTGGCCACCACCGTGTCGCGCGCGAAGCGACGCGTCGGAGACGAGCTGAAGGATCTGGCGGCGATCACCGGCTTGCACGGCGCATTCTCCGACATCGGCGACCTCGAGCAGTACACGATCGACACCGGCGGTCTGAATCCGAACCAGACTGCCGACCGGACGAGACTGCTCCTGGCTACCGGCACGCACCGGCTGACCTGATGTGAGACAGCCTGATTCGGCCGGCCCTGCCTGCGTGACGGTCAGGGCCGGCCGAGGGGGAGAAGGCTTGCACCGGAGGGGGCAACGCCGGGCAGCCGGTAGCCCCGTCGATCTCAGAGCTGCGATTGCACCTCGGCGGCAATGAGTTCCAGGTGGTCGAGATCGGCGAGATCGAGGATCTGGAGATAGATCCGGCTCGCGCCGATCTCGCGGTACCGGGCGATCTTGTCGACGACCTCGGCAGGCGTGCCGGCCAGGCCATTGCTCTTGAGTTCGTCCACCTCGCGGCCGATCGCGGCGGCTCGGCGCGCCACGTCGGCATCAGTACGCCCGACGCAGGCGACCAGGGCGTTGGAGTAGATCAGTTCGTCGGTGCGCCCGGCCGCGCGCACCGCGGCGCGCACCCGGTCGAACTGGGCGGCGCTGTCGGCGATCGAGGCGAACGGCATGTTGAACTCGGTGGCATAGCGGGCCGCCAGGCGCGGGGTGCGGACCTTGCCGTTGCCGCCGATGATCACGGGTACCGGGTCTTGCACGGGCTTGGGTAGGGCGGGGGAGTCGGTGAGCTGATAGTGGGCGCCTTCGAAGCTGAACGTCGCCCCCGGCTTGGTCTCCCACAGACCGGTGATGACGGCCAGCTGCTCCTCGAGCAGGCCGAACCGGTTGTCCGGGAACGGGATTCCGTAGGCGGCGTGTTCTGCGGCGAACCAGCCGCTGCCCAGGCCGAGCTCGATTCGCCCGTTCGACATCTGATCCACCTGGGCGATCTGGATGGCCAGCGGCCCCGGCAGCCGGAACGTCGCGGCGGTGACCAGGGTGCCCAGCCGGATGCGGGAGGTGTCCCTGGCCAGCCCGGCCAGGGTGATCCAGGCATCGGTGGGGCCGGGCAGGCCTGAAGCATCGCCCATGGCGAGGTAGTGGTCGGAACGGAAGAACGCGTCGAATTCGAGCTCCTCGGCGGCGCGCGCCACCGACAGCAATGTGTCGTAGTCGGCGCCCTGCTGAGGTTCGGTGAAGATGCGGAGGTCCATGATCACCATCGTGCCCGATGCGCACAGGTCCGGCGCGGCGGTGGCCTGATCTCCGGGAACGGTCGGTGCTAGCGGCTGTCCTGCGGGTCGGCCGGGTGGCGGTGGCCCGGTGGCGGGGTGAGTTCGTCGACCACCACCAGGTTCCCGCCGGACTGTTTGGCCTGGTACATCGCCGCGTCGGCGGATTGCAGCAGCCGGTCCGGAGTCGGGCATGGACATCGCGGACAGATCGATGCGTCGAAGACCGCGACACCGACGCTCGCGGTGACCGCCACCGTGGTCTCCGCTGGTTCGGCGATCACCCGGCACAGCCGTTCGGCTTCCTTGCGCGCGGCGGGCGCGGCGATCGGAGCGGCAACCACGAACTCCTCGCCGCCTGTGCGTGCCACCACCGCCATCTCTCCGGCGGCATCGCGCAGCCGCCGGGCGGTCCGCATCAAGACGATGTCGCCGATCCGGTGGCCCCAGGTGTCGTTGACGGTTTTGAACCGGTCGAGATCGAAGCAGATGACGCAGATCGTGGGATTGCGGTCCATCAGCTGGGGTAGCCGGTTCTCGAGGCCCCGGCGGTTCAGCAGGTCGGTCAGCGGGTCCGACAGCGACTCGGTGCGCAGAAGCGAATACAGGAGCTGGAAAGCGGGCACCGCGCTGACCACCGATGCGAGAAGCAACGCGACCGCGAGGGCCAGCTCGATGCTCCCACCGCCGGTGACGATCCGCACCGAGAACAGCACCGCCGACAGCAACGACCACATCGAATGCAGGGCCAGTGCCCTGGCGCTGTGGAAGAAGCTCAGGTAGCTGCCGGTACCGAGGAGCAGTACGGTGCCCATCGCCCCGAACAGCCTATCTTGCAGCTGGAGGAATTCCACTGTGAACAGCACGTCGGCGCAGGCGATCAGTACCAGCGACTCGGTCTTGCTCGGCCAGGGCAGCAGCCACCAGCGCGCCGCCCACAGGGTTCCGGCCAACACTCCGACCGTCGAAGCGATGCCGGGATGACCGGGCGGACCCACCGGGGTTCCCGCGATCACCGCCCCCATCACCGCGATCCCGGCACCGGCGATACCGATCAGGATCTTCAGCGGAACCAGCGCCGACCTCGCGGCCAGCGTGCGTACCAGCCATCGGTAGTCGACAGGGTCTTTCCACCAGGCCCGCAGCGTCTTGCCGTCGTTCATCGACTCACCCTCGGTCCCGATCGCATCGCCTACCTCGCTGGTTACGCGTGTGAGATTCCAGGAAATCCCACCAGCTGATCGGCAGTAGTCTAGGTCGGACCGTGTCGGGAACTTGACGGGCCGGTCGAGCCGCCGCGTTGCGATTGATGCGCGCTTCGGATGGATACGGGGTGGCGGTGCGAATGATTGTGACGCGCCAGCAGTCAGTGCACCGAAGGAGTCTTGGTGCGTGCGGCGAGGAAGTCGTCGACGATCCGGGCGCAGTCTTGCGGAGTCGAAGTCCGCAAGCCGATGAGCTTCGCGAAAACGAGTGGACCGAGCAATTGCGACAGCACGAAGTACGTGTCGAATTCGCCCAGTTGCCGGTGCGCCTCGGGGGTATCGAGCACCTGGTCGAACGGCACCCGATAGTGGTCGATGATGCGCTGGCGCAGCGAGCTGATGGCGGGGTTGTCGGCGTTGTGGTCCGAGCCGGTCGCCAGCCACGCCAATGTCGAGACCTGCAGTGGCGTGTCCCGGATCGCCTCGGCCTGGCGTTCCAGCAGGGCGACGAGGCGCTCGCGCAGCGGGCCTTCGGGCGGGGTCTCCACTGCCGAGGGCAGCAGCCGTTCGATCGTGGCGGCGCGTAGCTGCATCGCGTTGTCGAAATGCCGGTACAGGGTGGTTCTGGCGACCTTGGACAATCGGGTGACGCCCTCGACTGTCACCGCCTCCAAGCCGCCGTCCTGCAGCAGCGCCGCGGCGGCGTCGAGTAGCCGGGCGCGCGAGCGCACCCGGCGCGGGTCGACCTCGACGGCGTCAGTTCCGCTCATATCGCCCAGTATTCCTCTGTCGGTGGACTTTCCCCACGGCCTACCTCCCGCTTCATACTTATGCTACATATAGTAGCGAAGCGATACTAATAGTAGCGGAGGCCCGATGGTTCCCACCGGACGCGAACGATTGTCCGCTGCCCAGCGCTGGCTGCTGACATTGTCTTGTCTCGCGGTAGTTCTCGTCACCTCCTCGATGGCGGCGCTGTATACGGCGCTGCCGGAGATCGCGGCCGATACCGGCGCGAGTCAGGCCGAACTCACCTGGATCGTCGACGGCTACACGCTGGCACTGGCTTGTCTCGTACTGCCCGGGGGTGCGATCGGTGACAGGTACGGCAGGCGCGTAGTTCTCATCATGGGACTAGTCATCTTCTCGCTCGCCTCAGCTGCCCCCATGTTGCTGGACAGCCCGACGTGGCTGATCGTCGCGCGGGTCGTGACAGGGGTCGGCGCGGCTCTGGTGATGCCGTCCACGCTGTCGCTGCTGACCGCCGGTCTTCCGGAGGAACGGCGAGGCAGCGCCGTCGGCTTGTGGGCCGGCGTCGCGGGCGTCGGCGCGATCCTCGGTATCCTCGGCTCGGGTGTTCTGATCGAAAACTGGTCCTGGGCTTCGATCTTCGCCGGGATGGCGGTCGCGGGCGCGATGCTTGCGGTGGCAGCCTTCACGCTGCCCGAATCGGTGGATACATCGAGGCCCGCGATGGACCCGCTCGGCGCGGTCACCAGCGCTCTGGCAATCGGTGCGATCGTGGTCGCGGCGATCGAGGTGCCCGTACGCGGCTGGCTCGATCCGGTAGTGATCGGCGCGACCGCTGTAGGGCTCACCGTGACAACAGCTTTCGTCGCTATCGAAAGACGGGTCGCGCACCCGTTGATCGACATCCGGCTCTTCGCTCATCGGGGCTTCGGCAGCGGCACCGCGATAGTGACAGTGCAGTTTCTGGTCACCTTCGGCCTGTTCATGCTGATCGTGCAGTATTTTCAGCTGATTCTGGGCTACCGTCCGCTGATCTCGGCACTCGCGCTCGCTCCCATGGGCCTGCCGATGGTGGTGATCTCCGTGATCGCGCCCCGGGTGGCGGAACGGGTGGGCCTGCGAATCCCCGCCTGTGCTGGTTTGCTGGCGATCGGGGGCGGGATGCTGATGATCGCGCAAGTCGACTCGCACACTTCCTATGTGGACCTCCTCGGCCCGTTGCTGCTGATGAGCACAGGGATCGGGTTGTGCACCGCGCCGGCTACAGCCGCGATCGTCGACGGCACACCCGTGCAGAAGCACGGTGTCGCCGCCGCGGTCAACGACGCCGCCCGCGAGATCGGGGCCGCCATCGGCATCGCGATCGCGGGCAGCGTGCTCGCGGCGGGTTACGGCGAGCGCATCGCCCCCGCCCTGCCCAGCCTCCCCGTGGCAGCGCGTGAACCGGTCGGTGACTCGCTCGCGGCCGCGCTCGAGGTGGTAGAGCGCGCAGGTCCGCCTGCACAGCCGCTCGGCGATTTCGCGAAGTCCGCGTTCATTCACGGCATGCAGGAGTCCGCCACCGTACTGGGATTCCTGACTATCGGCGCGGCCGTACTCATCGCTATGTGGGCCCCGGGCAGACGCCGTACCGACAAGAAAGCCGAAACCGTGGCATCGCGGGCGTAGGTGAGTGTAGGACGATGAGGGCGTGAATGCTCCTGCGCCCGGACCTGTTTTCGATGTCATCGCCGTGTTGAACGGTGCGGTGGACCTCAGGTCCTATCCGCGTCGCAACCTGGTGCTGAGCTCACCGCAGACCGGCGGGTTGGTGTTCGGTTCGGCCGCGTATCAGCGCGCGATCTTCGAACCTGTCGTGCACCTGCTCAATGGTGTCGAGATGCTCGAATCGCAGGGGTGGCAAATGGTCACTGTGGTCGAACGGAACATCGACAACGTCTACTACATGCTCGCTTTCATGCGCCGGGTCTGACGCGGGTCCGGAGTGGACGCTCGCGCGATGTCGCCGTGGCCGGTGAGCTTGTGGCGAGCACTCCGGCCGACGTCGTGGCGATACGGTCATTCGGGGAGAGGTTCCGCCTCGCCGATGTGGCCCATGATCACCAGGGCCTGCCTCAGCAGGGTGGTCTGCTCGTCGGAGAGCTTGCTCAACTGCCCGGCGAGCCAGGCATCACGGGCCGAGACCTTGTCGGTCAGCAGTGACCGACCAGATCGCGAGACCGAGACGACGACCTGTCTGCCGTCGGACGGGTGGGGTTTACGCTCGATCAGTCCCAGCGCCGCCAACGCGTTGATCGTCCGCGTCATCGATGGTGGCCGCACCCCTTCTCTGATGGCGAGCGCGCCCGACGACATCGCGCCGTCGCGGACGAGCGTGGTGAGCGCTGAGCGTTGGACCAACGAGATCGGCTGGTCGGTGTGATGCAGGCGCAGTAGGCGATCGAGTCTCACAGTCAGCAAGGACAGCGCCCCGGCCACAGCCGCGGTATTCGAGTTCGGTGACACAATCATGAACTTTACGAACAAAATTGCCCGCTGTCCCGGCCTGCGGCGGTCCTCAACCGGGAGGGACAGCTTCCCGAAGCAGCTGTGCCAGTTCAGGACAGCCAATCGTCGAGGTGGGGGAGCTCGGTGGCCACTGTGCCGGTGAAGTGAGGTGGGCGCTTCTGGAGGAAGGACATGATGCCTTCGCGGAGGTCGGCACTGGAGAAGGCACAGGAGATGAGGCGGGCGTCGAGGGTGAAGACGTCGTCGGGGGTCTTGTCGCCGGACATGGCGACCAGCCCGCGACGGATGGCGGCTACGGAGACAGGGGCGACCTGGGTTGTCAGTTCCGCGGCAAGGGCCCGAGCGGCGGGCCGGAGGTCTTCGGGGGCGTGCAGGCTGGTGACCAGGCCTGCGGCGAGGGCCTCGTCGGCGCCGAAAACGCGACCGGTGATCATCCACTCCTTGGCTTTGGCCAGGCTGACGATGCGCGGCAGGAACCAGAGCGAACCACCCTCGGGGAACAGGCCCCGGCGGGCGAAGACGAAACCGAAGCGGGAATCGGTTGCGGCAAGGCGGAAGTCGGCGGCGAGGGTCATGGAGAGGCCGACGCCGATGGCAGCGCCCTGCATGGCGACGATGACGGGTTTGTTGAGGTCGGTCATCGGGCGCACGACCCGGGTGGACCATTCGACCCAGTCGGGATCGGTGACATCCTCGTCGGACCCGTCCGCTGTGAGATCCATGCCGACGCAGAAGTCACGCCCCTCGCCGACGAAGATCACCGCGCGAACGGCGTCGTCGCGGTCGGCTTCGGTGAAGGCAGCGCCGAGTTCGTCGGCCATCGCAGTGGTGAAGCCGTTGCGCGCCTCGGGACGGTTCAGCGTGATGGTGGCGACAGCCGCATCAACGCTGTAAACGATGGTTTTGTAGGACAATTCGACTCCTCGGTTCAGCGTTTGCCGGATGCGGCGGACACGAGCAGCTCGACCATGGCGGTGGCCTTGCCGGACTGTGGCGGGTCGCCGGTGATGATGTCGCTCCAGACGAAAGCTTCGCCGACGCGCACGATCGCGTAGGCGAGATCGCGGACTTCGATACGCGGATCGAGATCGGGCAGGTCGGTCAGTCGTGACGCGACCCAGTCGATCATGCGGCCCTGGACGACGGAGTATCCGGAAGTCAGTACGCGCAAGCCGTATTCCGGGTCGTCGGCGACGAATCGGGTCAGCGGTTCGAAGGTGCGGACCGTATCGGCGAGGGTGCCGAAGTGGCGGACGAAGCGCTCGGCGGGATCCTCGGACACGCTCGCGTCACGTGTCTCGACGCGACCGATCGCCTCCGCGATGATCCGCCACACCACTTCACCGATGACGACTTCCCGACTTCCCCACCAGCGATACAGCGTGGCGCGGCCGATCCCCGATGCACGGGCCAGCTGCTGCATATCGATCCGGCGGCCCTTGAGAAACCACCGGTGCGCGAGGTCGATCACGCTCTCACGCACCGGTTTCGCAGGCGTGCTCGATGCTGGGTCGTCCGGATCCGGCGACGACCTTTCGCCACTGGTCACCGTTACGGCCTCGTCAGCTCGGCGTAGCGGGCGAGGTGGTGGTCGGTGGATCCGAACTCGTGCTCGATCGCGGTCAGCCGTTTGAAGTAGTGGCCGACAGCGAGTTCCTCGGTCATGCCCATCGCACCGTGGAGCTGGACGGAGTTCTGGCCGATGAATCGCGCCGCACGGCTGACGGTGACCTTGGCCGCGGATGCCGCCCGCGCTCGAACCGCCGGTGCCGCGTTCAGTGCGTGGATCGCCAGATACGCTGCGGCGATCGCCTGCTCCAGCTCCATGTACATATCGACCATGCGGTGCTGCAGAACCTGGAAGCTGCCGATCGGCTGACCGAATTGCCGGCGTTGCTTGGCGTATTCGACGGTATCCGCCACCACCTTGCGCATGCATCCGACCGCTTCCGAGGCGATCGCCGCGATCGCCTCGTCGGCTGTGGCCTCGATCGACGACCATGCCTCGCCCTCCGCGCCGAGCAGCGCGGCCGCGGGCAATCGGAAATCGGTGAAGGTGATATCGGAGCCGACCCGGTCGTCGATCGTCCGGTAGGAGTGGATCTCGACCCCGGCCGGCGGATTCGCCGCATCGAACTCGCTGAGGAACAACGAGATACCGGATCGGTCGCGCCGGGCACCCGAGGTGCGCGCGCTGATGATCAGATGGGTCGCTACCGGCGCGCTGGTCACGACGGTCTTGCTGCCGTCGATCACCCACGAATCGCCGTCGCGGCGCGCGGTCGTCGAAAGATCGTGCAGCGCATGACCCGACGTCGGCTCGAGTGCGGCGAACGCGGTGCGCGCCGTACCGGCCACGATCTGCCGCACCAGTGCGTCGGCAGCCGCACCACCGCAGCGCTGCAGCAGACCCGCCCCGATGACGACCGTGTCGACATACGGTTCGACGACAAGCGCGCGCCCGAGTTCCTCGGCGATGATCATCATTTCGACCGGCCCGCCGCCCATACCGTCGACATCTTCGGGCAGGGTCGCACCGAGGATGCCCAACTCCTCGGCGAAACCGCGCCACACAGCGGGCTGCCACTCCGCGCCGGACTTGACCGCGCTCCGACTCTGCTCCAGGTCGTACCGGGCACCGAGGAATCCGGCCACCGAATCACGCAGGAGTTCTTGCTCTTTGGTGAAGGTGAAGTCCATCAGAGCCCCAATGCTGCCTTGGCGAGAATATTTCGCTGAATTTCGTTGCTGCCCGCGTAGATCGAGCCTGCCCGGTCGTTGAAGTAGCGCAGCGGTGCGACGGCCTGCCACTCTTCGCCGCTGCGGTAGCCGTCGGCCGGTGGCTGGAATCCGGCGATCGGGCCGCCGGGTTTCGTCGCGTGCGGTTGGTACACCCGCCCGCGCGGTCCTGCTGCCTCGAGTGCCAATTCGGTGATCTTCTGGCTCAGTTCGGTGGCCAGGATCTTGAGCATCGACGAGGCGGGGCCGGGGTTCTTGCCCTGCGCCAGCACCGACAGCGTTCGGTACTCGAGGATCTCGAGTACTTCGGTGCGAATCCGTGCCTCGGCCAGCTTCGCGGCGAAGGTGGCGTCATCTATCAGCGGATTGCCGTCCGGGCCGGTCTGCCCGGCTGCCGCGGTCGCGACTTCCTGAACCATGACCTGCAACATCGGCGACAGTGCCCCACCACGTTCGTGAACGAGCAGATACTTCGCCACGGTCCAGCCGTCGTCGATCTGGCCGAGCACGTTGCTTTTCGGCACTCGGACGCCGTCGAAGAAGACCTGGTTCTGTACCTGCTCGCCGGAGGTCATCACCAGCGGGCGGATCTCGATGCCCGGCGAGGTCATATCGATGAGCAGGAAGGTGATGCCCTGCTGCTTCTTCCCCTCGCGCGACGTGCGCACGAGGCAGAAGATCCAATTCGCCTCGGTCGCGTGGGTGGTCCAGATCTTGCTTCCGGTGCACACGAAGTCCTCGCCGTCGTCGACGGCGGCCATCGTCAGCGATGCCAGATCGGACCCGGATTCCGGCTCCGAATACCCCTGGCAGAAGAACACCTCACCGGTGAGAATCCGCGGCAGGTAGTACGCCTTCTGCTCGGTCGTGCCGAAGGCGACGATCGCGGGCGCGACCATTCTGATGCCCATCGGCGACAGCGCGGGCGCCCCGGCCTGCATCAGTTCCCGGCCGAAGATGTAGTGCTGGGTGAGGCTCCAGTCGCAGCCGCCGTATTCGACCGGCCATGCCGGTGCCGCCCAGCCGCGAGCGTGAAGAATGTGCTGCCACTTCATGCTGGCTTCGTGATCCGGATAGACGCTGGTCGCCAAGCGTCCGGCGCGGCGTAGATCGGGTGTCAGCTTCTCGTCGAGAAAGGTGCGAACCTCGTCTCGAAAGGAGAGATCCGCCTCTGACCAGTCGTAATCCATCAACCCTCCCGGAGGGATGTGCTCCATTGCGCCCATGCAGACCTGCGGTCGCGTGAGACACAATGTACTTCTGTCTCAGTCCGCAATCAAGGGATGTTGAGGCGTCAGAACCGAGAATGACGAGTCACTTAATCCCGCTGTCGCCGGTGTGGGGGCCGAGATATTCGTGGACTGCGCCGACGGCGCGGACCGCGCTCTCGACAGCGGCCTCCATCGTCGAAGGCATGCCGGTCTCGGTCCAGTCGCCCGCGAGGAACAGGCCCTCGATCGGCGTGCGCTGCGGCAGGCGCAGCTCGTCGAAACCGGGCTGCGCCGAGAAGGTCGCCTGCGGCTGATGGATGACGTGGGTGCGCAGCACCTGCGCCTCGGCGAACTCGGGGTAGTGCTCGGCCAGCGATCGTAGTGCCGCCGTGGTGAATTCGGCGTTGGGCAGATGGACGACATCCCACGAGGCGCTGACCGCCAGTGAATAACAGTGCCCTGCCTCGGTCTCGACGCCGTGCATGCCCGTGGTGTCGAAAACCCACTCGATGGTGGTGTCGCGCAGATTCTCCGCGAGCCTGCGCATCCTGAGTGGACGATCCAGCCACACGTACACGCTCGAGATCGGGGCGGGCTCGATCTTGCGCACAGGAGTGAAATGGTCGTACTGCCCGAGCCGGCCGCGATCGAGCAGTGTTGTCAGCGACCACGGCGGCAAGGTGAGAACCGCCGCGTCGACCTCGATGACCCGCCCGTCGGAGAGCTGCACCGCGGTGAGCCCGTCGTCGACGATCTCGATATCGGCGACTCCGGCACCGATGACGATCTCTGCGCCGTGTGCCTTCAGATAGCGCTCGGCGGGTGCGACGAACAACTCGTGCAGGCTCACCCTCGGCCACACCGCGTCACCGGCCCTGGTGTTCCCCGACAGCGCGCGCTTGCCGATCCAGTGCAGGGTCTGGACGAACATGGAGGCCGACACTCGCTCGGTCTTCTCGTTGAGCAGGCCGATGACGAACTGATCGAGCACCAACGCGCGCAACGATTGCGGCGCGCCGATCTGCCGGAACCAGCGATCGACGGTCAGGTCGTCGAGTTCCGGTGCCGGGCGCAGCGCGGCGCGGGCGATCCGCGCCCAGGTGCGCAGGGCGGCGGGCCGTTCGCGCAGCGGGATCGGTGGCCACACCATCCAGGACAGCCCGACGGCGCGGCGCAGCGTGCCCGGCAGCCAGGCGGGCGCGCGCAGGGTCAGCAGCCGGTCGGGCCCGGTCCTGATCGCGAAAGGCGGTGCGTCCCAGAAGAGTTGCTCGCGCGTGCCGATGGTGTCGACGTAGCGCAGCAGCGCGTCGTAGCAGCCGGCGAACAGGTGCTGACCGTTGTCGACCCTGCCTTCGATGCCGGGCACCTCGAACGAGATCGTGCGACCGCCGAGGCGTCCTCGCTTCTCGACGAGGGTGACGCGGTGGCCTGCTTCCGCGAGCCAGACCGCCGTGGCCAATCCGGCCAGGCCCGCCCCCGCGACCAGGATGTGTGGGGATTCTTGCTGCCCCATCGGTACCTCCGGGCAATCGATGAATGTGAGAATGAATGAGAGAATTTTTCAGTCATACTCGCACAACGTCGATGTGTTCGTACAGGGTGGAAACCGCTCGTGCGGAACGGAACTCGCTGCCCGGCCGATCGCGGCTGAGGCGTAAAGCGCTCTCGTTCGAACGGGGTCAGCGCGTGCGCGGCGGTAGGAGTGTGCCGCGCGGTTGATCGGGGCGTCGGGCTAACTCCGGCGCCTCAGGAGGCTTTCGGGTCCCAGGATCTGCTCGACGACGGCGAGGAAGATCTCGGTCGATTCGTCGACGAGCTCGTCTCTGGTCAGGTCGAGTGCTCCGTTGAGCCAGCCGTACACGGTCTCGTACAGCCCACCGACGAGGTGCATGGCGGCGAGCTCGCCGTATGCGCCCGCGGCACCGGTGCTTTCGGGGCTGAGTTGTTTGTTCACCGTCGCCAGCACCAGCGCGGCGAAGCCGCGGATCGTTGCCGTGCGGCGTGCGTTGAGGGCGGGATTGAGCTGGGCTTCGGTGAAGGCGATGCGGATCAGCCGTGGATCGTCGGCGACCGCTTGCAGGCCCGCGGCGATGGCCGCGTGCACCTTGTCGCGCAGGGGATCGGGGGCGGCGCGCACACGGACGGCGATCAGCTCGGTCAGCTCACCGATGACCTGGTCGTAGACCTCGGTGACGACGGCGTCGAGGTTGGTGAAGCTCTCGTAGAAGTATCGCTCGGTCAGTCCGGCTTGGCGGCAGAGGCCGCCGACGGTGAGCCGGGCCGAGCCCTGGGTGCCGACGATCTCCCTGGCGGCCTCCAGGAACGTGATCCGGCGCTGCGCGCGCCGCTGTTCGGCAGGCACACCCGCGTACGCACGATCCTTGACCATGCGCCGAGTCTGCCACAAAGCCTTGTCAGATTTCCAAATCTGCTGCATCCTGTTGTCAGATTCGAGCGAGGAGAGAGAATCATGACCGAGGCATTCATCTACGAGGCGATCCGCACGCCGCGTGGGCGTGGCAAGAAGACCGGCGCCCTGCACGGCGTCAAGCCGCTCGACCTGGTGGTCGGGCTCATCGGCGAACTGAAGACCCGCCATCCCGGACTCGATCCGGCGGCGATCGATGACATCGTGCTCGGCGTGGTGTCGCCGGTCGGCGATCAGGGCGCCGATATCGCCAAGACCGCCGCCTTGGCGGCCGGGCTGCCCGACACCGTCGCCGGTGTGCAGCTCAACCGGTTCTGCGGCTCGGGCCTCGAAGCCGTCAACACCGCCGCCCAGAAGGTGCGGTCGGGCTGGGAGCAGCTCGTCATCGCCGGCGGCGTGGAGTCGATGTCGCGGGTTCCGCTGGGCTCCGACGGCGGCGCGTGGGCGATGGATCCGGTCACCAACTACGACACCTACTTCGTGCCGCAGGGTGTCGGCGCGGACCTGATCGCCACGATCGAGGGTTTCACCCGCGAGGACGTCGACGCCTTCGCGGTGCGCTCGCAGCGTAAGGCCGCCGCCGCCTGGTCGGGTGGCTACTTCGCCAAATCCATTGTCCCGGTGCGTGATATCAACGGCGCGGTGCTGCTCGACCACGACGAGTTCATGCGCCCCGACACCACGGTGGAAAGCCTGGCCGGGCTGACCCCGTCGTTCGCGGCGATGGGGGAGATGGGCGGCTTCGATGCCGTCGCGATGCAGCGCTACCACCACGTCGAGAAGATCACCCACGTCCACCACGCCGGCAACTCCTCCGGCATCGTCGACGGTTCGGCGCTGGTGCTCATCGGCAGTGAATCCGCCGGTGTCGCCGCGGGTCTCACGCCGCGCGCCCGCGTGGTCGCCTCCGCGGTGAGCGGCGCCGATTCCACGATCATGCTGACCGGCCCGGTCCCGGCGACCGAGAAGGTGCTGGCGCTGGCCGGGCTCACGGTCGACGACATCGACCTGTTCGAACTCAACGAGGCCTTCGCCTCGGTGGTGCTCAACTTCCAGAAGAAGCTGAACATCCCCGACGAGAAGCTCAACGTCAACGGCGGCGCCATCGCCATGGGCCACCCGCTCGGCGCGACCGGGGCCATGATCACCGGAACCATGGTCGACGAGCTCGAGCGCCGGGGAGCGCGGCGCGCGCTGATCACGCTGTGCATCGGCGGTGGCATGGGCATCGCCACCATCATCGAGCGCGTCTGAGCGTCGGACTCCGATACCGAAGGAAAAACGAAAAGCAATGACTGACAACATGATTGCCTGGGAACTCGGCGCCGATCGGGTGCTCGTGCTCACGATGGACGACCCGAACCAGTCGACCAATACGATGACCGAGGCGTTCGCGCGTGACCTCACCGCGACCGTCGACCGGCTCGAGGCCGAGCGCGACAGCTTCGACGGGGTCATCCTCACTTCTGGCAAGGACACGTTCTTCGCCGGGGGTGACCTGAACCTGCTGATGAACGCGACACCGGAGACCGCCCCGCAGATCGCACTCGGCCTCGACACCTACAAGGCGGCGTTCCGTCGGCTCGAGACGCTGGGCAAGCCGGTGGTCGCCGCGATCAACGGCACCGCGCTCGGCGGCGGTTTCGAGGTCGCGCTGGCCACCCATCACCGGATCGCACTCGACGCCAAGGGCAGCCTGCTCGGCCTGCCCGAGGTCACCTTCGGTCTGCTGCCCGGTGCCGGTGGTGTCACCCGGACAGTTCGGCTGCTCGGTATCACCAGCGCGGTGCTCAACGTCGTCGGCCAGGGCCAGCGGATGAAGCCCGCGAAGGCGTTGCAGGTCGGCATCGTTCACGAAGTCGCCGCCACCCGCGAGGAGATGTTCGACAAGGCTCGCGCCTGGATCGCGGCCAACCCCGAGGCCGCGCAGCCGTGGGATGTGAAGGGCTACAAAGTCCCCGGCGGCACCCCGTCGAGCCCGGCGGTGGCGGCCAATCTGCCCGCGTTCCCGGCGAATGTGCGCAAGCAGCTCAAGGGTTCGCCGATGCCCGCGCCGATCGCGGTGCTCGCGACCGCGGTGGAGGGCGCGCAAGTCGATATCGACACCGCGTTCGCGATCGAGACCCGCTACTGCACCAACCTGATCTGTGGCCAGGTCTCGACGAACATGATCAAGTCACTGTTCTTCGATCTGGGCACGATCAACAAGGGCGGCAGCCGCCCCGAAGGCTTCCCCGTGCGCACGCCGGAGAAGGTCCTCGTGCTCGGCGCGGGCATGATGGGCGCGGGCATCGCCTATGTGCAGGCCCGCGCCGGCATGCAGGTCGTGCTCAAGGACGTCACGATCGAGGCGGCCGAGCGCGGCAAGGCCTACTCGGCCAAGCTGCTCGACAAGGCCCTGCGCAAGGGCGCGATCACCCAGGACAAGTACGACGAGATCCTCGGTCGCATCCACCCGTCCGCGGACCCCGCCGATGCTGCCGGTTGCGACTTCGTCGTGGAGGCGGTGTTCGAGGATCCGGGCCTGAAGAAGAAGGTGTTCGGCGAGATCGAACACCTGGTGAACGCGGACGCGTTGCTCGGTTCCAACACCTCGACCCTGCCCATCACCGACCTGTCCACGGGCGTGCAGCGGCCGAAGGACTTCATCGGACTGCACTTCTTCTCCCCGGTGGACAAGATGCCGCTGGTCGAGATCGTCGTCGGCGAGCAGACCAGCGACGAGGCGATCGCCCGTGCCGTCGATTACACCCTCGCCATCAAGAAGACCCCGATCGTGGTCAACGACAGCCGCGGTTTCTTCACCAGCCGGGTGATTGGCCAGTTCATGGACGAGGCGATCTCGCTGGTCGCCGAGGGCGTGCATCCGGCCTCGGTCGAACAGGCCGCCACCCAGGCCGGGTACCCGGTCGGAGCGCTGGCGCTGGCCGACGAGATCAATATGAAGCTGGCGCAGAAGATTCGGCGCAGCCTGAAGGAGAACCTGCTCGCCGAGGGCAAGAACTGGGTCGACTCGAAGGCCTACCCGCTCGTCGACGCGATGGTCGACGACTTCGAGCGCCCGGGCCGGCTCGAGGGCCGCGGCTTCTACGAATACGATGCCGACGGCAAGAAGCTGGGCCTGTGGCCGGGACTGGTCGAGAAGTACACCCGCGACGATCACGGCATCGCGTTCATCGACATGCAGGAACGGATGCTGTTCGCCGAATCCCTCGATACCGTGCGGTGTTTCGACGAGGGCGTGCTGCGCACCGTGCCCGACGCGAACATCGGTTCCATCTTCGGCATCGGGTTCCCCGCCTGGACCGGTGGCGTCATCCAGTACATCAACCAGTACGCGGGTGGTCTGGCCGGCTTCGTCGCGCGCGCCGATGAGCTGCGGGCCGCCTACGGCGACCGGTTCGAGGTCCCGGAGTCGTTGCGAGTCAAGGCCGCCGCCGGGGAAACTCTCGGCTGACGGTCACCGCGACGAACAGAACCCCCCGCCGCCCGGGATACCAGGCGGCGGGGGGTTCTGTGCTGGAACGGGCTACAGCGAACGGGCGATCAGTTCCTTCATGATCTCGTTCGTGCCCGCGAGAATACGAAGCACCCGCGCACTGGTGAAGATCTCCGAGATCGGGTACTCGGTCATGAACCCGTATCCGCCGAACAGCTGCAAGCATCGGTCGGCGACCACGCTCAACTGATCGGTGAGCCAGTATTTGGCCATCGACGCCGTTGCCACGTCGAGCTCGCCCGCGAGGTGGTCGGTGAGGCAGTCATCGAGGAAGACGCGACCGATTCTGGCGATCGTGGCGCACTCGGCGAGCTCGAACTTGGTGTTCTGGAAGCCGAGCAGCGATTTTCCGAACGCTTGCCGATCCTTGGTGTAGGCGATGGTCATCGCGACCGCGGCCTCCATCGACGCCACGGCCATCACCGCACAGACGAGTCGCTCCTGCTGGAGCAGTTTCATCATCTGATAGAAGCCCTGGCCCTCGGCCTCGCCGAGCAGGTTGCCGACCGGCACCCGCAGGCCGTCGAAGAACAGCTCGGCGGTGTCCTGGCCGGTGCCGCCGATCTTGGACAGGGTCCGCCCTCGGGTGAAGCCGGGGGTGTCGTCACCGACCTCCGCGACGATGAGCGACACCCCGGCGGCGCCCTTGTCGGGGTCGGTCTTGGCGGCGATGATGACCGCGTCACAGAGCGCGCCGTTGCTGATGAACATCTTCGAACCGGTGATGACGTACTCGTCGCCGTCGCGCACTGCCCTGGTCTGAATGTTCTGCAGGTCCGATCCCGTTCCCGGTTCGGTCATCGCGATCGAGAGCAGGCACTCGCCGCTGACCACCTTGGGCAGCAGGCGTGCCTTGAGCTGTTCGGAGGCGAACTCGACGAGATAGGGCGCGATGATCCCGGAGTGGATCGCGAGGCCCATGGAGGTGTCGCCTGCCTTCGATTGGGCCTCGATGATCGCCGCCTCATGGGCGAAGGTGCCGCCTCCGCCGCCGTACTCTTCCGGAACAGACGGGGCCAGCAACCCGAGCTTGCCTGCTTTGAGGTAGAGGTCACGGTCGGGGTGCCCCTGCTGTTTGTACCGCTCGGCGCCAGGAAGCACCTCTTTCTCGAAGAACTTCGTCGCGAGTTCGCGAACGGCCTCGATCTCATCGTCTACCCAGCCCGCGTGTGCGGTCATCAGTGCCTCCCAGGACGCAATCTGCCTCAATCTGCGGAAACAGCTTGTCAGATATATTGGCACGACGTCAATAGGGAATCCTCGGCGGTCGGGGTGGCTGTGATCAGCGGCGACCCCGGGTGCGCCGGTAGGCGGCCGGGGTGGTGGCCGTCCAGCGCTTGAAGGCACGGATGAAGGGGCCCGCCTCGGTGTAGCCGAGCCGCACGGCGATCTCCTCGACCGAGAGCGCGGTGGCGGTCAGCATGTCCTCGGCCAGACCGCGCCGCGCCTCGTCGAGCAGGACGCGGTAGCTGGTGCCGTCGGTGGCGAGATGCCGCCGTAGCGTGCGGCCGGTGGTGCCGAGGTCGTGGGCGACCGCGTCCAGGGACGGCGGTATCGCGATCCCCGCGATACCGGTGCCTGCCAGCAGGTGGTCGCGAACCTCGGCCGCTATCCCGGTGCGGGTGGTCCGGCGGTCGATCAGTTCACGGCATTGCGCCAGGCACAGGGCCAGCGTGGCCTGATTCGCCTGCGGCAGTGGCTGATTCAGGGTGTCGGCGGTGATCGTGATGCTGGTTTCGGTCTGCCCGTATCGGGGGTTCACGCCCAGGATCGCGGCGATGTCGTCGCCATAACCGGGTTCCGGGAACGCGAACCGCGCATGGTGGATATCCACCGGTCGGCCGAGCAGGTCTTCGAGCACCCGATGCATCGCGAAGGTGTCGCGTTCGACGAGGAACTGCTGGACGTCATCAGGGATCTGATCGTGTCGGATCCGGGCAACCATCTGCTGGTCGTGGAACTCCACGACCGGTGTGCAGAACGCGAAGCTCAACTGGAAGTAGCTCAGCGCCAAGGAGATCGCCTCGCCGAGAGTGGGACTGGTGATCCAGGCGTAGCCGTAGATACCGAAGGCGCTGATGCGGTAACTGCGTCCCACCTCGATGCCGAGCGCGGGTCGGGGTCCGAGTTCGCGCAGCAGATTACGCACCACCAGCAGTTCCGTGCGGGCATCGATCTGGCGGTCGGCGGAGTCGAGGTCGGCGACGGTCAGGCCCGTGCCGGCGAGGATCGACGTGGCATCGGCACCGTGTTCGACGGCGAACCGGTGCATCACGGCGACGCTGGCGACACCCCGGGGGAAGTCCCACGTGTCCACTGCTGGCTCCTGTCGCGCGCGCATGCCCTCCATTATGGCCTGAAATGTCAATTTTCTGTCCGCGGGCATCCTCGTTCTCGCGTCGACGGCGACCTACCGTTGACCGGAGAGATCACTGACATGAGGAGCTGGGCTATGCGCACTCGGACAATGCCGTCCGCTGTCATCATCGGCACCGGGTTCGGCGGCCTCGGCATGGCGATGGAACTGCTGCGCCACGGCTTCGACGACCTCGTCATCTTGGAGCGAGCGTCGGAGGTGGGGGGAGTGTGGCGGGAGAACACCTACCCGGGCGCCGGATGCGATATACCCTCGCCGCTCTACTCGTACTCGTATGCGCCGAAATCCGATTGGCCCAAGCGATTCTCGGGACAGCCCGATATCCACGCCTATCTGCGGGACGTGGCGCGCGACAACGGCCTGCGCGAGCGGATCCGGTTCGGGTCCGAGGTGACCGAAGCCGAATTCGACGATACGAGCGGGAAATGGACGGTGCGTACCGCCGACGGTTACGAGGCAACCACCGACGTGCTGATTTCCGCGGTCGGTCAGCTCTCGCGGCCCGCGCTGCCCACCATCGCCGGCATCAGCTCGTTCGCCGGACCCGCCTTCCACTCCGCGGAGTGGGACCACAGTGTCGACCTGACAGGCAAGCGGGTCGCCGTTGTCGGCACCGGTGCCAGCGCGATCCAATTCGTGCCCGCGATCCAGCCGCAGGTGGCGGCCCTGACACTGTTCCAGCGATCGGCGGCGTGGGTGCTGCCCAAGCCCGATGTCGAGTACAAGGCGTGGCATCACCGGATGTTCGCGACGGTGCCGCCGGTCCGCCTCGCCGAGCGATTCGCGGTCTGGGCACTGTGCGAGTTTCTGTCGCTGGGCATCGCTGATGTCACCGCGATCAGGGGTCTGGTCACCAGGATCGCCGTGAACCATCTGCGCAAGCAGGTCACCGACCCACAATTGCGCGCGAAACTGACGCCCGACTACCCGGCCGGCTGCAAGCGTGGGCTGTTCTCCAACAACTATTATCCGGCACTCACCCAGCCGAACGTGCGGGTGGAGACGACCGAGATCGCCGAAGTCGTGCCGACCGGGGTGAAAACCGCCGACGACGTGCTGCACGAGGTCGACGTGATCATCTACGGAACCGGATTCAAGGGCACCGAATTCCTGTGGCCGATGGCGATCCGCGGCGCGAACGGACGCAAGCTCGAGGACGAGTGGCAGGGCGGTGCTCGCGCCTACCACGGCATCACGGTGCCCGGATTCCCGAACATGTTCATGGTGTACGGACCCAATACGAACCTGGGTGTCGGCTCGATCGTCTACATGATCGAATCGCAGGCTCGCTACATCCGCCAGGCGCTCCAGGAACTGTCCCGCCATCCGGCGCACACCCTCGATGTCCGGCGTGCGGTGGCCGAGGAATACGACGTGAAGCTGCAAGCCCGGCTCGCCCGTACCCCGTGGGGTCTGTGCTCGAGCTGGTATCGCAACGCCGCGGGCCGGATCACCAACAACTGGCCGGGCGCGGTCCTGAGTTATCGACTACAGACCCGATCCCTGCGCCCGGAGCACTATCACCTGACCACCAACACGACAACACCTGCGGGCCAGTGATATTCGCGGACCGGAATTCGAAAGAGGCTCATCGATGAAGCTGACGAACGGCACCGTGGCCGAGGTAGGCGAGAAGGTGCGGGCGGTGCGCCGGCTGCACCAGACCGGCCTGATCGACCTGTGGCGACCGCGCCGGATCAAGCGCATGATCGCGCTCAACAACTCCTACGGCCCACAAGCGGCGATGATCAGCGCCGGGGCGGCCGATCGGCCCGACGAACCCGCGCTGGCAGACGAGCGCGGCGTGCTGACCTACCGCGAGCTCGACGAACAGTCCAACGCCCTGGCCCACGGTTTGCTCGGGCAGGGCCTGCGCGGCGGCGAGGTGGTCGGCGTGCTGGCCCGTGACCATCGTGGCCTGGTGCTGGCGATGGTGGCGGCCGGCAAAGCAGGTTTGCGGCTGGCCATGCTGAACACCAGTTTCGCCAAGCCGCAACTCACCGAAGTCGCTGTGCGGGAAAAGGTTCGCGCGATTCTGTTCGACAGTGAGTTCGCCGGGCTCGTCGATGCCCTGCCCGAGACGATGCCGCGGATCCTCACCTGGGTCGATGCGGAACACACGCTGCCACCGCGCGCGGTGACCATCGACATGCTGGTGTCGGCGAACAGCAGTGACCCGCTGCCCCCGCCGGATCGGCCCGCGGGCTTCATCATCCTCACCAGCGGCACCACCGGTCTGCCCAAGGGCGCGCCGCGCACCAAGGTCTCGCCGTTCGCCACCGCCCTGGTCGTCGACCGGGTGCCGTTCCCTCGCGGTGGGGTCGTCATGATCGCGACCCCGGTTTTTCACACGACCGGTATGGGGACCTGGACGATAGCCAGCGCGCTCGGTGCCGAAATCGTGCTGCGGCGCCGTTTCGACGCGGAGGCCACCTTGGCGGCGATCGAGCGGCATTCGGTCGAGATGCTGGTCGCGGTGCCGACCCAGTTGAACCGCATTCTCGCGCTCGGTCCCGAGGTTATCGCCGAGTACGACACCTCGACGCTGCGCACGGTTTTCGTCGGCGGCGCCCCGCTGCCGCCCGACCTGGCGATCCGATGGCAGGACGCCTTCGGTGACGTGTTGTACAACGGGTACGGCTCCACCGAGGTCGCGATCACCGCCGTCGCCCAGCCGCACGAATTGCGTCGTGCGCCGGGCACCGTCGGGCGGGCACCGGTCACCGCGCGCATCGCGCTCTACGACAGCGACGATCGCCGAATCACCGCAGCGAACGTCTCGGGGCGAATCTTCGCCCGCACCGTCGCCCCGTTCGAGGGGTACACCGACGGGAAGACCAAACAGATCATCGACGGATACATGTCGACCGGGGACATGGGCCATTTCGACGCCGACGGGCTGCTGTTCATCGACGGCCGCGACGACGACATGGTGGTCTGCGGTGGCGAGAACGTCTATCCGCTGGAGGTGGAGAATCTGCTGGCGGGTCGCGCCGATATCGCCGATGTCGCGGTGATCGGTGTCGACGACGCGGACTTCGGACAGCGACTGCGCGCCTTCATCGTTGCCGCCACAGACGACAAACCGGACGCGCAGGAGATCAAGAACTACGTCAAGGACAACCTCGCCAGGTACAAGGTGCCCCGTGACGTGGTGTTCCTCGACGAGATGCCACGCAACCCCACCGGCAAGATCGTGCGCAGGGCGCTGACCGAGTACGTCGTCGACGGACACGTGGGGCGGTGAGCGTCATGACCGACTACGACTACGACGTGATTGTGATCGGTTCCGGCTTCGGCGGCAGTGTCACCGCGCTGCGGCTGACCGAGAAGGGCTACCGCGTCGGCGTTCTCGAATCCGGGCGGCGATGGAATCCGGAGGATTTCCCGAAGTCCAACTGGAACCTCCGCAAGTCGCTGTGGATGCCACGACTCGGCTTGACCGGGCCGCAGCGGATCAGCGTTCTCGGCAAGTGCGCGGTGTTCAGCGGGTCGGGTGTCGGTGGTGGCTCGGTGATCTACGGCAACACCCTGTACGAGCCGCTGCCCGCGTTCTACGAAGACCGCGCCTGGTCACACATCACCGACTGGAAATCGGAGCTGGCGCCGTTCTACGACCAGGCCAAACGGATGCTCGGCGTGCAGACCAATCCGCGCGTCGGTCCCAAAGACGAAGTGCTGCTGAAGATTTCCGAGCGCCGCGGGGTCGGCGAGACGTTCCACCGCACGAACGTCGGGGTCTTCTTCAACGAAGGAGCGCAGGGCACGGAGGTGCCCGATCCGTATTTCGGTGGTGCCGGGCCGACGCGCGCGGGCTGCATCCGCTCCGAATGCCTGACCGGCTGCACGCACAATGCCAAAAACACCACCACGGTGAACTATCTGTACCTGGCCGAACGCAACGGGGCCGAAGTACACCCGCTCACCACGGTCACCTCGGTGCAGCCGGACGGCAACGG
The DNA here is from genome assembly GCF_042668615.1 of Nocardia sp. NPDC057272. NCBI lineage: Bacteria > Bacillati > Actinomycetota > Actinomycetes > Mycobacteriales > Nocardiaceae > Nocardia > Nocardia sp. NPDC057272. The sequence goes on along the minus strand of NZ_JBHUYK010000002.1, from coordinate 315,549 downwards.
CGGCTACCTCGTCGAGACCATGCGGTCGGGCGGTATCGTCCGCCGGAACCGGCGCCGGTTCACCGCGGGCCAGGTCGTCTTCGCCGCGGCTGCGTTGGGTACCCAGAAGTTGCTGCACCGCATGCGAAACGATGGTGTGCTGCCCGGTTTGTCTCCCCGGCTCGGGGAGCTGACCAGAAGCAACTCCGAGGCAGTGGTCGCGGTATGCAGTCGTAGTCGATACGACCTGTCCCAGGGGGTGGCGATCACCTCCTCGATTCATCCCGAGCCGCACACCCATATCGAGGTGTGCTCATACGGTAAAGGGCAGAACGCGCTGTTCACCCAGGGCCTGCCGATGGTCGACGGCGGCGCGTTCCGGGTGCTGCGGCTACTGCTCATGGTGGCGGCACATCCGCTCGAGTTCATCCGGCTGAAGAATGTCCATCGTGCTGCCGAGCGCTCGGTCGTGCTGCTCGTGATGCAATCGCTCGACAACTCGCTGACCTCCTACTTGAAGGGGCGGCGTCTCGTCACCAGACAGGGCTCGGGGGAGCTGAATCCCGAGTGGATCCCGATCGCGCACGACATCGCTCGCGAGTACGCCGCCGAAATCGATGGTGACGCGGGAAATCTGGTCACCGACCTGCTGGGCATTCCGGCCACCGCGCATTACATCGGCGGCGCCACCATCGGTGACTCCGCCGACACCGGCGTGGTCGACCCGTGGCAGCGGGTCTACGGGTATCCAGGCCTGCACATCGCCGACGGCAGCGCGGTCACGGCCAACCTCGGGGTGAACCCGTCGTTGACCATCACCGCTCAAGCAGAGCGCGCGATGGCGTTCTGGCCCAACAAGGGTGATGTCGACCCCCGTCCCGCACTGGGTTCTGCCTACGTCCGCCTCGCACCGATCCTGCCCAAGCGGCCCGCTGTTCCCGCCACCGCGCCCGCGGCACTGCGCTACTCGGTTCGGGGTTGACCGCACCATCGCCCAACCACCACGACGCCCCGCAGCGCTTCGGCGCTGCGGGGCGTCGGTGCGTAGCGGCACTGACCGAAAGCCACCCGCTGAGTTGATTAGTCGAATATCATCTCACTGTATCATTGCCTTAGTGGCTCTCAGAAGAAGGAGGCGCAGCACTATGCGTCAAGTGTCAACGGTGACCGATCCTGTGACGGCGAGCGATCGCGACGGAGTCCTGCGGTGTCGATACGGCACCGTCGAGGACTTCGATATCGAGCGATTCCTCGACGGGATCGGCGCCTTCGCCGGGGCGGGCGCGAATGTGATCGTGCAGCTCGCGAACCGGCCGGTGGGCTACGGCGTCGTCGAGAGCACCGTCGAGTCCGGCCGCGCCGACGTCCATCCGTGGAAGCGGTTGCGCACCACGCTGACCTACATCGCGGTGGCGATGCTCGGCACCGAGGAGGACCGGGACGTGTATCGACAGGCCGTCGGTAGCGTCCATCGACGCGTTCGTTCGGCGCCGGGCGCCGAGGTGAAGTACAACGCGTTCGACCCCGAATTGCAGAAGTGGGTCGCGGTCTGCCTGTGCTGGGGAGTCATGGACACCCACGAGCGCCTCTACGGGCCACTGGACAGGGCCACCAAGGAGGTCTTCGTGCAGTACGGGGCCAGGTTCGGCACCGGATTGCAGATGAGGCCCGACATGTGGCCTGCCGACCTGGCGGCTTTCGAAAGCTACTTCGAGGCGGGGCTGGCGAGGATGCGGATCGACGACGTGGTCGCCGAGTATCTGCGCAAGCTGGTCGGTTTGCGCAATGTTCCCAGGCCGCGTCGGCTGGCCGATTTTCATCGTTTCGCCGTCACCGGACTGCTGCCCGAAACCATGCGCGCACAGCTCTACCTTCCGTGGACCGACGAACAGGAGCGGCGGCACCGGCTGATGTTCCGTGCCATCGGGGCCGTCTACGGACGGCTTCCCGTCCGTGCGCGGATCGTGCCGTACTCGACGGTGCTCCGGGACATGCGGCGGCGTCAGCGGCTCGGCCGCCCACTGGTCTGACAGAGTCGAGGTTGCGGGCTACCGGCAGACCACATTATGTTCGGGCTCTTGTCAGCTGAGGGGAATGGGATATGGCCGAGTCGATCAGGTTGCTGGCACGTATTCGCGGACACGGCGGTGTCGAGCGCGATAACGCCGATGTCCTGAACGGCGCCTTGGCCGCGTTTCTGGACTTCGGGATCAAGCGAACCAGCATGGCGGAAGTAGCCCGCCGTGGCGGTCTGTCCCTGGCGACCCTGTACCGCCGGTTCGGGGGGAAGACCGACGTGGTCCAGGCGGTGGGGCTCTGGCAGGTTCGCCACCTGCTGGAGCAGGCCGACGCCTCGATGCGCCGGCAGGCCGACGAGGGTGCCAGTGCCGAAGACCAGATCGTCGAACTGTTCGTCGCCTTCGCCCTCGGCTTGCGGAACAACCCGTTGCTCGACCGCCTCCTCGCCACCGACGCCGCCACCGTACTGCCCTACCTCACCACCGGTGGGGCGCCGGTGATCGAGCTCGGTCGTGACTTTCTGGCCGAGTTCATCACTCGCTTGCAGGAAGCGGGCAAGCTCCCCGCCTACGACCCGCTCCCCGTTGCCGAGTTGGTGGCTCGTACCGCGCTGTCGCTGGTGCTGACGAGGCCGACGGTCATCCCACTCGACGACGAGGCGGCGGCGCGCCGGTTCGCCCGCGATCACATCGCACCCGGGTTCCGTCCGCTGGACGTGCGCACGGTGACCCAGGACACCGGCGCACCTCGCTGATTCCCTCGCGTGGGGCAGCGATCACCGCTTGCCGCGGACGGATGAGTCACCGGCTGGTGAGACATCCGTCCGCGGCGAGACCCGCCTACCTGCCGAAGCGGCGCCGACCGCGAGCGCCGGTCGCGCGCATCGCGTTCCGCATGAACCCGAAGTTCTTGAGGCTGTACGGGTACCAGACGAGTTCGGACTTCTGTGTCGGCAGTGCCGGAGCTGTGATCGCCTGCTTGCGGCAGTACTTGCGTACGCCGTCGGCACCGCCGAATCGGTACCCGGTGCCGGACTGGCCCCAACCGCCGTGGGGGAGCGCGAAATTGAACAGATTGATGGTGGCGTCGTTGATATTCACCGCGCCGACGGCCAGTCGCCGCGCGATTGCCTGCCCGCGGGACTTGTTGCCCGTCCACACCGAGGCCGACAGTCCGTACTCGGAGTCGTTGGCGAGCCGGATCGCCTCGTCCGCATCGGCGACCTTGATGACCGGGATCGTCGGGCCGAACGTTTCCTCGGTGATGCACGACATCGAGTGATCGACGTCGACCAGCACCGTCGGTTCGAAGAAGTTTCCCTCGCCTGTCGCCTTGCCGCCGGTGAGCGCTCGCGCGCCTTGGGCCAGCGCGTCATCGACGTGGCGGGTGACGATGTCGAGCTGGGCCTGGTTGGCGAGGGGACCGACATCGATGTTTCCGCTGCGGTCGTCGCGGCCGAGCCTCAGCGTCTTGACATGGGCCACCAGCTTGTTCACGAACTCGTCGTACACCGCGGCCTCGACATACACCCGCTCCACCGACACGCACAGCTGTCCGGCGTTGGTCAGTGCGCCGAAGGCGATGCCGTTGGCCGCGCGGTCGAGGTCGGCGTCGGCCAGCACGATCGCCGGGTCCTTGCCGCCCATCTCGAGGCTGTAGGGCAGCGTGCGTTCCGCGCAGGCGACCGCGATGCGGCGGCCGGTGTTACCGGAGCCGGTGAACTGGATGAAATCAGCGTTGTCGACCACCGCGGCACCGGTGGCGCCGGATCCGGAGACCACCGTGAACACCGGCGGCGCACCGATCTCGGCCCAGCCGCGGGCGAGGGCGAGCGGCGTCAGCGGGGTCACCTCCGAGGGCTTGAGCAGCACCGCAGTGCCTGCGGCGAGCGCCGGAACGAGGTCGGAGGCAGGCATGGCGAGGGGAAAGTTCCACGGCGTGATGATGCCGACCACCGGATACGGCGTGTAGGTGGTGGTCAGCTTCTTGACCCGCATCAACGGGGTGTGGGGGCTCACCGCGGTATCGGCGAGAAACTTCGCGGCGTTTCGCGCGTAGTAGCCCAGGAGGTCGACAGTGAACGCGACCTCGACTTCGGCCTCCACCCGGGGCTTTCCTGACTCGTCCTGAATCGAGTCCGCCAGCTCGTCGCTGTGGTCGAGCACCCAATCCTGCAGCTTGAGCAGCCACTGCTTGCGCCCGGACGCGCTGATCGAAGCCCACCGCGGCTGGGCTGTGCGCAGCGCGGCCGCGGCCGCGGCGACCTCCTCCGGGGTCGACACGGCGACGGTGCCGACCAGTTCTCCGGACGCTGGGTTGCGAACAGCCAGTTCAGTGGCATCGACGGTGGGTGTGGCGGAATCAGACACATTTTCTCCTGGATAGCCGTATCGGACTACCAACCACCTTAGACAGAGTGAGATGTTTTGTATATCACTCTGTCATTTCGATGATCGGCTCCGATCTGCGGGTCGAGACGGGTCCGCCATGTTCATCCGCTATTTGTCCGTGTTCGCAAATATCCAGACCGGTGGAAGCCGTGTTTGACTGCTTTATGTTACCGAGCATTCTCTCACTGGTGAAGAGGAAGAGGAATCGAAATGGTGATCAGGAAAGCTGTGGCGGCCTGTGCGGGGTTCGCGGCTGTGGTGGCCTCGGCAGGTGCCGGTATCGCTGACCCGAATATTCAGCTGCCCGGTGTGGTCGACGATCAGATGACCAACTGTGGCGCCCTGGGACCGCGTGCACTGGCCGGCTGGATCGGATCCGACTACCAGCTCCCGGCCCGCACGATGGACGAGACCTTCGGGACGGCTCCCGCGCAGGAGTGGTGCACCACCGACGTCGGCTACTCGAGTCTCGGGTTCGGTCCGGAAGGGGTGACGTTCGGCGTACCGCGGACCACCGATGGTCTCTTCCCCTACAACAACGCGGAGTTGGTCGCCCGGCCCACTTTCACCTCCGGTCAGACCATGACGATGAACATCAAGGGTGCTCCCGACATGGTCGGCCACAACGGGACGACCGGGTGGGGTGTATCGAACCGGCTGATCGACCCACGGGCATTGCTCGATCTGGAGATCGCCTGGTTCATGTACAACGGTTCCCATGGCGCGCTGGGTGCCACGGCCGACGCGTTGAGTCCGGTGGCGAACTTGCTCGGTGCCGATATGCCGCACGGCTTCTTCCTGATGGTCAAACAGGCGGGCACCTTGGTCCCCCAGATCAAGCTGCTCGACGAGAGCATCATGTCGCGCGATCACGCCTACGCGGTCGAGGTGGGCGACGAATACGTCGACTTCTTCGTCGACGGCGAGAACGTCGGCACCTTCCGGAATCCGCCGTCGGGCAAGGCCATCGATGTGCTCGGCAACCCCGCACCGCTGGCCGGTCAGGTGTGGTTGGACGGCAGTTTCTGGTTTCCGCTGCCCATTCCCGAATACAACGCGCAGCCACAGACTTTGACGGTGACCAGGTATCGCCAGGGCCCCTCTGAGTCGACACCGCTGTTGTAGCGAGGGGCCGGGCAGGCGGGCGCCGTCTCCGTCTGCCCGGACCCTGCGGAGTGGTCCGTGGATCATGCGTCTACGCGGGCCGCGGTGACCTCTCCGCGCGCGCCGACGCAACGTAGCGAATCCTCGGCGGCGCTATCGTCGCCGCCATCCGGAGGCCGGTGGCGTAGGAACGGAACGCGGCCCGATCTCCCGGTCGTGCCGGCACGCCGAGTAGTTCCCTGGTGCGAGGGTGTAGCAACTCGCGCACGGCGACGGATGGCAGCAGTCGCGGGACCCAGCTGGTCGGACGCAAGACCTCGGGTGCGAGCGTGCGACCAGCCGGGGTGAGACGCAGTTGCTGCGCGCAGGTCCGGTCGAAATAGTCGCGGAAACCCGCCCAGTCCGGTGGCATGGCCCGCGCGGAGACCCCGAACCGCAGATACCATTCGCAGCACTCCGCATAAAGGCGTTCGTGGTCGCGATCGGACATCGGCGCCATGAAGGTATTGATCGCGACTACCAGCGTCTCCACGTAGGTCGCGTGCTGGAAGTGGAACAACTCCGGATTCAGCGCGTGAAAGCGCGTGCCGTGGTCGTCGCTTCCACTGATGTGCCCATGAATGTTGACCATGCGGTGGCGCTGGTCCCGTTCGTCATAGGCCATGGCGATCGTCTGCGAGACGGTCCGCGCCTTGTGATACCACAGTCGCATCGCCATGTGCTCGTCGAGAGCTGTCGCGATGGCCGGGTGAAGGATCTGTAGCCCTACCGCACGCGGTAAGGCGAGCAGGAATCGTCGATCGCCGACGTACCGGCGAAGCAGTGAGGTTCCTCGTTGGCGGTGCACCGACGACTTCCTCAACCGTGCGTCGGGCAGTACGGTGCGGCGGGTGCGGGTGGTGTGGGTGGTGTGGTCATCGTTGACCCCGTTCGAAGACCGGCGGCTACCAGCGCGCCTATGAGAGAATGATTCCCAAATCCTCTCATTACCTCTATGGACTGTCAACGGCTGATGAGCCTCCAGGTATGCGTGAGGAATCAACCTTCCGCCACGCGATGAAAACTGTTGTGACACAAACCATATGACGATCGGTGTTCTTCGACGTGGTGCCTCCGATTCCCGGAAATCTCGCGCGGTTCATTCCTGCCCGGCGCTCCGCGAGTTCGTTCGCGCCGTCCCCGGACTACGATTTCGACGCGGTGCTCACCGAAGCGTTCGACGGCGCCGACGCCGCGCTGCGCGGGCTCGAACTGCGATGGCCGGTCGTCCACGTCCGCGGCGCATCGGCCTTGCCGGCCGGCGACCTGATGGAAGGTCTTGTCCCACAGGGGCATCTGCTCGAAGCCCAGGGCTATGTCGTGTTCAGCGCACCGGTCGCCGATGACGACGCGGTGATCGACAGGGCGCGCACGGATGATCACCGTGCCCGCTGAGAAGGGGAGATGAATACATGCAACCGACATTGCCGTCGAGCGTCGAGCGCGGACAGCGAGGACAGTGCGCGCGTGTGCTGTCCGACGCGTGCACCGACGACGCCATCTGGAACGAACTCCGTCCACGCTCCGCGTGCCGGGCGAGATCGGCCCTGTACCTGTTCCCGGGCGATCGCGGGGTCCTGCGATGATCGAACGGTTCGCCATGATCGCGATCCGGACGCCGAAACTGGTTCTCGCCGTGGCGGGTATCGCGTTCGTGCTGTGCGGTCTGCTCGGTGCGCAAGTGACCGACCGCTTGTCGGTGGGCGGGTTTCTCGACCCCGACGCGGAGTCCTCACAGGCTGAGCAGGCGCTGGCCCGCGACTTCGACATCGCGGGAATGCAGCTGATCTTCACCGTCGAAGCACCCGGTGAAGTTCTCACCGGCGCCGGGGCCGATCGTGCGAACGACATCGTGGACGACCTGCGCGTCGACGACCGGGTGTTGTCGGTCGATTCGCCGTGGACCGACCCGAACAGTCTCGCCCGGCTGATCGACCGGGATGGACACGTCGGACTGATCGTGGCGGGTCTGGCCGGCGACGACAACCAGGCGCAGAAGACCGCGGCCGACCTGGCCACTCGGCATACCGGGACCACGGGCGAGATCACCGTCACCGCGGGCGGACAGGCGATGGCGTTCCAGGAGATCAATGAACGCGCCGAGCGCGACCTCGCGTTGGCGGAATCGCTCGCGATCCCGCTGACATTTCTGCTGCTGATCTGGTTCCTGCGCAGTGTGGTCGCCGCGGCGATTCCGGTCGCGGTGGGAGTAGTGGCCATCGTCGCGACCACCGCGGTGCTGTTCGCGCTGACCTTCGTGTTCGACCTGTCGGTCTTCGCGCTCAACATCACCACCGCTCTCGGGCTGGCGCTGGCGATCGACTACTCACTACTGATCATCGGGCGGTTCCGCGAGGAGATCGCTCGTGGTCACGACCAGCACACCGCCATCTCGCTGGCCATGCGGCGCGGTGGGCGGGCCGTGCTGTTCTCCGGTGTGACGGTGGCGATCGCGTTGATCGGAATGTCGTTCTTCCCGATGAACTTTCTGCGTTCCATCGGGTACGCGGGCGTCGCCGTGGTCGCGCTGTCGGTCGTGCTGGCGCTGACGTGTGTGCCCGCCCTGCTCGCACTCCTCGGTGAGCGGATCACCCGAAAGCCGTTGCGAGAGGCGGCCGCGGTCGAGTCGATGTTCCTGTACCGACTGGCGGTGGCGGTGCAGAAGCACCCCGTTCTCATCGCGCTGCCGGTGCTGGGAATTCTGCTGATCGCCGGCGCGCCGGTCCTGGGACTCCAGGTCGGTTTGCCCGACGATCGAGTCCTGCCTGCCGCCGCGCAGGCACGCCACGTCGGTGACACGATCCGAGAGCAGTTCGACGCCAACGCCACCGGCACCGTTCACATCATCGTCCACCGCGAAGGTGCCGACACGGCGACGGCCGAGTACGCGGCCGCGCTGTCGCGGGTGCCCGATGTGGATGTGGTGCTCGCGCCGTCGGGGACCTATGCGGGCGGGCAGCCGGTGGGGCCCGGCGATCCCGGCGCTGCGCGCGCCGAGAGTACCCATCTGACGATCGCCACCTCACTCGATCCGTACTCACCTGCCGCCGCGCGGCAGCTCGATGAGCTCGACGCGGTCGCCGCACCCGGCGACACGGTGTTCGGTGGTTTGGCTCAGCAGAAGCGCGACACGGCAGCCGGGATCGCAGCGGCCTTCCCGAAAGCCCTGGCCTGGATCGCTGTCACCACCTTCATCCTGCTGATGCTGCTGACCGGCAGCCTCCTGCTGCCGTTGAAGGCGCTGGCGCTCAACGTTGTCTCACTCACGGCGACCTTCGGTGCGATGGTCTGGGTGTTCCAGTCGGGACACCTCGGTGGATTCGGCACCGAGATCACCGGTTTCACCGTCGCCACGGTCCCGGTCCTGCTGTTCTGTGTGGCGTTCGGGCTGTCCATGGACTACGAGGTCTTCCTGCTCGCGCGCTTCACCGAGGAATGGGAGACCTCCGGGCACACCAGGGCCGACAACGATCGGGCAGTCGCCGTCGGGCTTGCCCGTTCCGGGCAGGTGGTGACCGCGGCGGCGGTGATGATGATCGTGATCTTCGCGGCGATCGCGACGAGCGGGGTCGCGATCATGCGCATGCTCGGCGTCGGATTGGCGCTGGCTGTGCTGGTGGACGCCACGTTGATCCGCATGATTCTGGTCCCCGCCTTCATGCGACTGGCAGGCACCTGGAACTGGTGGGTACCGCGTGGGGTGCAGCCGATCCTCGAGAAGGTTCGGCTGCGCGAATAGTGTCGATCGCCCAGGTAGCGCCGGCCTCCTGCGCTACCTGGGAGCGACCCGTATCGAACGAGGGTCAGGCGCTCAGCGCCTGCCAGATCATCACGGCCGTCGCGGCGTCCATCACCAAGTGCGGGAACAACGCCCGCGCCGGTCGCCGATGGGCGATCTGCCACGTCAGTGCGCCGAGCGTGACGACAGCGTCGAGGGTGAAGATCGCCACGAATGCCCAGCCGAGCAGCGGGACCGGCAATGAGTTCTCCGCTCCAGCATGGACATGATGGTGGTGCTGCTGCCCGAGGGCCGCGTAGAGCATCGCGAACGCGGCCACACAGTGGTAGATCGCGGCGCCGACGTCGTCGATGCGGCGAGCGATCGTGACCGCGACCCAGGCCGACATCGCGATCGCCAGCACCGAGAAGACGGCACGCCAGACCGTGGCGGGTAGGTCACCAGCTGTCGGCGTCCACATCACCGCCATCGCGACGAGCATGACGACATGGGCGAGTTCGGTTGCCCGACCGTCATATCGACCGGTCGCCGGTGTGCCGGAACGGGCGTCGACCGCGGCGACGAGCGCCGCGGCCGAACACAGGCCGACCGCGATCCACCCCACCGGTGCGGGCAGTGCGTGGTTCACGCGCTCAGACGGGGCTGACGCGCACCACGTGGCGTCCACCGAGGTCCACTTCGATCACAGCGGTACCGTCGGCATCGGCGATCACCGCGGCCTCGATGGCACCGGTGACCTGGTATGAGCGTTCAGGAATCAGCCGTTGCAGCCCGAGCCGAACACGCCGCGGGCCGTCGCCCGGCCGCAGCACCAGATCGAGCGAGGTGCCGTCGGTCACCGCTTTGGCGACCAGGACATCCGGGTAGGCGGCATCACTGAGGATCGGACCGGTTCGCCACTGTCGCGGGACTTCGCCCCGGATCAGGTCGCGCAGCCCGTCCGGGCGGGCGAAGCGAGCCAGGACGTGATGCGCGTTGGTCACCGTCGACGCGCCGGCGTAGCGCTGGGCACCCGCTCGGTCGACGAGCCGATTGTGTTCGGCCAGAGACCGATTCAGTGCGTCGGCGAGGTCGGTCTCGCCCATTTCGGCAGCCGCGGTCGCGACGAACACCCTGGTCATTCCGTCGCCGTTGACCACGTTGTAGTTGCCGAGGTCCACGCGCGATCGAGAAGAACCGCGCAACTGTACTTCGGTGCCGTCGAACCGGACGAAGCGCTGCCGGATGGTGTTCCAGGTATCACGGGCCAGATCGGGCATGGTCGCGTTGAGCCACGCCACCATGCCCGCGTCGTAGGCGAGTACCGGTGCGCTGATGGTGAGCTTGGGACCGAGCCTGCCCGGGATGAACCGTCCGCTGCGCGTGCGCCAGCCGTCGTGGAGGTAGCTGTGCCGGATCCGGTCGACCAGGTCGCCGGTGAGTTCGGTGCCGTGCAGCCGGTCGTGCATCACCAGGGTGTTGAACGCGAAGGCATTGCAGATCGGATAGATGAGGTGGGGCTCGCAGGGGTACTGCGGACAGTCCTTGCGAACCAGCATGTTCGTACGAATCGCGCGGGTGAGCCGCTCGAAGTCGTAGTCGTGCACGCGAGACTTGCTCCACCGCAGGCGAAGTGAACCGGGCTGGTCGAAGGTGGTGTCGGCGTTGAGCGTTTCGTAGAGGCCGAGCATCACCCCGAAATAGCCGGTGTACATGACGTTGGCATGGCGGATCGGGTCGGTGTTGAGCCGGGCGTACCCCACCAGGCTCTCCGTCGCCCAATAGGACCACACGCGCTTGTCGCACATCTTCACGATGGCATTGCGCTGGGCCTCGGCGAGATAGCCGGTGAAGGCCGGGGTGCGCGTGTACTGGGCCATCGCGAGTCCGTAGCCGATGAAGTTGAGCTGATAGCGCAGCGCGCTGGCCGCGATCTGCTCGATCCGGTCGAACCCGTCGAAACGGTCGAGCGGTTGCAGGGCCAGATCCAGGACGAAGCGCTGGAACGCCAGATCCTCCGGACTGGATTCGGTCACCGTGGGCATCGTGATCGCGTCGCTCATCGCGCCGCCTCCGTTCGTTGAGCCGGCCCTCGGCGTCGCGCGGGAGGAGCGAAACTCGCGGTTTCGGTCTCCGTGGCCGGGCGACGGCGCAGGCGCCGGAATCCCGCGACGAGGTAGCTCGCCAACAGACAGCAGGGCATCGTTACCTCATCCGATTCTGTGCGGGCGGCCTTGATTCATTCTGGTGCACATTGACACCACAATGATGTGGTGTCAATGTGCACCAGAAATCGCGGACGGTCAAGGGTCAGCCGTCGAGCAGGTGAGGTAAACCGGCGTGAAAGCGGTCCGCGTCGATGGCTTTGGCGGCAGCGAATGCGGGCAGGGAGACCAGCGGGAAGATCTGGGCGCGGGGACTCGGGTCGTCGGCGGCGTCGAGGATGGCGTTGGCCGCCGCGCGACCGGATTCGTTGGCGCCCTCCATGGTGGCCAGATCGATGTGGTGTCGGACGTGATCACCGCCGAAGTAGAGGTTGGGAATCGCGCAGTGTGCGTCGGGGCGATCGTCGTAGGACCCGACTGTGTTGACCAGCAGCGGGGTTTCGTTGTGGATGGTGGTTCCCGACCAGGTGATGCCGGGGTCCAGATGCCAGGAGTGGATGTCTTCGTCGCGTAGCCAGTCGGTGCCGGTGTTGAGCCAGGCTTTGAGCTGCGCCCAGGTCTCGGTGGCGATCTCGGCGGCGGTGCATTCCTTGGCGGTGCGGCCGAAGTGGATTCCGGGTGTGTCCCAGTCGGAGATGTCGACCGACAGGCATTCCAGCACCGAGCCGTCGCCGTAGGTGGCAGGGAAGTCGCCCACCCACATGGGGGCTTGGCGCAGGGCGGTGAGGGCCCAGGGGGAGCCCAACGCGGCGATGTGTCCCTCCGGGATGTCGGTGGGGCGGCGCAGGTAGTACTGGATGCCGACCATCCAGTCGGTGACCAGGTTTCGCATCCCGCCCAGGCGCGGATCTGCCTCGATGATCGTGTCGTCGAGGAGATCGACCGCGCGGTCGACCGGCATGGCGCACAGATAGTGGTCGGCTGTCACCGTCGTGGTCCCACCTGATCCGCTGATCGTCGCGGCGGCGATGCGACCGCCGGCCATCCGCAATGCGGCCAGGCCCTGCCCCATGACGAAGCGGACGCCGAGTGTGCGCAGGTAGTCGACCCACGGATCGATCCAGGCGATGTTGGTCGGGCGGTTGAGGATTCGGTCGACGCCACCGGCGAACTGCGCAACCGTGCCGGAGGCGGCGAGCACCAGCGCCTCGCCGATCGTGCCGATGGTTCGTGCCGAGCTGGTCTGCGGTTTCGCGGCGACGGTGATCCGGGTGAGCGCGTTCACCAGGTACTTGCGGTAGGCGGGCGACTTTCCCTCGGCCTGCATGATCTGTTCCCAGGTCACGTATTCCCACTGGCCGAAGCGTCGTTCGGTGCTGGAGGTGAACCACACGAGCATCTGCTTGGCGAAGAACGCCAGCTCGTGTGGTGGCAGGTCAGGGATGAAGCCGAGCGCGCCGATGATACTGTTCTGCACCAGTTCCGGCGTCAACTGGCTCAGTCCACCGAGCTCGACCGGGGCGAAGACCGGCGGAAGGTCCTGGAATCCGGCGACCGTGCCCTCGACCCGCACCAGGTTGTCGAGCACACCGTTCGGATTGCCGGGAAACGGGATTCGGCTCATCGTGTCGGGAACATGCTGATAGCAGCCGGGGAAGAAGCGGAACCCGTGTTCACCTGGCAGAGGCTGACGGCCGGGCGACGCGGTCCCCGGCACGCCCATGCTGCGGGCCTTTCCGCCGAGGAAGGCGGGCTCGTAGACGGTGATGTCGTAGCCTCGTTCGGCCAGCTCGTGCGCGGCGCTGAGCCCGGCCATGCCGCCACCGAATATCGCCACCGACTTACCTCCGGAGCGCAATAGTGGCGAACGCCGGCCGGTCGTCGCTGCCGCGAGGGCCGGGGGAGTCGCGGCTAGTGCGGCTCCTGCGATGAGCCCGGCGCGCAGCGCGGTGCGGCGGGTGATCGGTGCTGACAACGGTGTCGGCTGATCAGGCATGGTGTTCTCCTGGACCTGCGGTGGTGAGGGTGAAAGGCGGGCTCGGCGGTGGGCGGTCATCGGATGCTGTGCCGCGCAGGGTTGTTCGCGTGGTTCGCCATTCGCTGGTCGAGTCGCGGATCTCGCGTGCCATGTCGGCCAGGACGGCGGGCAGATGTGCCCACTGATGGACCGAGGCGCGCAGCGCGAGGCCCAGTGCGCGGGACGGGGTATACAGCTCGGCGGGCCGGTGGGTGCGGGAGAAGATGCCTGCGGTGATCTCTGCCAGTTCGGGGTCGTCGGCGGCGGAGCGGTAGAGCTCGATCTCCAAGGGCCGCAGCGTTTCACCCCGTGCCAGCCGGTTCGTCCAGTGGAAGATCTCGCGGCATTCGACGACGCGGCGGTGCTCCCACTCCGACAGGGCGGCGTCGAGAGCCCGCGGGTCGTCGAGAACCTCGTCGACCGACTCGGCGAGCGTGCGTCCATAGTGCAGGGCGTCGCGGATGCCCTGCGCGGTGACGGGATCTTTGAAGTGTCCGGAGTCGCCGGGTAGTGCCCAGCCCGGCCCCGCGGAACGGCGGAAGTACGAGGAAATGCCGGTGGCGGAACGGATCCGGCCCACGCGCTCACAACCGCGCAGCCGGCCGGTCAGATCCGGAATCCGGGCGAGGGCTTCGGCGTAGCGTCGTTCGGCCACACCGGGACCCCGTCCGAGGTCGCTGACCGAGGGCGGCTGTACCAGGCTGAGCACCAGGCCGTCGTCGCACGGGAAGGCGGTGCCGAGGTCGGCACCGACCCGCCACTGGGCGGCGATGTGCCGGGGAGCGTCGGCGGCGTCGCGCCAGTAGGCGAAATAGCAGTCGCGCCCGCTCGGCACGCTCAGAAACGGTCGCTCGGCGCCCACCGCGCGGGCGATCGTGCTGCGCCGCCCGTCCGCGCCGACGACGAGCGCGGCGCGGATCTCCCTGGTCTGGCCCGCGGCGTCGAGGTATCGCACACCGGCGCAACGGTTCCCGTCCCAGATCACCGAGGTGACCCGGCAGCGCGGCCGCACCTGCGCGCCCGCATTCACCGCGGTGCGCGCCAGCACGGCGTCGAGTCCGGTGCGGCGCACGCACATCGCGTAGTCGATGCCGTCGACCGAGGGAAAGCCGGAACCGACACCGTGGCCCGCGGCCTGTGCGTAGGCCCTTGTCAGTCGTGGTGCACCGAGTGCCTCGACGGCGGTCAATGCGTCGAGGCGCTGGAGCTCGGCCAGCCCGGCCGGCCAGAGCAGGTGGGTGGACAGGGTGTCCGACGGCAAGGTGGCGGCGTCGAGCACGACCACCGCGCGACCCGCCCTCGCCAGCGTCGCCGCGGTAGCCGATCCCGCGCAGCGCGCGCCGACCACGACGACGTCGGTCCGTTCGACCGCAGCGACAGGGGAATCGACCATGAGAACCACCTCGGTCACTGAGTCTCGGACAGTGTGTCCGATTGATGATGAGGCGGGCCGCGTTCAGGTGTCAACAGTCAACCGGGACAGGGGGATTGCCGCGGCCTGTACCCCGCCACCATGGCGGCCCGCTGGTCTACGGGCACAATGGGTCGCATGGGCAATGCCAGCGCACCCGGTGCGGCATCGGCGACGGATAGCCGATGCCCTCACTGACCCGTGTCCCGCGATCGGCGCGCAAACCCACCGATGACCGGCGGGCAGAATTCGAACGGCGTGTCCTGATCGCGGTCGAAGACCTGCTGGCAGACGGCACGCCGTTCACCGAGATCGCCGTGCAGAAGATCGCTGCGGCGTCCGGGTCGGCGAGATCTACCTTCTATCGCTACTTTCCGGACAAGAGCAGGCTGCTGATCCGGATGGCGGAGTTGGCCACGGCCGATCTGTTCGCCGCGGCGGAGACGTGGTGGAGTGCCGAGCACACCGATCAGCAGGCCGGAGTCGTGCTGGCCATGCGCGCGATGATCGGCGGCTTCCGCGACCATCGCTATCTGCTGCTCGCCCTGACCGAAGTGGGTTCCTACGACCGGGAGGTCGGTGCGTACTGGCGTTCCCGAGTGGCGACCTTCGCCGAACTGGTGCGTGCCCGGCTGGCGGCCGAACAGACAGCGGGCCGCGTCGGGCCGAAGCTCGATCCCCGAGCCACCGCCCTGATACTCACCTCGATGGTCGAACGCACGATCTCCGTTGCCTTCGCCGCCGAAACCGGTATCGGCGAGGAGGAATTGGCCGAATCACTCGGTCGCGCGATCTGGCTCGTCATCTACGGAGACGCGCCTTAGTCGCTTTCCTTCGGTGAGACAGCATCCTCGGCTGCGGGGGTGGAGCGTTTGCGGCGCGGTGTCGTTTGTTCGATGCGGGGATCCTCGGTCACCGCATAGTGTTTCACGTATTCGGACAGGAACGCCTGGACCGTGGCGGTGGCCGGGATGGCCAGCAGCGCGCCGACCGCTCCGAGCAGCGCGCCGCCGGCCAGCACCGACAGCAATGCGATCGCGGCGTTGACGTCGACGGTGCGCGCGGTGATGCGAGGCTGCAGTAGGTAGTCCTGGAACCACTGGTAGACAACCGCGAACACGATGATCCATACCGCGTCCATCGGGTCGACCGTCAGTGCCACGAAGACCGGAACGATCGCGGCGATGTAGGTGCCGATGGTCGGGATGAACGCGGAGATCACGCCGAACCAGACACCGAGGGCGATGGGGTTGGGCAGGTGCAGGATCGACAGGAATACGCCGTGCACGATCGCGGAGATGATCGCCAGCAACAATCGAGAGAACAGGTAGCCGCCGGTCTTGTCGATGGCGAGGTCCCAGGCGTGCAGGAAGGTCTGCTGGCGTGTCGGCGGCAGGAGCGAGCACACCGTGCGCCGCACCTTCGGGCCGCCCGCGGTGAGGTAGACGCTGAACAGCGCGATGGTCAGGACCTGGGCCAAGCCGCCCAGGACCGTGGTCGACACGCCCCAGGCATTGTCGGCGGCGGTGTGCGCGTAGCTCTCGAGCAGGTCGGATTCGCGCAGCAGCCGTTGACTCAGGTCGTGCGTCGTGAAGTGCTGTCCGAAGGTGTGATTGACCCAGTCCACGCCCTCGTCGAGCAGCCGTGGCGTCTCATGGACCAGGTTGGTCGCCGTCTCCACGAGCAGGGTCACCAGTGCGGCGAGAAAGGCCAGCACGCAGAGGAAGGTGGCGATGAATACCAGGCCGGTGGCGAGACCACGCGGCACCCCCCGCCGCACCAGCAGTGCGACGGGCGGCTCCATCGCCAGTGAGATGAAGAACGCGACGAACAGGATGATCAGGATGCCGGTCAGCCGGTGGAACGCCCAGTCCGCGAGCAGGAACAGCCCGAAGAACACCAGTGCCAGCACCATTGCCCGAGGTAGCCACGTCGGCATTCTGGTTCGCGCGGGCGCCTGCGGAGCGCTGTCCTCGGGGTCGATGTCCACGACTCTCAGTGTCGCCCCGGGTCGGTCCTTTTCCCGGGATCAACGCGGCGTCGACCTGCCGGAAGAGTCGGCCCGCTACCCGGGGGAAATAGTTGCAGTTCCTGAAAGATTGCAGTGTGTGCAAAGTGTGGACGTGACTCAGGAGCCGGTCAAACAGGTCGCAGTCGGTCTGCGTGAACAAAAGAAGCAACGGATCCTGCTCGATCTATGCCTCGCCGCGCGGCGGTTGGCGGTCGAGCACGGGCTGGACGCGGCGAACGTCGACGACATCGCCACGGCCGCGGGCGTCTCGCCGCGCACGTTCTTCAACTATTACGAGACCAAGCTGGACGCGGTGGTCGGCCCGATCGGTGAGATCGGTACGTCCGAAGCCAGGCGCGAATTCGTCGCAGGCGGTCCGACCGGTGTGCTCATCGAAGATCTCACCTGGCTGCATGCCGCGGGCTTCCAGCCGGAAAGCGAAGTGCGCGACGGTATCTCGCTGGTCACGAAGCTGGTGATTGCCGAGCCGAGAGTGCTCGCCGCCTTCATCGCCTCCGGCGCCCGGATGGAAGCCGCCATCGCCGAACTCCTCGCGGCCAGGTGCAGGGCCGAAGTCGACCCCGAATTCGCATCGCTCACCGCGGGAATCATGACAACCATCACCATGCGGGCGGCGATGTCGCTGGCCATCGCGGCGAACGCGACCACCTTGCTGATCCTGATCACCGACTGGGGCGGAAAGCAGTACGCCTGGGGCTCCACGGTGATGGTGTCGATGATCGCCGCCCTCGTCAGCGTGGTCGCGGCTTTCGTGCTCACCTCGCTGATCGGATTCCTCGTCGGCCTGGTGATGTTCGCGGCGATCGGCTTCATCCCGACCTACCTGCAGATGGCCAGCGGTACCTCCGCGTCGGTGTCGGGGCTGCTGCTGATCCCGATGATGACCGGCATGATGCTCACAAATGGGTGGCGCGCTGGGCATCGCGATCTTCGGTTCCATCTTCACCGGCAGGCTGACCGAGAACCTCACCGGCGCGTTCCAGGCGAACTGGCAGGAAGCGGCGGCGGCGAAAATCGATCCGAGCGCACTGATTCCCTCGGTGGTCAAGAACCTGCCGGACAACCTGCACGACGCGATCGTCAGCGCCTACGTCGACGCGCTGGTCCCCGGGTTCTGGTACCTGATCCCGGGTGCGGTGCTCGCGTTCGCGATCGCGTTGTTCATCCCGCATCTGACACTGTCCGACGAAGCGGGAATGGTCGCGCGTGGTGAAGCGGTGATGGCCGAGACCGAGCCGGACCTGGTCAAGGAGAGCTGAGCGGGCCACCCGCCGATCTGGCCGACGCTGCGGCGAATGTACAAGGCCCGCTGACGATTCCGTTAGTACGGACTTATCATTCATGTCGGACACCGTGCGACGTCGCAGCGCCGATCAGAGGAGCGAGTCAGTGACTACCTATACCGAGCAGTGGTCAGAACTGTTCGGAATGACGCTCGACGACTGGCTGTGCACCGGGACCGTGAACGAGGTGCATCCGGACCTGAGCTGGGATCGGGTGCGCCGGCACGCGGTGGCGGAGATGAACAAGCGGCTGGCGGACAGCTGGAGCGCCGGCGTCGACGAGGCGGGGGCGATCAGTAGCGCCTCGCTCGAGCTCTTCGACGAGGGGCACATGAAAGCGATCGCGACCGAGGTGCGGATCGCGACGATCGACAGCGTCGCCTGGATGTCGCAGCTCAGCGTCAGGCGTCAGGCGGACAGGTCTGCGGGAGCTCGCTGACGGGGGCGGCAGAGGATGCCGATCACCTGTTGGTCGTGGGGGTTTCCGTCGAGGTATCGCCGCGGCGATGCGGGCGGTGAAATCGCCGCCGCGCTGGTCGGGCTCGCTG
Source organism: Nocardia sp. NPDC057272 (assembly GCF_042668615.1). NCBI lineage: Bacteria > Bacillati > Actinomycetota > Actinomycetes > Mycobacteriales > Nocardiaceae > Nocardia > Nocardia sp. NPDC057272. The sequence goes on along the minus strand of NZ_JBHUYK010000002.1, from coordinate 296,904 downwards.
CGGTGTTGATCGTGACGATGCTGCGCAATCACACTCGAGAAACCTAATAGTTGTATCGTGTGGTGCGAATAGGTACTCCAGGGCGGAGGGGAGGAGGCGCGGTGGGCGACAATGTGGAGCCCGTCGATGCGTCACCGCCCACGCAGCGTGTCGTTTCTGTGCTGGAACTTCTCGCCGACGCGGATGAGCCGCAGACCTCGGCGCAGATCGCCGATTGTCTCGCGCTGAGCCGGTCGACCGTCGGCAACGTGCTCTCGGCGCTGCGGGCGCGCGGGTGGGTCAATCGCCGCGGTGATCTGACCTACGAGTTGGGTCCCGCGTTCATGCGGACCGCCGAGCGGGAACGAAGCAAGCTCACCGAGGACTCGTCGTTGCACGCCGCCCTGCAGGGCTTGGCGGAGGACGTCGATTGTGGTGTCGCGCTGGTTGTTGTCGACGGCGCCGAGATCCTGTTCAGCGCTGTCGTCGAGAATCGTGGACGAATTCCCGCCGGAATCTCGGTCGGCACCAGATTGCCGCTCATCCCGCCCGCCGCGGCGACGATCGTGGCCCATTCCTCCGACCTGCTCCGGCAACCATGGCTGGCGGCGGCCGAGCCGGGAGATCGCGTGAAATTCGAGCAGCTCCTCGGCGACATCCATGTCGTCGGCGCCGCGGTCTGGGGGGTCGACTCCCGCAGCGTCGCCACCCTCGATGTCCTTGCCGACGTGGTCGACCATCTCGCCCACGATCCGGTCAGTCGAACGCTGCGCGAACGGGTGCTCGCTCTGCTCGGGGAGATCAGCGGCACGGCTTATCGTCCTGCCGAGCTCGACACCGATATGGCACTGCCGATCAGTTACGTGTCGGCACCCGTCTTCGGCTCCGACGGGGATGTGCTGGCGGAGCTGATCGTCGGCCCGATGCGGGCCGCGGTGAGCAGGGCCGAACGCGACCGTTACCTGGCTGCGGTGATCGCGGCGGCGAAAGTGATTCCCGGCCTGCGTTGACGCCGCCGAGGGCTGTCGCAACCCCCGTGATCGTCGTATGAGCGGGGAGCAGCGTGCTGATCGGTACGTCCGGCGATCTCAGGTCTTGCTAAGTGACACACGTTCCACTTATGGTCGTGGTATCGCTATCTGCATCGGCGGATACAAATATTTGCATCAGGAGGCCCTGTGTCAACGCCGACGCTGCTGGACCGGACCGACATCGAGGGTGTCGACTTCGCCTTCCAGGATGACCCCGACGTGCACGCCACACTCGCGAGGCTGCGGGCCGAGCGCGACTACGCCGTCGTCCCCTTCGCCGGCGTTCGTGCTGTCCTGCTGCTCACTCATGACCTGGTCAGCGCTGCCTTCAAAGACGAATCGACCTTTCCCGCCGCCGCGATCTACCGGATGACGACCGGACCGGTGCTGGGCAAGACCCTGCAGTGCATGGAGGGACAGGAGCACCGGATCGCGCGCGGTGTCGCGACACCGTCGTTTCGGCGCAACAGAGTCGCGGACTTCGTGCAGCCGCTGCTGGAACCGCTGGCACACGAGTTGATAGACCGGTTCCAGGGCAACGGTTCAGCCGATCTGGTCGCCGATTTCACCACCAAGTACCCGGTGCTGGTGATCAGCCGACTGCTCGGGCTCCCGGTCGAGGACGAGGCGACGGTGCACCGCTGGGCCCACGACCTGTTCTACTTCCCGCTCGATCCCGAGGCGGCCATGCGCGCCTCGCGGGAATTCACCGACTACGTCACGCCGATCCTCGAACAACGGCGACGCGAGCCGGGCGACGACCTGAACTCGAGGCTGGTCACCGAGTCGGCCGAGAGTGAGTTCCTCGACGACGAGCAGATCCTGTCTTTTCTGCGGCTGCTGTTTCCGGCCGGCGCCGACACGACGATGCTCGCCTTGGGTAATACGTTGTCCGCCTTGCTGACCCACCCCGATCAGCTCGCACTCCTGCGGTCGGACCCGGAGGAATGGACGCAGTGGGCGATCTGGGAGGGCATGCGCTGGGAGCCGCCCGTCGGGCTGTTGCCGCGTGCGTGCCCGGAAGCGGTGGACTGGCACGGCATTTCGATTCCGGCGCTGACACCGATGATCTTCTCCATCAACGCCGCCCATCGCGATCCGTCGGTGTACGAGCGACCCGACGAGTTCGACATCACCCGCAAGAAGATGTCGATGCTGTCGTTCGGGCAGGGTGTGCACAGCTGCGCAGGGAACTGGCTGGCGATCGCCGAACTCGACACCGCGTTGCGTGTCCTGCTCGAGCGTTTGCCGGATCTGCGGTTGCAGCCCGGCGCCGAGGACGCGGCGAAGGTGACCAGTCAGGTCGGGGTGGCGCTGCGTGGACCGAACGCGCTGCCCGTGCGGTGGCGTCGATGATCACAGGCGCTACCTCGGTGCCGGTCGCCGGCTGACGATCTCCGATTTCGCCGATGGAAAGGACTACACCACAATGACATTCAACGCCGAAGCGCACTCTCCCGATACTCTGATCACCGAATTCTGTGCGAAGTGGGGCCACGGTAACGCAGACGAGCTCGCAGAGTACTTCACCGACGACGCGACCTATCACAACATTCCACTCCAGCCGATCACCGGCAGGGAGGCGATCCGGGAATTTCTGCGTGGATTCCTCGACACATTCGGCGGCATCGACTTTCACGTCGGCCACCAGGTGTGTTCCGGCAACATCGTCTTCAACGAGCGCGTGGACACCTTTACCGTCAACGGGACGACGATCGATCTCCCCGTAGCCGGTGTATTCGAAGTCGTGGACGGCCGAATCCACGCGTGGCGCGACTATTTCGACATGGCGCCGATCACGGCCATGCAGAATCAGTGAAGGCGGGGTGCTAGCGGCCGCTCTCCATCGTCTGCTTGAAGATGGTCAGGCCGTGGTCCATTGCTGCGCCCATCGGGGCGGCGAGGTCGTCGGGTTGCACGTCGTGGATCCAGACGAATCGGCTGTGGCCGTCACCGTGGGAAAAGACCTGCATCGACGCGTTGTCGTGGGTGGGGCGCATGGTGTCGCCGATGACGGAGTAGGCGATTCGGCGTGCTTGCTCGTCCAGGGCGATGAGGCGCTCGCGGACGACTGTTCCGTCGGCGAAAGTAGCGGTCCTGACCCCGGGCTCGACGAGTTGGCTGTCGGTGACGAATCCCGGCGCCATCCGGACGGGGCCGTCGGTGAAGTCGCTGATGACCGCCCACACCTGTGCGGGGTCGGCGTCGATGAGGATCTCTTTGTGCACGGAGGCCATGCTCTGTGTCGCTTTCTGTCGGGGGTGTCTGTGAGGAGGCGTTGTCAACGGAAGTCGCGGAAGCCGGCGCGCAGGTCGTCGGTGATCAGGTCGGGTTCCTCCATGGCCGCGAAGTGGCCGCCGCGATCGAATTCGGTCCAGCGCACGATGGTGTGGTTGCGTTCGGCGATGCGACGGACCGGGACACCGAGGTCGTTCGGCAACACGGCCACCGCGACCGGCACCTCGGTCGCGGGCTCGGGCAGGCCCCACGTCGCGGCGCCCTCGTAGTAATAGCGCGCCGAGGAACCAGCGGTGCCGTTGAGCCAATAGATCATGACGTTGGTCAGCATCGTGTCACGGTCGACGGCATCCTCGGGGACATCGGTCGAATCGGTCCAGTCCTTGAAGCGCTCGACGATCCAAGCCAGTTGCCCCACGGGGGAATCGGTGAGCGCGTAGGACAGTGTCTGCGGGCGGGTGGCCTGCAGCATCGCGTACGCGCCGAGTTCGTACTGGGCGCGCTGAGCCAACTGGAGGGCCCGCTTCTCGGCCGGGTTGTCGAGATCGGCCGTCTCGGGAGTGACGGTGGCCGAGGCGATCATGGTCACGTGCAACGCCACGAGGTGGTCGGGATCGATCACCGCCAGTTCGCGCGAGATGGCAGCACCGGTGTCCTCGCCGTGGGCGGCGTAGCGCTCGTAACCGAGTCGGCGCATCAGCTCGGCCCAGGCTCGCGCGGCCCGGCTGGTCGACCAGCCGATGGCGGGACCGGACAACCCGAAGCCCGGAATCGTCGGCACTACCACGTCGAACGCGTCCTCGGCCCGGCCGCCGTGCGCGACCGGATCGGTCAGCGGCCCGATCACGTCGAGGAACTCCACGATCGATCCGGGCCATCCGTGGGTGAGGATCAACGGCATCGCACCGGGTTCGGCCGACCGGACATGGAGGAAATGCACAGCGTGACCGTCGATCTCGGTTCGGAACTGCGGGAACGCGTTGAGGCGTGCCTCCTGCGCTCGCCAGTCGTAGGTGGTGCGCCAGTACCGCACCAGTTCCTGGGTGTAGTCGAGCGGAATACCCTGCGCCCAGCCGACTCCGGTCACACCGTCGGGCCAGCGGGTGTCGTCCAGACGTCGATGGAGATCGTCGAGCTGGGACTGCGGGACGTCGATGCGGAAGGGAGTGATTGCTTCGCTCATGAAAGCCACGCTACGAGACAGCTAGGACAGTTTCTGCCCTAGCAGTGGGGAAGAATGCGAACTGTGTTGGAAACCTCGGCTCGCCTCCTCGAACTCCTGTCGTTGCTGCAAACGCCCCGCGCGTGGACCGGTGCCGATCTGGCCGAACGCCTCGAGGTCGACGCTCGCACGGTCCGTCGCGACATCGACAAGCTGCGTACCCTCGGCTACCCGGTGCACGCGGTGGCCGGCACCGCCGGATACCGGTTGGGCGCGGGCACCAAGCTGCCACCGCTGCTGTTGAACGACGACGAAGCGGTCGCCATTGCCCTCGGACTGCGCACGGCCGCGGGCGGATCGGTCACCGGCATCGAGGAGAGTTCGCTACGAGCGCTGGCGAAACTGGAGCAGATTCTGCCGTCACGGCTGCGACACCGGGTCTCGGCGTTGCACGCCGCGACCGTCACCGTGCCCGACGGAACCGCGACGGTCGACCCCGAGGTACTGACCGCGATCGCCGCCGCGATCCGCGACCACGAACAGCTCCGGTTCGACTACCGCACCCACGACGGCACCGAGGTCCGGCGAACAGCCGAGCCCCATCGACTCGTGCACACAGGGCGGCGCTGGTACCTGGTCGGCTGGGACGTCGAGAAGCAGGACTGGCGCACCTACCGCGTCGACCGCCTCCGCCCGCGAATCCCCACCGGGCCACGCTTCACCCCACGCGAGGCGCCCGAAGTCGACCTGGGCGGTTGGGTATCGCGCGGTGTCAGCACCTCCGCCTACCGCTATCAGGCCCGCATCACGCTGGAGGTGCCGGCGGCCGTGGCGGCCGATCGCATCCCGCCGACTGTCGGGGTGATCGAAGCGATCGACGAAGGGCACTGCCTGCTGCGCACCGGCTCGAACTCGCTTGACGAAATAGCGGTCTACACCGCGCTTTTCGGCTTCGGATTCCACGTACACGAACCGCCCGAACTGATCGAACACCTGCGCGCGCTGGCCGACCGAGTCACCGCGGCCATCACACCACGCGACGACCCGCGGGGTTCCGGGCACAGCGCATCGGGCTGAGCGACGGTGTCGTCCGTTTTCCGCCGGATCCGAAGCGGCGCGATTCCTATCGTCGGTGCCATGGAAAGCGAACGGATTCCGGAGATTCCGACCGCGGCGTTGCGCGCGCCCGTCGTGTGGTTCATGGCGCTGGCCGCCGCGCTGGCGACCGCGAGTGTGTATCTGCTGCAACCGGCCGTCGCCGAGGTCGCCGGATCGCTGGACACCTCCGCGGCGGCGATCGGCACCGCGTTGGCATGCGGCCCGATCGGCTATCTGGCGGGGCTGGTGTTGCTGGTGCCGCTGGTGGACCGGTTCGCACCCCGGACTGTGGTGGCGGCGCAGTTCGCGGCGCTGGCGCTGGCTTCGGTCGCCGGTGCGGCGGCCCGTTCGCCGTTGACCTTGGGGATCGTCATCGGTGTGGTCGGCGCGGGATCGGCTGTCGGAGCTCAGTTGAGTTCGGTGGCAGGGCGGTTCGCGGCGCCTCAACGGCAGGCCACGGTTCTGGGGATCGTCACCGCGGGCATTTCGGCCGGAATCCTCGCCGGGCGTATCGTCGGTGGCTGGCTCACCGAGGTGATCGGTTGGCGGGCAATGCTGCTGGTGTTCGTGGTGCCCTGTGTCGTGGTGGCGGCAGTGTCGTATGTGGTGCTGCCCGCGGTGCGTGGGCGGACAGCTGCCGGATATCTGGATACGGTGCGGGGGATGCCCGGGCTCTTCGCCCGCTTCGCCGCGTTGCGCTGGGCGGCAGCGCGAGGCGCGCTGTGGTTCTTCGCGTTCTGTGCGGTGTGGGCTGGGCTCGCGGTGGCGCTGTCGCAGCCGCCGTACTCGTATACCCCCGACCGGATCGGGCTGTATGCCTGCGCAGGGCTGGCCGGCGTCTTCGCCACCAGGATCGCCGGCAGCTGGACCGACCGAGTCGGCCACCGGAAAGTGATCCTGGTCGGGCTCGCGCTCGCTCTGAGCTCGGTCGTGGTCTTGTCCGTCGCGCTGTCGAACACCGTGGTGACGCTGATCTGCCTCGGCCTCTTCGACGCCGGACTGTTCGCCGCGCAAGTTGCCAATCAGAGTGCCGTGCTGGCCATCGACGCCTCCGCGCCGGCCCGTTTCAACAGCGCCTACATGTCCGTCTACTTCGTCGGGGGAAGTCTGGGCACCGCGTTCGGGGCCGCAGCGATCGGCTGGTTCGGCTGGCCTGGTCTGGTCACTGCCGCCGCGACGGCGACGGCAACGGCGGCCGTCGTTGCCCTGGCCGATCGGACGCGCACCGGTTCGGGTGTGTTCGAGGAAGGGGTCGGCAAGAACGACCGGGACCGTGCGGAGGTTTCGCGCGGCCGCTGAGCCGGATGCGCGCGGCGCTAGGTGCTCGGCTCGGGCGCCGCCCCAGAGTCGGATGTCGGCGAGGCCACCACGGCCTCGCCGGTGTCGGCCTCGGCGCCGTCGGGGTCGTCGGCGTCCGGTCCCGCTCCTGTGGCGATGTCGATCTGCTCACCGATGTAGCGGATGATCACCGCGATCATCGCGACGACGGGCACGGCGAGGAAGGCCCCGGTGATGCCGTAGAGCGAGCCGCCCGCGGTGACCGCGAGCAGCACGATGACGGCGTGGAGTTCCATGCTGCGGCTTTGCAGGACCGGTTGCAGCACATTGCCTTCCAGCTGCTGCACCGCGATGACGATGCCGAGCACGATCAATGCTGTGGTGAGCCCGTTGCCGACCAGCGCGACGAGGACGGCCAGCGCACCGGCGACGAACGCGCCGACCATCGGGATGAATCCGCCGATGAAGGTGATCACCGACAGCACCAACGCCAGCGGCACATCGAGGATGAACAGCGACGCGCCGATGAGGACGGCGTCGACCATGCTGACGATCGCCTGGGTCCGGATGAAGCCACCCAGAGTCGCCCAGACCCGCTCCAGGATGGCTTCGACGTGGCGCCCGCTGCGGTTGCCGAACACCTGATGCATCCAGGGCAGAAAACGCGGCCCGTCCTTCAGGAAGAAGAAGACCAGCACCAACACCAAGAAGACGGTGATCAGGACCGATGTCGCGGTGGACACACCGGTGAACACGCCATTGGCGATCTGCGCGCCGCTGGACTGGAGTCGTCCGACGATCGCCTCGACCGCGGAATCGAGTTGCTCGTCGCGGATGCGCAGCGGTGGTCCCTGGATCCAATCGCGAACCTGGTTGACCCCGTCGGTGGCCTTGTCGGCGAGCTGAGGCGCTTGATCGGCCACCGAGGGCACGATCAGCGCCACGACCCCGGCCAGCAGTGCGACGAACCCGAGCAGCGTGATCGACGCGGCGAGCGCCGGTGCCAGCTTGCGCCGGGTCAGCCAGCGGGTCAGTGGCCACAGGATCGTGGTCACCACGATCGCCAGTGCGACGGGCAGGAGCACCACCCACAGCCGGGCGGTGATCGTGCCGAGCACCCAGGCCCCCGCCGCGATCGCCACGACGCACAGCGACCATTTGGCCAGCCACAGGATCCCGCCACCGATCACATCTCCGCGATCACGCGAAGGCTTGTCGTTCGGTTGCGCCCTACTGGTCTTCTTCACCGGCCCGCTCACGTCGCTCAGTCTGGCACGCCCGCCGCGTCCACCGGAACTTGTCGGTGTCACGGCCTAGCGTTTCGCCCATGTCGGAAACCATCACTGTCGGCGGCATCACCATCGACAGCAACGATCCCGCCGAACTGGCCGAGTTCTGGAGCTCCGCACTCGGTTACACGGTCCTCGTCGACTCCGGGGACTACGTCATGATCACTCCGCCCGGCGTCGGCTTCGGGGAGGGGCGCTACCTCGCGTTCCAGCTGGTTCCCGAGACCAAGGTGACCAAGAACCGGGTGCACATCGATTTCCAGACCACGGCTCGCGCGGCCGAGGTCGCCCGGCTGACGGCGCTGGGGGCCACGGTCCACGGCGAACACTCGCTGCCCGGTTTCGGCTGGACCGTGCTGCAGGACCCGCACGGCAACGAGTTCTGCGTCGTCGCCGCCGAGAGCTGAGCGAATTGGCACGCTGTGCACAATGGCATGAAGTGCGCCATGTGCGCTCACATCGCGGGTGAGCGGATCAGTCCGCCGCGGGCTCGGCCTCGGCGCGATCGAGTTCTTCGTCGAGCGCGATGGCGGCGGCGATCAGGGCCAGGTGGGTGAAGGCCTGCGGGAAGTTGCCCAGCTGCTCGCCCGAAGGACCGATCTCCTCGGCGAACAGGCCGACATGGTTGGCGTAGGTGAGCATCTTCTCGAAGGCATAGCGGGCCTGTTGCAGCCGACCGGTCCGGGCGAGGGCTTCGACATAGAGAAAGCTGCACAGGTTGAAGGTGCCTTCGGTGCCGCGCAGGCCGTCCGGTGATGCCTCGGGGTCGTATCGGTAGACCAGGCTGTCGCTGACGAGCTCCTTGTCCATCGCGTCGAGGGTGCTCAGCCACATCGGGTCGGTGGGGGACAGGAATCGCATCCGGGGCATGAGCAGCAGCGAGGCGTCCAGTACGTCGGTGGCGAAGTGCTGCACGAACGCTCGGCGTTTCTCGCTCCAGCCGCGGTCGATGATCTGCCGGAAGACGGCGTCGCGTTCGGCGGTCCAGCGGACCACGTCGGCGGGCCTGGCGTGCGCGTTCGCCATGCGGATGCTGCGGTCGAAGGCCACCCAGGTCATCAGGCGGCTGTAGGTGAATTCCTGGCGGCCGCCGCGAGTTTCCCAGATGCCCTCGTCGGGGCGATCCCAGTTGTCGGCGAGCCAGTCGATGAGGCCGCTGAATGTCCGCCAACCGGCAATGGCGGCCATATCGGTCGCCTGCGCCAGCGCGTCGGCCGCCTCGCCGTAGATGTCGAGCTGGATCTGGTCAGCGGCGCCGTTGCCGACCCGCACCGGTGCCGAACCCTGGTATCCCTCCAGGTGGGGCAGCGTTATCTCGTCCAGGTGCGGGTCGCCGTCGACGCGGTACATGATCTGCAAGGGTTCGCCGGAGGCGGTGCCGCCCGCGTCGACCCGGTCGCGTAGCCAGCGACGGAAGGCGTAGGGCTCCTCGGTGAAGCCGAGGTCGCTCAGCGCCCGTACCGACAGCGAGGCATCCCGGATCCAGGTGTAGCGATAGTCCCAATTGCGTTCGCCGCCGATCTGTTCGGGCAACCCCATGGTGGCCGCGGCGATCGGCGCGCCGGTCGGGGCATAGGTGAGCAGTTTGAGGGTGATCGCGGAGCGATTGACGATGTCGCGCCAGCGCCCGCGGTAGGTGGACGAGCGCAACCAGGTCTGCCAGAAGCGACGGCACTGGTCGAACTCGTGGGCGATCGTTGCCCACATCGGTGCCGAGGAGAAATCCGCCCCGGCGGGGGCGGTGGTCAACACGACCGCCGCTCGCTCACCGGCGGACAAGGTGAATCGCGCGGTGATGTCGGCGCCGTCGGGGTGCAGCGCGATCGGGTCGGTGGATTGCAGATGCAGATCGGCGATGCCGGAACGGAAGACGGCGGTTCGCTCATCGACTCGGTCGAGGGTGTGGCTGGCGCGTGCGTAGTCGAACCGCGGGCGGCATGCGAGAGCGAACGTGAAGCTTCCGCGCACCACCCGCGCGACCCGCACCAATCTGTGCCGGTCGGCGGGTTCGGTACCGCGAATCGGCTCCATGAAGTCGGCGACCTCGCCCACGCCGTCGGGCCCGGAGAACCGCGTCAACAGGATGGCGGTGTCGGGCAGGTACAGCTGCCGGATGGTCACCGGGTTGGTGGTGTCGACGGCGAGTGAGCAGTGTCCGCCCTTCTCGCTGTCGAGCAGGGACGCGAACACACTCGGTGAATCGAATCGTGGCGCGCACCACCAGTCGATCGTTCCGGCGGCCGATACCAGAGCCGCTGTCTGCAGATCACCGACGATGCCGTGCTCGTCGATCGGCGGGTACGAGTTCACGAACGCTCCTCGCCTCGGACCGCCGTTGGCGCGGTCGGCGAGATCCAGCCAACCAGCGCAGGGCGGCGTGAGCCTCATCCGGGACGGGTGAATACCGCCGCCGCGGTGGCGAGGTTGGCGCGTTCGGCACGAGGTTGGCGCGTTCTGTTCTTGTCGTGGCCGCGAGGTAATTCGACACTTACGTTCGAATGGTCGGTGAGTGAACGATGGGAGTGTGCGGTGACGAGGGAGAGTGCCACTGTCTACGTGATTTCCGCGCTGGAGTCGAAAGGAACAGCGACCCGCGATGACTTCGATGTCGCCGGCATCGTCGCCACGTTCCGTGACCTCATCGACGGGTGGGACTTCCGCTTGTTGGAGCGCGAAACGTTCTGGCAGATCGCCTCGACCTACCTCAGGACGTGACGTTGCGAACCGGACGCGAGCCCACCGACCAGCGTCGGGCAGCCCGGCGTAGCGACCCCGCATCGGAGTAGCCGAGCAGTTCGGCCTGCTTGGTGCCGCTCAGCGAGCCACCGGATGTCGCTCGCGACAACCGTGCGCTGCGGGCCCGGTCCAGTTCGGCCCGCCAGGTCGTGCCCGATTCGCCCAGCCGTCGTTGCAGTGTGCGAGGGCTGATGTTGAGGATCTGGGCGACACTGTCGAGGGAGACCGTTCCGGCCTCGATAGCCTCGTCCAAGGCGTCGGCGACTCGGGCGGGCCAGGCCGAGGCAAGGGTCGGCGGCGGTGGCAAGGCGGCGGCCAGCGGTTCCAGGACCGCGGCCAGGACAGGGTCCGCGGTGGTCAGGGGAAGGTCCAGGTCCGCGGAGCGGAAGGTCATCGAGTCGGCCGGGGCGTCGAATTCCAGCGTGGCGGAGCCGAACACGGCTCGAAAGCCGTCGACGTGCGCGGGAGCGGCTTGGCGCAGCGAGACGCGAACCGGGTTCAACGGATCCTCGACCACCCGGCGCGCGCGGCTCAGAACGGCCGACAAACCCCACAGCTGGGTGTGGTCCCTGCCGCGACCTTCGCCATCGAGCATCTCGAGGTACAGGGTGGACTCGTCCTCGGTTTCGGTGACCAGGTCGAATCGGTGATTGGTGGTGACCGCGGTGATGTAGGGACCGCACGTCGCCAGCCCGGCGCCCAGGGTCGGCGCGGACGCGAACAGATAGTCGTACAGCCCGAGGCTGGACAGCTCGTAGCGCCGGGCCACTTGGAGGGCGACGTCGGGACCGAGGCGATGTTCACCGACCTCCCACAGCCGGGAGAACGTCGCACTGGGTAGATGCACGTCGTGGCCGGTCATCGACCAATCCGGCACCCCGGTGTCCCGGATGAGCTGCGCCCGATCGAGCCCGGCCGCGCCGAGCTGGGAAATGACGAAACGGTGCAGCAAGCTCTGGTCGGTAGCCATGACGTCTCCTCGTGGCAGCATGCCGATCTGCGAACGTCTACCTCAGCCGCGGGCGTCGACCGATAGGGAGAGTCTGTCGGCGAACGTCTCGGCGCTTCGCGATCGGCACCTCGTGTTTGATCCGGTTCTACCAGTTCCGCGCAGGTCGCGAAAGCAATCGCGATTCTGGTCGGCAATCATGCCAGCGGTCGTGCGATGAGCTCCGACCGCCTCCGGCGAACGGTGGATGCTCGGTACTCGAGCGTGCCATGGTGAGTTATGACCGTGGAGCTGTGCCGCCTGACCGTCCGTGTCGACACCGCGCGGTGGAGCGAAACCGTGCTCACGGAGGTCGATCTGGTGGTGCCTGCTGGTCAGATCACCGCTGTGCTCGGTGGCCCCGGCGCCGGAAAGTCCATGGCCGCTTCGGCTCTCGCGGGACGATTGCCCGCCACCGCGCAGTCCAAGGGCCAGGTCTTGGTCGACGGTGTGGCTGTCGACGATCAGCGATGGGCGGCCTTGCGTGAGGGCGTCGTCGGCTATGTGCCGCAAGAAGGTGTGACGGCATTCGACTCCGACAAGACAGTGAGCGCCCAATTGCGGACGTTGGAGCGCCGCCATCGAGCGTGGAGTGTCGAGCGAGCATGCGCCGCGGCACAGTATCCGGCCGAAGCCTCGGACCTTCTCCCACATCAGCATTCGGGAGGTCAGATCCAGCGTGCCGCGCTCGCCGCCGCGCTGCTGCCGGCTCCGCGCGTGCTCATCGCGGACGGACCGACCAATTCCCTCGACCGGGCGACGGCGTACGGCGTGTGGAGATCATTGCGCGATTACGCCGACTCCGGTGCGGCGGTACTCGTGGTCAGCAACGAGGTGCAGGTGCTGACTCACGGCGGCGTCGCCGACCGGATGGTGATCCTGCACGCGGGCCGGGTGCTCGCCGCGGGAACGACCGCGGAGCTCGGGAAGTCGACCGACACGTTCGTGCGGACCCTGCTCGGGTCGTCCTTCTGACGCCGCGCCCCGGTTGGCAGCTCAGTCGGTGCCGGTCACGAAAACGCGCTCCAGCAGGGCGAACAGGCAATCTCGATCTCGGTCGCTGAGCTTTTTCAGGCCGTCTTGCGTCGACTGCATCTTCGCGCGGATCCTATCGGTGACACGCTCGCCCTCGGCCGTGATGACCAGGTGGGTGACGCGCCGGTCGGACGCACTGGCTTCGCGGCGCACGAGGTCGCGCTTCTCCAGCCGGTTGATGATCCCGGTGACGTTGGACGCGTCGCAGGACAAGGTCTCGGCCAGGGCGCGCATAGCGACAGGCCCTCGGCGCAGCACCGTCAGCGTTTTGCCCTGACTCGCCGTGAGGTTCTCGCTCGCCGCCGCCGCGGTGAAGTCTCCGTAATAGACACCGAGCGCCACCGAGAGCAGCTCCATGAGCTGGGCCGTATCGACGCGCGCAGCTTCTTCCATGGGAGTCAGCTTATCCGCAGAAACTTGACTATCTCAAATATCTGCCTCTAGCGTGTGGGCATTGCTTGAAGTTCTCAACCTTCGACTTTGTCAAGTACCTCTGAGGAGCACCCAGTGATCGTCACCCAGTCCGAGGCCTCCCGCACGGCCGAGATCCTGTCGCGGCCCGTCACGCTCAACGGCCTGACCGTCCCGAACCGCATCGTGATGGCGCCCATGACGCGGATGTTCTCGCCCGGCGGCGTTCCCGGTGACGATGTCCGGTCCTATTACGCCCGCCGCGCCGCCGCGGGCGTCGGTCTGATCGTCACCGAGGGAACCTACGTCGGCCATCAGTCGGCGGGGCAGAGCGATCGTGTGCCGCGGTTCCACGGTGAGGAACAGTTGGCGGGGTGGGCGAAGGTCGCCGAGGACGTCCACGCGGCAGGCGGCACGATCGTGCCGCAGCTGTGGCATATCGGCATGGTGCGCAATCAGGGCGAGCAGCCCTATGTCGACGCGCCCGCCGTCGGCCCCTCCGGCATTCGCGTCGACGGCACCGAAGGCACCGGCAAGGCGATGACCCAGCGTGACCTGGACGACGTCATCGGCGCCTTCGTCGAGGCCGCCGCGGCGGCCGAGCGCATCGGTTTCGACGGCGTCGAACTGCACGGTGCGCACGGTTATCTGCTCGACCAGTTCCTCTGGGAGCGCACGAACCGCCGCGACGATGTGTACGGCGGTGACGCGGTGGCCCGCACGAGGTTCGCGGCCGAGATCGTGGCCGCCGTCCGCGCGGTCGTCTCGCCCGAGTTCCCGGTGATCTTCCGCTACTCGCAGTGGAAGCAGGAGGCCTACGACGCCCGCCTGGCCGAGACGCCGCAGGAGCTCGAGGCGATCCTGGCCCCGCTCGCCGCGGCCGGTGTGGACGCCTTCCACGCCTCCACCCGCCGCTACTGGCTTCCGGAGTTCGACGACTCGGAGCTGAACCTGGCGGGCTGGACCAAGAAGCTCACCGGCAAGCCCACGATCACCGTCGGATCGGTCGGCCTCGACGGTGATTTCCTGCGTGCGTTCTCGGGCCAGGGCGCCGAGCTCGGCAGTCTCGACAACCTCCTCGATCGCATGGAGCGCGACGAATTCGACATGGTCGCCGTCGGTCGAGCCCTTCTCCAGGACCCGGAATGGGCCGCCAAGATCCTGGCGGGGCGGAGCGACGAGGTGAAGCCCTACGACGGGACGGCGCTGAAGACGCTGAGCTGAGCGATTCTCGCCGAGGCGGCGCCGTCAGCCGGTGACGGCGCCGTGTGCGGCCGAGCTGACGAGCTTGCGGTACTTCGACAGCACCCCCGAGGTGTACCTGGGCGGCAGCGGCTCCCAGCCGACCTTGCGGGCGGCGAGTTCGTTCTCGTCGATCTCGACATCGAGGATGCGGTTGGCGACATCGAGCACGATCGGGTCGCCGTCGCGGACGAACGCGATCGGGCCGCCGTCGACCGCTTCGGGTGCGACATGCCCCACGCACAATCCGGTGGTGCCGCCGGAGAACCGGCCGTCGGTGAGCAGCAGAACGTCCTTGCCGAGGCCGGCGCCCTTGATCGCGCCGGTGATGGCGAGCATCTCGCGCATGCCGGGTCCGCCCTTGGGGCCCTCGTTACGGATGACCACGACATCACCCGCCACGATGGTGCCGTCCTCGAGTGCGTTCATCGCAGCCCGTTCCCCGTCGAACACCCGGGCCGTGCCGCGGAAGACATCGGAGTCGAAACCGGCGCTCTTCACCACGGCGCCTTCGGGTGCGAGCGAGCCGTGCAGGATGGTGAGCCCGCCGGTGCGGTGGATCGGCCGGTCGAGGCGGCGGATGACGTCACCGTCGAGGCCGAGCTCGATGTGGGCGAGATTCTCGGCCATGGTCGCGCCCGTGACGGTCATGACGTCGCCGTGCATGAGACCGGCATCCAGCAGGGCCTTCATCACGACGGGGATGCCGCCGACCCTGTCGACGTCGTTCATGACATAGCGGCCGAACGGCTTGAGGTCGCCCAGGTGGGGCACCTTGTCACCGACCCGGTTGAAGTCGGCGAGGGTGAGGCCGACACCGGCCTCGCGGGCGATGGCCAGCAGGTGCAGCACGGCGTTGGTCGACCCGCCGAGCGCCATGACGACCGTGATGGCGTTCTCGAACGCCTCCATCGTCATGATGTCGCGGGCCGTGATCCCCTTGCGCAGCAATCCGACGACGGCCTCGCCGGACTTCTCGGCGAAATCGTCACGGCGACGGTCCGGGGCAGGCGGCGCAGCCGATCCGGGCAGGCTCATCCCGAGGGCCTCGGCCGCCGAGGCCATGGTGTTGGCCGTGTACATGCCGCCACACGCGCCTTCGCCGGGACAGATCGCCCGCTCGATGCGGTCGACCTCGGCGGGGGTGATCAGACCTTTGATGCAGGCACCGACAGCCTCGAACGCGTCGATGATCGTGACGTCCTTGCCGTCGATATTGCCGGGCAGGGTCGACCCCGCGTAGAGGAATACGCTCGCCAGGTCCAGTCGCGCGGCGGCCATCAGCATGCCCGGCAGGCTCTTGTCGCAGCCGGCGAGCAGCACCGAACCGTCGAGGCGCTCGGCCATCATCACGGTTTCGACCGAATCGGCGATGATCTCACGGCTGACCAGCGAGAAGTGCATCCCCTCGTGGCCCATCGAGATGCCGTCGGAGACCGATATCGTGCCGAACTCGAGCGGGAAACCGCCCCCGGCGTGGACACCGCGTTTGACCGCCTTGGCCAGCCGGTCGAGCGACAGATTGCACGGCGTGATCTCGTTCCAGCTCGAGGCCACACCGATCTGCGGTTTTACCCAGTCCTCGTCACCCATGCCGACCGCGCGGAGCATGCCACGAGCGGCAGTTTTCTCGAGACCATCGGTGACATCGCGGGAGCGTGGCTTGATGTCGACGGGCTGATCGGTGTCGTGTGCCATAGCGCAAGCCTACGAGGCCGGGTCATGAAATCGCCACGGCGGCGCAGCTGAGGCGGTGCGAACTAGTCCGCGGCCATGGGCGATGACGACGCCCCGATAGCGCTCAGGTCCGCGGGGCCCCGGGTGTTGGCGAGGGAACTGACTGTCGCGGTACCGAATACGCCTTTGCGGTCATAGATCGCCGCAGTGCCCAGCGCGATGCCGTCCTGTGCCAGCCGGTCCAGGCCGACCAGCCCGGCTTCCTCCCCTTCCGGAAGCCTGGTCAACGTGAGCGTGGCATCGGCGTTGATGTACTCCAGGCCGTGGCTGCCGAGGTTGGTGACCACGTTCGTCACATCGGCGAGGCCCGCGACGAACTGGAACGGCGTCGGTTGCTCACCGGCCACGACCGCGATCGGGCGGTGCCAGATCCCCGTGCGGGCCGCGTTGTGGTGGGTGCGGGCATCGGGACTCCAACCTTGCTCCTCGCTGAAGTACACGCGATCCCGATCGGGCGAGGGTTCGCGGTCGGCAGGCGGCGGATCCGCGGTCGTCTCCGGCGACCAGCAGATGCCGTCCGGTGTCGGGCCGGGGCGCAGATACAGCGCGCCGGCCCGCGCCACGGGGCGGCCGTCTTGGATCAGCACCGCATCGAACAACGACAATCGGCGGCCGTCGCGGATCACCTCGACACGAGTTGTGCAGGGCCGCATGAACACCGGGCGGAACAGGTCGAGCGTCCACCGCACCGGCCGCAAGTCGCTCCGGTCGCGAACGATGAGCTCGCGCTCCACCGCGCGCGCCAGGACCGCGCCGACAGCCATCCCGCGCAACTGCCCACCGATCCATCCGCTGCTCGCCTCGGGTTCGGGATGGAGTACCTCGGTGCCGCTGATCGGATCGGATTGTGCGCGAAAGAATGCATGACTCACCGGCGGACTCCTTAGGCATGGGCAGTCTCGCCGAACGCGCGGCACCGGTGGCGCGCGACTGACAGATGCCCGGATCTGAGAGTCGGCGATTTATCCATGATGCGGCCATCGGGAGGGGGCGGCTACCCGGCCGTGCAAGATCACAGCCTGCGTTAGGCTCGGATATGGCCCACCGATCTGTCGTTCTCGGTGCGATGCTCATCGCGGTGTCGTCGCTCTGCGCGTGCACTGTGTTCGGCCGCGGCGAGAATGATCCGCCTGCCGCGCGTGACGCGGATGTGTTGGTGTCGATCGCTGAGTCGGCGGGGTTCCTGGAGACCGGCCGTGTCGGGAGCCGACGCGTTCCCTTCTTCGAATTGCGGCGCGACGGTACGGTTTTCACCTACGTGGACGACGGTGCCGAGCAGAGCGTGTTCGGCGTGTACTGGGCCCAGCTCACCGAGGACGGCATCGAGCAAGTTCGCGCGTGGTTCGGCGAACTCTCCTTCGACGATGCCCACTACCGCGAGTTCTCGCCGCCGACGGACCAGCCGACGACGGTGGTGTACGCGAACTTCGATGGGCCGGTGGGTGTCTCGGTCTACGGCCTGGACACCGACTCCCGCACGCGTTCCGGCAATGGTGAGGTGCGCAGGCTGGGGAACGTGATCGATCGTTTGCGAGCACTGCCCGATGACGAGCAGCTCACGGTGCGGCGTCGTGCGCCGTACACGCCGACCGCCCTCGATATCGCGTTCCAGCCCGCAGTCTCACCGGATGACGAGCCGTTGCCTGCGCCGACCAATTGGCCTTTCGCCATCCCGCTCACGCAGCGCACCCTGGGTGTCGGCGGCTACGGCAGAGCCCTGTGCGCCACTGTCGACGGCTCCGAAGCTGCCACGATCGTCGAGCTCATGGCCGGACGCGACGAGGACACCCCACCACATTGGACCACCGGGGCGGCACCCGGGTCCGGACATCCCACCTCGGTCCTGGTGACTGCGAATGCGCTGCTGCGCGGTCAATCCGGGTGCAGTGCAGTGGCATCGAGTCCGGTGTCGTCGAATCGTGTTGTCGTCGAGCCGCTCCAGAACGTGGTACTCGCCGATCCGTCGGGCTGGCGGGGCCGCTATCCGGCCGACCGGTTCACCACCGCGACGAGCCTGGAAATCTATGCTGCGGTGCCGATTCTGGTCCGCGATCTCGAGGCCAGAGAGGCGATCGAGGACACGGACGGCACCGGCGACAGCATCGGACTCCACGTGCCGACCGGCTCGGACCTGACCTGGTACGACTACGAAGTCGTGGCCGCCGAGGCGGGCGGCTCCCGCTACCTCGACCTGTCGGCCCGCTACCAGGGCATGGCTCCCGATCCCTGGGAGCCACCGACCTGGCACGCCCGCATCGCACTCGGCCCCGAGACCGTCACCAACCTCGACCTGCACTGATCCGCTGCGAACCCGTCGCTCCTGTCGGATGTCGGATCCACACATTGGGCTCCACATAGACCGCGACACCGTGCTCGACCGAACACGACATCGGGGCCAGCGCTGTGGGCACGAGTACCTGCCCGCTGGTGTCGAACGGCAGGCCGGTCCACGCACGCCATTCCTCCAGCGTCCCAGGAATAACCATGGATCGCGGTGCGATCTTGTCGATCGTGCCGCCGGCCCGGACGTGTACGCGCAGCCACGGGTCGACCGGCAGCCCATCCGCCCTCGTCAGCCCGGCGTAGACACTCATCGGTTGTTCGATGTCGGCTTTTCCGTTGGGGCGCACGGGCGCCACGAGCTCGGCGAATCCGAGCCGAGCGGCGTTGTCCCGCAGAGCGGCAAGGATTTCCGCGCTCAGCCCGGTGCCCTGCCTGCTCGGTTCGATGACGATCTCGATCGCGGACACCGTGTCTGGCTGTGCGCCGGTCGCCGAGGTGTGGATGCCGCGGCGAATCGCACCGTCCCAGCCGTCGTCGGGGAGGTCGGCCGCACCGAGCCAAAACGGGACGGAATAGGCCCGGCCCACCACCTCGCCTGCCTCGTCCTGGCAGACCAGGATGTAGTCGGCGAACCGATCCAGCATCGAGTAGTACAGGTTGCCGACGGGGTCGTGGCGCATGAATTCAGGCCAGGAGTCGGCCATTCCGGTGAAGGCGTCGTACAGATCGGGGCGGTCCGCGAGAACCGAAATCGTCAGCGGCATGGATCTACGATGCCTCACCCGGAGCCGCGGGATCGAGCGAAATCAGGTCAGTTCGATCGGACCGCGGAGTTGACGGGCAACCGCGCGGAACCAGCCGAGGTGGTAGTGAGCGCCTTCGGAGTCGAATCGGGAGCGCAACTCGTACCAGCGCAGACCGGGGTGGCGGTGGTGCACATCGTGCAGATTGAAGCTGAGAGCGAAGCGCTCGAGTGTGCGGGGCAGGCGCAGATTCATTGCCGCTCTGGGTGATTCGAGGTCGGTGCCGTAGTGGTAGGCGTTGTCGGAGAGGGAGATGATGAGGGCGCGGCCGCCGATCGCGGCGAGCAGCATCCAGCCGTGTGCGCCATAGGCGAGGAACGCGGCGGTGTGGAGGACGACGATCGCGGCGGCGTCGGTGCGGAACTTGCCCAGAACCGCCGGCTGGGCGACACGCTCGAGGACGAGACCACCGACCGAATCGGGTGCGTCCACTCGACGTCCCAGTGCACGAATGGTTCGCTCGGGCATCGGCGCGAGCAGTAGCGCGAGCACTTCGAGCAGGTACAAACCGCCGAACAGTTTCAGATAGAACGGGGGAGCGGCGGCCCGCCGAGTGGTCGTCGCCGGGTCGTAGATCTCGCTGCGCTCACGGACCCGGCTGTATCGATGGTGGAGCAGGTGGCCCACTTTCAGCATCGCGAAGGGTGATCCGTACACCACCGCCAGAATGCGTCCCATCCGGTCGTTGCGGGTCCGATTCCGTAGCAGCGACCCGTGAACGGCCTCGTGGATCAGTGACCAGAACGGCGTGATGGTCAGCGTCAGCGGCACCAGGGCCCAACCCCACGCCGCATCCAGTGGGAGCAGTGCCAGCGGGATCACGAACAGCTGGGTGACGCCGATTGTCAACGCCAGCACGATGAGTCGCACATTCACCAGGTCCCCGCCGGCAGCTCGCGGCACATCGGACGGGCGCGGGGTGCGAGTTCGAGTCATGGTGCAGCGGTGCTCCGGGTAGATCAGGCAAACTCCGCCTCTATCCTGCCATCAGCGCACCCATATGTGGCAGGCCCGAAGGTGCCGTGAACTCGGTGTTCGCCGACAATTCAGCAGGGATGCACCCGCATCCCTGCCTGCCGCACCGGTATGGCTAGGTGTTCTGCTGCTCCGGTTCGATATCGAGCTGGAGGGGGAACTGGCTCACAGTCCATGCGGCCACCGCGGTCGACGCCAGGACGTGGAGCAGGTAGATCGTGCAGACCAGGCCGATGCCGTAGTCGCGCATCCACGCACCGAGGGGAATCAGGGCCACCAGGTCGAGGCCGAGCATCAGTAGCGACAGGAGCAGGGCAGGCGCGGCCCAGGACGGCGGGGCCGGTTCGGCGGAAGAATCGGTCGTGGGCAGGGAGTCGAAAGGGTTCTCGGTGGCCATGGTGTCCTCACAGGCAAAGCCGGGGGCTGGACGCTGCGTGCTAGCTGATCTGTCACATATTCGGGGTCGCAGGCGGCCCGGATCGGCGCGCGAGGTGAAAATCTCGGCATCCGCAATCGATGGGCAACATGGCACAAGCGCCCGTCACGCGGCAGCGGTCGGCTTTCGGAGGCCGGTTGCCTCGCGATGTGGCAACCCGGGTCCGATCAAGGCGGATCGGGGCTGTGGTCGACTGGAATCCGGTGTGGTCACGGAATTGCCGCCGGTGTCGGGCGCACGAACGCTCCCGTTGCTTTCCCCCTTCTACTGTATACACGATTCCGGGCCCTCATGAGGCGCTGAATCCTGGTCCATAATCGCTCGCGTTAGACCGAAACCACCAGGTGAGGAGTAGCGGGATGGCCTATGTGCTCGGGTTCGACGAGATCGATCGAACAATGGTCGCGATTGTCGGCGGTAAGGGTGCGAACCTCGGTGAGTTGTCGCGGATCGACGGTGCCGAGGTGCCGGACGGGTTCTGCGTGACGACCGATGCCTTCGATCGGACGGTGGCGGGGGAGCCGGCGCTCGATGCTCGGCTCGACGAGGTGTCGCGCCTCGAGTCAGGTGATCGGGCCTCGATCTCCCGGCTGAGCGCGCAGCTGCGGCGCATGATCGAGGAGCTGGTCGTGCCGGACGCGGTCGTGGAGGCGATCCTCGCCGCGCATACTCGGCTCGGAGCAGAGGACGCCTGTGCCGTGCGATCCAGTGCGACGGCCGAGGATCTGCCGGGCGCCTCGTTCGCCGGCCAGCAGGACACCTTCCTGAATGTCGTGGGATCGGCGGCGATCGTCGAGCATGTCCGCCGGTGCTGGGGTTCGCTGTTCACCGAGCGAGCGGTCACCTATCGACTGCGAAACGGCTTCGACCAGAAGAAGATCCGGATGGGTGTGGTCGTGCAGCGGATGGTGTTCGCGCGCGCCGCCGGCATCCTGATGACGGCCGACCCCCTCACCTGCGACCGGACGGTCGTGTCCATCGACGCCGGTTTCGGTCTCGGTGAGGCGCTCGTGTCGGGTCTGGTCAATGCCGACGTCTACCGGGTTCGCGACGACCACATCACCGACAAGACGATCGCCACCAAGAAGATTCGCGTGGAGCCGGTCCCGACAGGCGGCACCCAGGTGCGCGAGATCGCGGGAGAACACCGGAACGAGCCGGTCCTCTCCGATGAGCAGGTGTTGCGGCTCGCGCGGCTCGGCCGCCGCATCGAAGCGCATTTCGGCAGCCCTCAGGACATCGAATGGTGTTCGGACGGTGATGTTTTCCGCGTCGTGCAGAGCAGACCGATCACCAGCCTGTTCCCGATTCCCGCCGCCGACGACCGGGAGAACCACGTCTATGTGTCGGTGGGCCATCAGCAGATGATGACCGACGCGATGAAGCCGCTGGGGCTCTCGGTGTGGCAGCTGACGAGCAACGCGCCGATGCGCGACGCGGGCGGCCGGTTGTTCGTCGATGTCACCGCGATGGTGTCCGTCCCGGCGAAAGGCGCCGCCTTGGCGGCGGGACTCGGCAAGTCCGACCCGCTGATGGGGGACGCGCTGCGCACAGTGCTCGAGCGCGGTGACTTCGTTCGTCCAGTGCCAGAAGAGGATTCCGGCGCACCGGCGGCGCCGTTCGGTACCGCCCCCGTGCCGATCGAAACCGATCCCGATATCGTCACCGCGCTCATCGCGCAGAGCGAGGCATCGCTGGCGGCCATGAAGCGCGACATCGCGGATCTGTCGGGACCGCCGCTGCTCGATTTCATCCGGACCGATATCCAGCAGGAGCTGCGGCGGGTCCTGTTCGCTCCCCAGGGTTTGCAGGTGATCATGGCCGCGATGGAGGCCACGGAGTGGCTCAACGATCGATTGCGGGAATGGCTGGGCGAGAAGAACGCCGCCGACGCACTCACCCAGTCGGTCCCCGGCAACGTGACATCGGAGATGGGTCTGGCGTTGCTGGATGTCGCCGATGTGATCCGCCCGCATCCGGAGGTGGTGGCTTACCTGGAGCGGATCGAGGGCGACGATTTCCTGGACGGTCTGGCCGATCACCCGGGCGGAGACGACGCACGAGCCGCGATCGAGAGGTTCCTCGGCAAGTACGGCATGCGCTGCACCGGCGAAATCGACATCACCCGGCCGCGCTGGAGCGAGAGTCCCGCCACGCTGGTACCGACGATTCTCGGCAATATCAAGAACTTCGGGCCGGGCGAGGGCAGGCGTCGCTTCGAGGACGGCCTGCGCGAGGCCGAACAATCGGAACAACAGATTCTGCGACGCCTGCGCGCCCTCCCCGAGGGGGAGCAGAAGGCCGCGGAGACCGCGCGGATGATCGAGCGTGTCCGCACGTTCTCCGGATATCGGGAGTACCCGAAATACGGCATGGTCAGCCGCTACTTCGTCTACAAGCAGGCGCTGCTGCGCGAAGCCGAACGGCTGGTGCGGGCCGGTGTACTCGACGAGTCCGGCGACATCTTCTTCCTGAGATTCGACGAGCTGCAGGAGGTCGTTCGCACGCAACTGGCCGACCGGGGCCTCGTCGACGAACGACAAGACGCGTTCCGGTCGTATCGGTCGCTCACCGCGCCGCGAGTGCTCACCTCCGACGGTGAGGCCCTCGCCGGGGCGTATCGGCGTGAGGACCTTCCCGCCGGGGCACTGCCAGGCTTGGCGGTCTCGGCCGGGACGATCGAAGGGCGCGCCCGCGTCATCGCCGACATCGCGCAGGCCGACCTGGCATCCGGTGACATCCTGGTCACCGCCTACACCGATCCGAGCTGGACCCCGCTGTTCGTCGGGATAGCGGGACTGGTGACCGAAGTGGGCGGCCTGATGACCCACGGTGCGGTGATCGCCCGCGAATACGGCCTCCCCGCCGTCGTCGGCGTGGAACACGCCACCGAGCTGATCCGCGACGGGCAGCGCATCCGCGTGAACGGCACCGACGGGTACGTCGAGATCCTTGCGGAGCGGTAGGCAACTGATCGAGGGGGAGTGACCTGCTCGGCAAGAAGTATCCAGGAGGCATCAAGCCATGCGCGTAGGTGTGGTCGGTCTGGGAATGGGCTTGTATCTGGCGACGTGGTGTCGGCGATTGGGTATGGAGGTGGTCGCCGCCTGCGATCGTGACCCGGCCCGGCGGGCAGCAGCGGCCGTTCACCTGTCATCGGCGGCCGTGTTCGAGGATTGGCGCGTCCTGCTGGAGTACGACCTCGACGGGGTGGTCCTCGCCAACGACTTCGACGAGCACGCCCCCTTGGCCGTCGCCTTCCTCGACCGCGGAATCCACGTGCTCTCCGAATCCGCCGCGTGTGCGGACGAGCGGCAAGCGATCGCGCTGCTCGCGGCCGAACGACGCTCGGCCGCGACGTACTCGTTCGCCGAGAACTACGTCTTCCATCCACATGTCCAGCTCCTTCGAAAAGCCGTCGAAGCCAGGGAGATCGGACGGGTGACGCTTGTCGAGGCGGACTATCTGCACGCGATGTCGCCCGATGATGTCTCGAGCCTGATCGGCGATCCGAATCACTGGCGTGGTCGTATCGAGCCGACGGCGTACTGCACGCACACCCTGTCGCCGATCCTCGCTCTCACCGGCGAGCTGCCGACCGAGGTGACGGCCTTTCCGGTCGACACCACCGATTCCAGGTCCGCGGTGGTCATGGTGGTCCGGCTCAGCGGCGGTGGTCTGGCCGTGACCCGGCACGGATTCCTGCAGGGCGAACCGGACAGCCACTGGAGCTAGTTCTCGGTGCGCGGTACCGAGGGGCTCGCCGAATCGGTCCGAGCACCGGGCGCTCGCGCCTGGTCGGTGCGCGTGCGCAAAGAAGGCTGGACCACTGGTGACGGCGTCACCCGCGACGAGGAACGCGCACCCGCCGCCGTGACGCTGCCGGACGGCACCCTGGTCGAACCGAAGGCTGAGGGCACGGTCCGAATCCTCGAAGGCTTTCGTGCGTGTGTCGAGCGGGGTGCGCTACCGCTGGTGCCCGTCGGCCCGGCGGTCGCGGCGTCGCTGGTCGGTGTCGTGGGTGCGCGCTCTCTGCGCAGCGGGTCGTGCCCGGTGTCGATGCCGAATCTGTTCGTGTGATTGAAGATTCCGTGCCAGGCAAACGATGGGTCAGTCTCGCGGCGGTCGTCGTACTGTCGGTCGGGCCGCTTCGATGCGGGCGGCGAGGTCGACCAGGTCGCCCGCGGGGCCGGATGGTGGGGTGCTGCGGTGCCAGATGGCGCGGAACTTTCGGGTCAGAACCAGCGAATCGGCCAGGTCGACCTCGTGCAGAGTGCCCGCACGGAGTTCGTGGGCGACGATCAGCCGGCTGACCACCGCGGGGGCGAGTCCGCTGCGGGTGGTCGCGAGAATGGCTGCGGCGGAACCGAGTTCGGCGGCGGGCCGCGCGGGGGTGCCGTGGATCTGTAGCGCGGCCCAGACGGTGTCGCGTGTCCCGGATCCCTTCTCGCGCCACACCAGCGGCGTATCGGCGAGTTCGCGTCGGCTCACCGGGCGCGTGCGGGTGGCCCACGGGTGGGTCGGTGCGACGACCACGACCAGCTCGTCGGCCACGAGTACCCGGCTCCCCAGCCCCGCGGGTGCCTGCGGGCCCTCGACGAATCCGAGCACGACCTCGCGATCGCGCACCGCCGTGGTCACCTGCTGGGAGTTCGCCACGTCGAGTTCGACGGCGAGCTCGGGCCGGAGCTTGCGCAATGCCGCCAGCCACTGCGGAATCCGGTGGTCGGCAATGGTTTTCGAGGCGATGACATGCAGTTGTGGTGACAGTTCGCGGTGCAGGTCCGCGACACCGTCCATCAGGGCGAGTCCCGCGGCCAGTACCGGCCGACCCAGTTCGACCACGGCCGCACCGGCATCGGTCAAGGCCGAACCGGTGGGTCCGCGATCGATCAGCCGTAGCCGTAGCCGCCGTTCCAACGCGCTGATGCGCATGCCGACCGCGGGCTGGCTGATGCCGTGTCGGCGCGCCGCGGCGCCGAGGCTGCCCAGCTCTGCCACCGATACCAGGAGATCGAGCACCTCCAGCGCAGGTGTTCCGGGCGGCAAGCTCATAAGGAAACCTTACGAGGTGGTGGATATCGGGGGCTACCCGCCCGCGAGCGCGCGCACCAGGATCAGCACTGCCGCAAGTTGCGGGCCAGTACAGCTGAGGAGCACAACATGACGTTCGTGGTCGGCGCCGCCTGCGTGGACATCCTGGATCGGGCCTGCATCGAGGAGTGCCCGATCGACTGCATCTTCATCGGCGATCGGATGGCCTACATCCAGCCCGACGAGTGCATCGACTGCGGCGCGTGCGAACCGGCCTGCCCGGTCGAGGCGATCTACTACGAAGACGATCTGCCGCCCGGCCAAGAACAGTTCGTCACCGAGAACGTCCGCTTCTTCCACGAACCGCTACCCGGACGGGCCGAGCCACTCGGTCAGCCGGGCGGCGCGAGTTCGGTCGGTGTACTCGGCGTCGACACGATCTATGTCCGGGAGTTCCAGGCATAGTTCCGGCGGGTTGGACCGGAATGGCAACGAGTTCGGTGAATCGAGGGGGTAAATCCCGCAGGTCGGCATAGTTGTACGCCAGAATGTCGCCATGCGGACATTCGCCAAGGTGTTGCACGCTGTCACTGTCGGGGTTCTGATCGTCGCCGCTGGTCACGGTGTTGCGGCTGCCGCACCCTCCGGGAGTGCTGACGGTCTGCTGCCGTGGCCGGCCGCCGGGCCAGACGGTGTTCAGGCCTCGGGCGCGGCGTTGGCGGAGGGGCTCACCGGGACGGTGGTGTGGTCGCGCGAGGCGAACACCCCGGTCCCGATCGCCAGTATCGCGAAGGTGATGACGGCGGTGGTCGTGATCGTCAGCGGTGACCTCGAACGGCCGGTGACGGTGCCCCAGGAAGCGGGCGCCTACTGTGCCAGGGAAAACGGCAGCACCGCGGGACTGGTTCCCGGTGAGGTGCTCACCGCGCGCCAACTGCTCTACGCGCTGCTGCTGCCGTCGGGCTGCGACGCCGCCTACACCGTCGCCGAATCGTTCGGTCCCGGCCAGGGTGGTTTCCTGGCCAGAATGAACGACACCGCGCGGGTGATGGGTTTGGCCGGAACGCATTTCAGTGACCCGGCCGGTATGCCGTATCCCACCGATCACTCCACCTATTCCACCCCGGCGGACCTGGTCGCACTGGGTGTGCGGGCGATGAACCTGCCGCTGTTCCGCGAGATCGTCGGCGCGCGGGACTTCCACGTTCCCGCCGGACCCGCCAACCGCGAGCACCACTGGGAAACGACCAACCGCATGCTCGACGAATATCCCGGCACCATCGGCATCAAGACAGGCAACACCGACGCCGCGGGACACTGCCTGATGTTCGAGACGGTGCGCGCCGGCATCCCGCTGATCGGTGTCGTCCTGCACAGCTCCGACCACAGCAGCGCCGCCGCGCGGCAGGACGCCGAGCGCATGCTGAACTGGGCCTACGACCCGATTCTGCGCGTTCTGCAACCAGTCGGGGGCTGACGACCGGCGCGATCCCGGCGCAACGCTTAGCATTCGGGATGTGCGCGGTGGCAGATGGTTTCGGGTCCTCGTTTGCCTGGTCGTACTGGGCACCAGTGGGTGCGTGGGCGCGGTGGACCGGGCGGATTTCGAGGATCAGCTGCGAGCGCGCGGCGGCGGGTTGGTGAGTTCGTTGCCGCAGGAGGCCATCGCGGCGCTGAGCCGGCGAACCGGTGCCATCGACCTCGAAGCGAACGTCATCATGCTCACCCCACCGAATTCGACCCAGTTCCGCCTCACCTTGAACGACCAACCCGCCCAGATAACCCGATATCTGTCCGGCGACGAGGTACTGGCCGCTCGGGAACCCACCGTGCGCCTGCGCGTTCGGCCACCTGATCGATCCCGGCAGCTCGACGACTACTCCTTCGCTCTCGGCGCCCTCAGCGCACCACGTCCGGTTCGGGTCTCCGCCGCCGACGACCTCGACGGCGAGGATTTCGCCGTCAGCGAGGTACCCGGTCTGTCGCGAATCGAAGATATCGTCGACGCCGCCCTCGCCCGAAGCGCGCTGCCCGACGGGCAGGTGACCGTCATCGTGGTGAGCCGTTTCGGCCGCGAGATCCGCATCGTCGCCAATGTCTTGTCGCCACGCTCGGAGATGGTCGCCGAATTCGACCGGACCGGCACCTTCCTTCGAGTGCGGCAGGTATAGCGAATGCGACGCGTCCTGATTTCCGCGGTGTCACTCGCCTGCGCCGCCGCCTTCCTCACCATTCTCATCGCTGTTGCCATCTGGCCGGGCGAAGCGAAACTCACCGCACCCCTGTTCTGCTCACCACCGGCTACCGAGCCGGTCGTCGTCTCGGACACCTTCCACGACTCCGAAGGAACCTCGACCAACTTCACCCTGTATTGCGTCAGTGACCGCGGGTTTCTCACCGACGAGGGCTTCGCGCTCCCCGTGCTGGCGCTCTTCGTCGCCCATCTACTGATCTTGATCGCCCTGTTCGTCCTCGCCGCCCTGATCAGCCGCATCGGACAGCGGACCGAGCGATCCGATGGGCAGGTCGAACGGTTGCGAGACAGCTGACGCCGGAAGGCCGCCGTCACCTTCCAGGTCGACCTGCAGATCCACCGAGAAGTGGTCGATCGGTAGTGGATTCCCCGACTCGGTCATCGTCAGATTCTCCGAACCGAGCCCGACTCGGTGCAGGAAGACCACGGTGACAGTGGCGGCGGCCCGTGCCCGGTCGGTCGGCCACATCCGGGTGGCGCTGCCGTCACCGCAGTCGACGAAGCCGAGCCGGTCCAGGTGTGGGCGGGTGGCCTCGGTGGTGAAGGCGCGCAGGCGGATCTCGGTCGGCGACAGCTCGAGTTGGGCGTAGCGATCCGGTGTCTTGTCGCGGTCGAAGAAGTGCAGGACGAGCGGTTCGGGACCGGGGCCCAGCGCTCGCATGGCGAGGTGCACGCTGCCCAGCAGGTCGGTCAGCAGACCACGCAGGTGGCCGAGGGTGTAGACGCTCCAGATCTCGCTGCCGCGCCCGGCCGAACCGGCCGACCAGGTGAAGCTGACCTCGTAATCGTCGGCGCTCGTGACCGAGACATCGTGCTCATCGTTCGGGACCCGGTCGGCTTCGTCGATGAGATCCGGGTAGTGGTACTGGGTTCTCCAATTCCCCCACCTGCGTTGGGCATCCGCATCGAGGGACTCGATCCGTAGCGACACCGTGCCGTGGTCGGAGAGCTCGAGGATGCGCAGGGCGTCGCCGTCGACCCAGCCGACGCCGAGATCCGACAGGCCGCAAAACCATGTCGGTGCACCCCACGTTGTCACCGTCAGGTCCAGGTAGTGACGGAACTGTTCGGGCTCGATGGTCGCGACGGCGATGGACAGGTGCGCGCGCTGCTTACCGTCGGCACCGCGGTCGTCGTCGATGCGGCCACCGGACGGTGTTCCCGGGATGACCACCACGCCGTCACCCGGACACAGCCACCCCGCAGTACCGCACACGTGCTCGATGTCGAGCCGGGTGACGGTGCGGAAGTCGCTCGCGCACAGCTGCGTCAGCAAGTCGGCGAACCAGGCATCGGGCACGGTGTCCATACCCGAGCACGCTAGCGCTGAGCACCGACACGAAACCGTTTCGACGTGTCACCGAAACTGTTGCCCCGCTTGGCTATCGGGCCGGGAGACAGACGGCCTCAGTCGATCGCGGGGACCTGCTCGGCGGGGATCGGCGCAGGCGGTGGGGTGCCGTCGCCGAAGGGGCGCCCACCCAGTTCCTCACGGTGGTGCGGGGTCAGCCAGTTCGACAGGTCCGGCCCCGCGGGGACGATGCCGGTGGGATTGATATCGCGGTGCACGACGTAGTAGTGCTCTTTGATCTGCCCGAAGTCGATGGTGTCGCCGAAGCCGGGAGTCTGGAACAGGTCGCGGGCGTATGCCCACAGCACCGGCATCTCGCTGAGTTTGGTGCGGTTGCACTTGAAATGGCCGTGATAGACGGGGTCGAAACGGGCGAGTGTGGTGAACAGCCGCACATCGGCCTCGGTGATGGTGTCGCCGACCAGGTAGCGCTGAGTGCTCAGCCGCTCGGTGATCCGGTCGAGTGCGGCGAAGAGCCGGACGTAGGCGGCGTCGTAGGCGTCCTGATCACCGGCGAACCCGCAGCGGTAGACGCCGTTGTTGATGTCGCGGAACACGTCTCGGTTGATCTCGTCGATCTGCTCGCGCAGCGGTTCGGGGTACAGCTGCGGTGCGCCGGGCCGGTGGTAGGCGGCCCATTCGGTCGAGAAGTCGAGGGTCATCTGCGCGTAGTCGTTGGTTACGACCTGCCCCGTGACGATGTCGACCATCGCGGGCACGGTGATGCCGCGCGGATAGTCCGGAAACCGGGCCAGATAGGCATCGCGCAGACGGTGGATGCCGAGCACCGGATCGACCTCGCCCGGATCCAGATCGAAGGTCCAGCTGAGCTTGTCGTGGGTGGGCCCGCACAGCCCGAGCGACAGCACCGGCTCGAGCCCGAGCAGCCTGCGCACGATCAGCGTGCGATTGGCCCACGGACACGCCCTGGCCGCGACGAGCCGGTAGCGCCCCGGTTCGACGGGATAGCCTTCACGTCCGTCGGCGGTGATCCGCGTGGTGATGTAGTTGGTATCGCGGCGGAACTCGCCCGCCTCGACGTAGGTGCCCGCATCGGCATCGCTCACCGCCCCAGTCTCGCACACCCCGCGCGCTGGACGGCTCGACGCCGTGCACCGCTGGTCGCCGACGTACCGATCGTGGCCGGCCCGGAGCTACCGGGCCTAGCATCGCGGGGGCAGCTCGACACCCTCAGGGAGGAACCCGCCGATGAGCCTTCGTCAGTTCGAGTACGCCTTGGCGGTGGCCGAAGAGGGGTCGGTGACGGCGGCGGCGGAGATGTTGCACGTTGCTCAGCCGTCGGTGTCGCAGCAGATTCGCGGCCTCGAGCGGGAACTCGGCGTGAAGGTGTTCGCTCGCACGCCGACGGGACTGGTACTCACCGTGGTCGGTCGTGCGTTCCTGCGCGAAGCGGAGGTCGCGGTGAACGCGGCGCGGCGGGCACGGGCGACGGCGCGGGCGGGCGCCGACGAGCTGGTGGGTGAGCTGGTGGTCGCGGCGCAGATGGGCTTCGGCACTCGTCAACTGCCGCATGCGCTGCGCCGCCGCTAGCCCGTCGTCGCTGTCGTCCGCACCGATCCGGGCCCGGCGGAGGCAGCCCTGCTTGAGCTCCTTCGCCGCCAGACCTGGACCGAGGCCGCGTCAGTCCCGCCGGCGCGCTGACCGGCTTCAGCCCCGGGGGAATTCGGCCCCCGTCGACGAACAGATTGGTTCCGGTCAGCCAGCTCGCGCGGTCGGAGACGAGGAACAGCACCGCGTCGCCGATGTCGGCGGGCCGTCCGTCGCGCCCCAGCGGCGGCGTGCCGATCGCGGTGACGGTGTCGCCCGCCGTCGCGTCCATCCTTGCCCACAACTGCCGGGTCTCTTCACCGCCGGGGGTGGCGGTTCTGCCCGGCGACACGGTGTTGACCCGGATTCCGGCGGCGGCCAGGTCCAAGGTGAGTCCCCGGCTGTAGGTCTGGAGTGCGGCTTTCGCGGCCACGTAGTGCAGGAACTGTGGTGCCGCGGTGGAAACCGCGGCCGAGGAGACGTGCACGATCGCGCCGGAACGCCGTTCCCGCATACCCGGCACCAGCAGCGAATCCAGCCGCACCGAGGCGAGCAGGTTCAGGTCGAGCGCGTCCTGCCACTCGTGGTCGGGGATGGCCGAAGCGTTCGCGTGCGGTCGCGCACCACCGGCGTTGTGTACGAGGATGTCCACCCCGCCGAGCACCTCGTGCACGGCTGCGGCGAGTGCCTGTGCGCCGGCCGGTGTTCGCACGTCGGCGGTCACGAAGGCGGACCCGTCCGGAATTGTGTTCGTCGCCGATCTGGCGGTGGTGAGCACCTGGGCGCCCGCGTCCAGGAGCTGGCGTACGACGGCCGCTCCGATTCCGCGGGAACCGCCCGTGACCAGAGCTCGTTGTCCGGTGAGTTTTCGCGTGTGCGAAACATTCTCGATCGTGGTCATGCCACCGGTCCTCTCGATTGCGTATTCGCCCGACAGGCAGGGGATCGACGTGTGCGGCGCGCGAAGCTTCGATGAAATCGCGGTGCCTCCCTCGTCGAGCTGTTTCGCGGTATGTCCGGAAAACAGCGCGAGGCAAAGACGAAATGTCAGCAGGTGGCATAGGGAATTCCTCTGTCGGCCCGGTACTTCCGCCGGTGCGAGTCCCGCTGCTGTCGTCGGCCGGTGGCCGTCTGGCGTCCGGCTGAACCCGCCAGTACCCTGTGCCCGTGAGACCGATGGGCAATGCGCCGGGCGGGACGGCGCGACCGCGTGTCGCTCTGACCGCAGTCGCTGTAGTGGTATTTGTGACCTTTCTCGACACCACCGTCGTCAGCGTGGCGCTGGGGGATATCCGGCGTGATCTGAGTGCGGACGTGACCGCACTGCAGTGGGTGGTCAACGCCTACACCGTGGTGTTCGCCGGGCTGATGCTCGCCGGTGGGTCGCTCGGGGACCGCTGGGGTCGCAAGCGGGTGATGATCGTCGGCCTGGTGATCTTCTGTGCCGGGTCGGTGGTGTCGGCACTCGCGAGCAGTGTCGCGGTGCTCATCGCCGGTCGCGCGATCATGGGGCTCGGTGCGGCGGCGTCGGAGCCGGGCACACTGTCGGTGCTTCGGCACGTCTTCCCGGACGACCGCACGCGCGCGAAGGCGATCGGGGTGTGGGCGGCGGTGTCGGGGCTGGCGTTGGCGGCGGGACCGGTGCTGGGCGGCGTGCTGGTCCATGCGTACGGGTGGCGCTCGATCTTCTGGTTCAACCTGGTGATCGCGGCGGTGGCGCTCGTCGTCGCGCTGTGGTCGGTCCCGGAGAGCGCCGACCCCAGCCCCGAGCCGATCGACTGGGCAGGCGCTCTGCTCGGCGCCACGGCTTTCGGGTCGGTGATCTATGCCGCGATCTCCGGTCAGGATCGCGGCTACACCTCGCCCTCGGTGCTCGCGTTCTTCGCGATCGGTGGACTCGCGTTCGCCGGGTTCATCGCCGTCGAAACACGGGCCCGCGCACCTATGCTCAACTTGCACTACCTGCGCTTTCCGGCAGTGCGTAGTGCGCTGATCGTCGCCTTCGCCGTCTACTTCGGCATTTTCTCGATCTTCTTCTTCACCGCGTTGTATCTGCAAGTGATGCAGTCGTACTCGGGTGCGCGTACGGCCACGGTGTTCGCGCCGATGGCCGCCATGATCGTGATCGGCTCGCTGGTCGCGGGGTTCTGGGTGGCGCGGCGCGGCGCGCGCACACCGATGATTCTCGGCTGTGTGGTCGGCGCGGGCGGGATCTTGCTGACCCGCCATATGCTGTCCGGTGAGCTCCACGATCCTTCGCTGTCGGCCGCGATGGCGGTGGCGGGCTTCGGCTTCGGGATCGCGGTGGTGCCGTTGACGTCCGCTGTGATGTCGGGAGTTCCGGCGGAACACTCGGGAATGGCTGCCGCGGTGACCAATACGATGCGCCAGGTCGGCTCGGCGTTCGGTGTGGCCGTGCTCGGTGCGCTGGTGAGTGGATTCCTGTCCTCGGACCTGAAGGCGCGCATGAACGAGCTGGGCCTGCCGACCTCGCTACAGCCCGACGCCATTCAAGCCGTGGAACTCGGGAAGATCCCCGAGGGCGTCGATATCGGCCCGTATCTGAAATACCTGTCGAAGGTTTCCGAGGTGCTCAATGCCGGCAAGGCGGCATTCCATCACGGACTCGACGTGGCTCTGCTCGTTTCGGCGGTGATGATCCTCGCCGCGGCGGCATTCACCGCCCTCGATGCGGCACGCCACCGGACGGATATCACCTAGCTCCGGTGCCACCAGCTTGCGGTGCCACGAACGCACTCGCGAGCCTTGATTCGAAGGGTCCGGCCGGCGCGCGGCGCGCCGCCCGGAGCCGATGTCAGGCGCTGACCGAGGCCGTCACTTCCCGCGTCAGCCGCGATGACCACGGGCACCAGAAACAGCCGGGAAGGAAGGCGCCGCACGCCTCGTCGAGGTAGTCCTCGGTGTACTGGATGCTCGAATCACATACTTCGATGGCCATGGTGAAGAAGGTGATGGTGTCGGGGTCCAGGTGGAAGCTCCACTCCGGGTTGTAGCTCTGCTTGGTCTTGCGGATCTTGCCCATGACGTGGGTGGACATCGTTTCCTCGCCGGACAGGATCCGGCGTGCCTCGGAGATCCGCTGTTCGTTGTTGAGCTGGAAAATGAATTCTTTTCCGCTGTAGTCGGTGAATGCAAAGAGCGCCATGACATTTCCCCTTGGTCGATGTGTTCGGCTAGCGGGAGTCGAGCGTGTTGCGAGGTCGAGTGTATCGGCGGATTCGCGGCAACATGAGCGCATTGCGAATGAAACCCGTTGGGAAACAACGGGTTTAGGGAATCAGTCGGTTTCTGTCTGCGAAACGGGGCAATAGGGGAGCGCCTATCGGCGCGTCCCTGAGGCGAGCTCGTCTCGACGAGGTGATCGCCGCCCCGCCTCCGTCTTCGCTGTGGTGATCAACTCGCGCACCGCGATGGCACCCCGGGCGACCGCCGCCGCGACCCGCCCGTCCGCGCCGATCAGCACCGCCGACGGCGTTCCCCGGACCCGATAGCGGAGAGCGGCCTCATTGCCCTGTTGCACCAGGACCGGGATATCGCCCACCTCCTGCGCACGCCCCCAGGCGGTATGTTCAGCGAGATCGCCGTTGCCGACCAGCACGACGGTCAACGTTTCCCGCACGCGCGAGTGCCAGCGCGGCAACTCGCGGGCCAGCGCCGCGCACATTTCGCACCCCGGATGGACGAACACGAGCAGGATCGCCTTTCCCGGCGCGAGCAACGACGCCAGATCGATCCGCCCACCCTCGGCGGCCAGCAACTCGAACTCCGGTGCTACCGCACCGACCGGCAGCCCCTCGGCGCCGAGGGTCGACAGGGCCTGTTCGTCGACCCGCCGACGAAGTGCGTGCAACTCCCCGAGCGTCCAGGTCAGCACGACCGCCAGCATTACGATCAGCACGAGACCCACGCCGGCCTCGACGGGCAAATCGGCAGGGACCCGTGGGTATCGGATCGCGCCGACCGTGACCAGGGCGGCGAGCGCCAGCAGCAGGCCGTTACGCACCAGTGTCGCGGGCCCGATGGGCGCCGAACTCGCCGCGCCGAAGCAGGAGCAGCTGGGATGCTCGCCGCGCAGCAGTAATCGCACGATCGCCGCGGTGAACCCGGCGAGCAGCAGCGCGGACGCCGCGCCCGCGATTCCCGCCGTCCACGGCAGCATCAATCCCGCGGCCACCAAGCCCTCGGCCACCGGTAACCCGATCGCCGCCGCGGGAACCCACCTGATGTCTGTCCCGAAGTCGACCAACGCCTTCCGTGTCGCGGGCCCGTCCGCCAGCTTCCCCCATGCCGACAGTCCGAAAGCCCCGGCCAGTACCAATCGCGAACCCCACACTCCGTATTCGATCAG
The DNA here is from genome assembly GCF_042668615.1 of Nocardia sp. NPDC057272. Classification (NCBI taxonomy): domain Bacteria; kingdom Bacillati; phylum Actinomycetota; class Actinomycetes; order Mycobacteriales; family Nocardiaceae; genus Nocardia; species Nocardia sp. NPDC057272. The sequence goes on along the minus strand of NZ_JBHUYK010000002.1, from coordinate 261,627 downwards.
CATTCCGGCACCATCCCACAGCCGAAGCGGTCTGAAAGATGATTCGCTGGAACAGCTTTCACCACGCGAGTTCTTCGGTTACCACGGCGAGTCGCGTGGTCGTCGGCACGGTGGCGTGCTGTGTGGTGGCGGGTGCTCGCCCCGAACAGTAACCGTGTTACTCTCTGTCGGCGCTGGTGTGACAGGCATCATGATCTGCCCCTCCGGCGACTTGGGTCACCGCGGCGACGACGCCGATCGGTGATGACGACGGAGAGGTTCTCGATGAAGCGACAGGATCTTCGACGGGTGTGGCCGCGTGCCGGGCGCGTCGTCGCGGTCATGGTCTTGGCCGGTGCGATGGCGGCGACCGGGGTGGTGACCCGGACTGGGGAGGCCGTGGCCGAGCCCGTCGGTGCGTTCTACACACCGCCGGACCGGATCCCGCAGGAACCGGGCGCGATCATCAAGACCGCACCGATGACCTTGTTCGTGACACCGCCCACCGAGCAGGGATGGCCGGGCAAGGCGCAGCACGTGATGTACACGTCTCGATTGCAGGACGGGTCGCCGGTAGCGGTGAGTGGGACATACCTCGAGCCGACCGGGCCGTGGCAGGGCGTGGGACCGCGTCCGACGGTGGTCATCGGCCCCGGCACGTCGGGGCAGGCCGACCGTTGCGCGATGTCGGTGGCGTTCTCGACCGGGATGGCGGTGTCCACCGAGCCGTTGGGGATCTCGGCGAACCAGGAGCTGCCGTCGTCGGTGGTGTGGAGCGGGCTGGGCGCGCGTGTGCTGGTGACCGACTACGTCGGCCTCGGCACACCCGGCATCCACACCTACGCCAACCGGTTCGAGAGCGGGCACGCGATTCTCGACGGGGTGCGCGCGGCCAACAATCTGGGCGGTGCCGGACCGGAGACGCCGGTCGTGCTCTGGGGTTACTCCCAGGGCGGTGGCGCCACCGCGGCCGCCGCGGAGATGCAGCCGAGCTACGCGCCGGAACTCAATCTCAAAGGCACCTGGGCAGGTGGGCCGGTTGCCGACCTCACCGCGATTCTGGAAAAGATCGACGGTGCGCTGATCGGCGGCGCGATCGGGTTCGCCGTCAACGGCATGCTCGCTCGCTATCCCGAGCTGCAGCGCGCGGTCGACCAGGTCACCAGTCCGGCCGGTCGCGCCATGCTCGAGACCCTGAGCGACTCGTGCATCGCCGACGTGATCATGCATCACCCCTTCCTGCAAACCGCGTCACTGACCAAGGACGGCCGACCGCTGTCCGCCCATCTCGCCGAATTGCCCGAAGCCACACCGGTATTGGCGGAACTGCGGATCGGCAACTCCACCCCGGCCACGCCGGTCCTGATCACCAGCGGCCGCAACGACGACACCGTCCCGTACGGACAGGCCCGGCGACTCGCCGAAGACTGGTGCGGCAAGGGCGCCACGGTCACCTTCCGCACGAACGAGCTCCCGCCGATCCTGCCCGGCACCACCATCCCGAATCACTTCGGGCCGGAGATCATCGACGGCTTCGGGCCCGACAACGCGTTCACCTATCTACTCGATCGTCTTGCGGACAAGCCGGTCTCCGGCTGCAGCATCGACTGAACAAGGATCTGTGTGTGAAAGCCATTTCGCGCCGCTCGATGCTTGTTGCCGCGGCAACAGCGAGCGGAATACTTCTCGGTGCCCGCCCCACGGGCACGCCGGCTCCGATCGCCCTGCGGTCCAACACTGTTCCGCTGACCTACGAGGAACACCGGGTGGTGGTGATCGGGTCGGGATTCGGCGGCGGCGTCAGTGCGCTGCGGTTGGCGCAAGCCGGTGTCACGGTGACGGTTCTGGAGCGAGGTCAGCGGTGGCCCAGCGGCCCGAACGCCGAGACCTTCCCACGCGCGTCCGCCCCGGACAAGCGATTGCTGTGGTACCGGTCGAGCCCGAACCTGTTCGGGCGACCGCTCGTGTTCGACCCGTACGCCGGGCTGGTGGAGGCGGTGCCCGGGGTGAACATGACCGCGCTGTGCGCCGCCGGTGTCGGTGGCGGATCGCTGGTCTACCAGGGCATGTCGCTGCAGCCCGCCGAGGCGGTGTTCAACGCGCACTTTCCCGAAGAGCTGGACTGGGCGACGATGGATCGGGTGCACTATCCGCGAGTGGCACGGATGCTCGGCCTGGCCGAAGCTCCCGACGAGCTGATCGCCGCCGACAGCTACCGGGCCGCACGGGTTTTCGCGGAGCGGGTGCGCGGGGCCGGGATGCCGCTGTCGAAGATCCCGATGCCCATCGACTGGAACTTCGCGCTGGCCGAGCTGCGCGGGGAGATGAAAGCCTCCTACACCAACGGTGACGGTGCGATGGGAGTCAACAACGGCGGCAAGCACTCCGTCGACGTCACCTATATCGCCGCCGCCGAAGCGACCGGCCGTTGCCAGGTGCAGACCCTGCACGAGGTGACCGATCTCGAACGCGCCCGCGACGGCCGCTGGACCGTGCACGTGCAACGTCTCGACACCGCGGGTGCCGTGGTCGAGAACAAGGTGCTCACCGCGGGATCGGTGATCCTGGCCGCGGGCAGTCTCAACACCACCCGGCTGCTCGTGCGAGCCGGAGCCAAGGGCCTGATTCCCGACCTGCCCGACGGGCTCGGACAGAACTGGGGCACCAACGCCGACCGCATCTATGTCTGGTCGGACCCGACCGCGAAATTCGGTGCGGAACAAGGTGGTCCGGTGGTATACGGCAGTAAGAACTGGGACGATCCGCAGGCCGCGCACACCGTGATCCAGGCCTCCATCCCGCCGATGTCGGTGGACCCGGCCAGTACGATGCTCGTCGGCTACGGCGTCAGTGACAGTCGCGGGGCGTTCACCTACGACGCCGCCCGCGACGACGCGATTCTGCACTGGCCCCACGACGGCGACCAGGCCATTCAGAACAACCACATCGACCCCGCCGTGCGCCGCATCGCGGGTTCGACCGGGATGCTGCTGGACACCAACTCGCTGTTTCCCTCGACCTGGCATCCGCTGGGTGGGGCCAGCATGGGCGCGGTGTGCGACCTGGACGGCCGTGTCCATGACCAGCCGGGGCTCTACGTGCTCGACGGTGCGCTGTTGCCGGGCAACGCCGCCGCGTGCAATCCGTCGATGACGATCGCGGCGGTCGCGGAGCGGGCAATGGACAACCTCGTCGCCGCGGATGTGGGAACGCGTATCTGAGGTCGAATCGCCTCGATGGCGCGACGAGACGATCGACTACTGTGGCGTGGTGGCCAGAAAGGGCGAAGGTGATCCCGCGCGCAAGATCACCGAAACCACCCTGTCGTTGCTCGAATCGGAGGGGTATGACGCGGTTCAGCTGCGCCGGGTGGCCCGCGTCGCCCAGGTGTCGCTGACCACGGTCTACAAGCTGTACCCCACCCGCGACGAACTCGTCCTCGCCGCGGTCGCGCAGTGGATGGCCACGAACACCTACACCGAACTCGACCCGCCGCGAGCCGACGAGTCGCTCGCCGACGTGTTGAAGCGGGTGACCCGCTACGTGTTCGAGCCATGGGAGCGTCACCCACGGATGCTCGCCGCCTACTACCACGCCCGCTCCGGTCCGGGCGGGCAGCGCCTCGACGCGCAGGGTTTCGCCGCGGTGTTGCCCGCGGTGAGCACGATGTTCGCCAGCCTCGACGAGGACTACGCGGCCGATCTCGCTCTCGTGCTGACCAATATGGTCTATGCCATGCTGGGACGTTTCGCGCACGGTGATCTCGCGATCACCGAGATTCTGCCCGCACTCGAACGCGCCATCGGCCGGCTGACTCAGAACAACGCTCCGTTCGCCGCGGCGGCCGAGCGGACCGCCGGTGCGGGGGCGACCCCGTTCGAGTGGGTGCCCGGTTTCAGCTCGCCTTACTCCCCGGGCGCCGAGGCCGACGAGCCGTAACCGGTGTGAAACGTTTTCACGGCGCACCGGAGCAGTTCAAGCTTTGGCAATCGCGACACGGGACTCTGAGGGTTCGGCACCGACGCCGATGCCCAGTAGGAGGAGTCCGAGCGAATGGATCGCCTGAACCACGAGTTCAGTCGGCGCAGCGTGCTGTGCGCGGCGGGGGCGGCGATCGCGCTGACCGCGGTGGCGCAGCCGACACAGGCGGGCACGATCACCCGGAAGTGCTCGGTCGACAGCGGTCCGGGAGAGCGCGCGGACCTGGCCGAACAGGCGATCGTGCAGCGGCATGTGCACTCGCTGCTCGGTCTGCCCGACTATCGGCTGGGAGTGCTCGCGTGGCCCGCGGACCTGACCGAAAGGTCCTTGCTCGGGCGATGGTGTTACTGGTGGCAAGCACACCTGCTCGACTGCGCGATCGATGCCGCGCACCGGACCAGCACTCCCGACCGCGTTGATCGGGTCGTCGCCCTCGCACGCGGTATCCGAGCCCGCAACATCACCGGTTGGACCAACCGCTATTACGACGACATGGGGTGGTTGGCAATCGCCCTCGAGCGTGCCGAGCGACTGCTCGACGTCCGGTTCGGCGACGCGATCGGGAATCTGCGGGGGGCCTTGCTCGAAGGATGGAACCCGGATGTGGGTGCGGTGCCATGGCGCAACGGCGACGACTTCTACAACACGCCCGCGATCGGCCCGACCGGCATCGCGCTGGCGCGCCTCGGTGAACTCTCCCGTGCCGGCCAACTGGCCGATTTCCTGCACACGCGATTGCGTGACACCGAAACCGGCCTGATCCACGATGGGGTCCACGAGCCCGGCGGGCAGGTGGACCGCACCGTGCACACCTACTGCCAGGGTGTGGCCATCGGACTGGAAGCCGAATTGGCGCTGCGCACAGGCGAATCGGTTCATCGCCACCGTGCTGCCGCGGTGATCGCCGCGGTCGAGCAGCGGCTCACCGCCGCGGGAGTGATCGTCGCCGCCGCCGGAAACGATTCCGGGCTCTTCATGGGAATCCTCGCGCGTTTTCTCGCCGAAGCCGCACTGTCGCTGGACAACACGACCGCGGCGAATATCGTGCACGCCTCCGCCCGGGCGGCCTGGGATAACCGTGCTGAGGTGAACGGGCTGCCGCTGTTCGGTGCGGACTGGACCCGCCCGGTCACGGTGCCCGAGCATCCGGGGACCTTTCTCCAGCTGGCGGACGCGTCCGCGGCATCGTCGGCGAACCTGAGCCGGGACCTCTCGGTGCAGCTGAGCGCATGGATGCTGCTCGAAGCGGACTACCGGCTCACCGCGGCGGGCCGCTGACCCGCCCGGCACCGGAACGCGCACGCGGGGTATCTCGACGGCGGGTCGGCTCCGGTGGGCCGCGCGCCGTGGCCGAGCAACACACTCGATCGGCGAACTCGGTTACATTCGAGGAGATTCACCCGGCGAGAGGGGGCCTCGACATGTGGATGCTGCCGTCAAGCGACGCCGACTGCTTCGACGAGGCAATGCTGTTGGCGTGCGCGCTGATCGGCGCTGATCCGATCTACATCGACGCCAATGTGCAACTGCTGGAACAGTATTCGCGCACCGCCGACGCCGACCTGGCCGCTGTCTCGGAGGACCCCGAACGTGGCGTAGAGAACCTGTCCGCGCATCTGCGACACCTCGACCGTGACGGGCGGGTACGCGAGGGCTGGGCGCAGGTGCGCTCGGACCTGTCCGGGCGCCTGCACGACGCGCCGCCGCCGGAAGCCGCGCACTGGCGCACGCTGGACGTGGACCTGGCGCGAACGCCCGCGCGAGATCGGCTCGCCGCGTTGGCACCTCGCGCGTGTCAGGTATCCGATGTCCGGCTCGCGCCGCTACAGCGGTTCATCGGCAACGCGGTCGCGATCACCGCCCCCGGCGCGCGATCGCCGCTGCGGGCCGGATTGCTCACCCTCATCCGCGATTTGCGCCTGGGCGAGCTCGCCCGTGCAGGTATGGACCCACTCGAGGTCGTCACCGCGCAGGAGCATCGATTGGTCGGTGCGGTCTGGGAACAGCGCGAACTCGGTCTGGTCGACGGCGCCACCGCCGCCGACGCGCTGACCGCGATCATGCTCGCCGGGGCCATCGCCCACACCGCAGACCCGCTCACCGGCATCGGGCTGTGGGCTCGGCAACTCGCGTACGCGGACGCGAATTTCACTGCCGGCCAACCGATCACACCGCTTGTCGAACGAGCGATCCGCGACGGCTATGAGGAAATCGTGGAGCAGCTGGCCGAGGGCTTCCTCGACTGCGGCGAGCAGATGCGCGACATCGCCGTCCACCAGCCGACCTACGACCGCGGTGGATTCGCCAAAGCGCTCTACGACACCTACCCGTATATGCACGCCGCGCGAACAGTCGCAGCGACGCTCGCCTCGACCACCGGGGACGAGGCGCACACGCGCACCCATCAGGTCGCCGACGAGTGGGCCGTCCGTGTCGTCGACGGGATGTTCCATCAGTGGCTCGACCTCGACGACGTGGGATTCGATCAGGAACGCCGCCTGATCGCCGCGGCCGTCGCCGCCGGCGACCAGCGTCGGGTCCGGCGTATCCTGCTCGACGGCGAGACAGCGCTGCGCCGCCCCAAATCCGCTCGGGCCCACCTGCTTCCGGCAACGAAAGGCGATACATGAGTGACCTCGAGGCTTCGGCCGCGGCGATCGCGGACGAACTGGCCGCCGACCTGCCCCGCCTGCAACCGTCGGGGGAGGTGCGCTTCGACCCTGCCACCCTGGCGGCCGTGGTCGGCCTGTGGCTGCTCAAGAACGTGGCCGACGGCATCGCCGAGGCGATCAAGGAAGGGTCTCAGTCCGCCACTCAGACCCTCGCGCAGCGCATCGGTGTCGCCGTTCGTCGCCGTGTGCGCCGCGACCTGCCCGAGGCCATGAACTCCGGCACCGACGACACCGCGCTGGACAACACCGTCGCCGCGACCGAATCGGCGTGGGCCGACGCCCGTTCCGCCCGAACACCCGAGATCCCCACCGCCGACCTCGTCGAGGAGGCGACGCTCAATGTCGCGGCCGCTCTGATCGAAGCGGGTCTGCCGCCCCTGCCCGCCGACCGTGTGGCAGCCGTCCTGCGCGCCGAGATCCGGCGGCTGCTCGACGAGGAGTGAAGCAGCTCAGGGCATTTCGACGGTTTCGGCCCTGGCGATCTCGTTGATCGCGCGCTGAACGGCATCACCCGGGGGTGTCCGGGCGAGATCGGCCAGATACTCGATCAGGAGGACCGCCGCGGGTTGGGGGTTGTTCCACGCCCGGTCGGGCTCGGCCGACTCGTCGATCCCGAGTGCCCCGGCGAGCGCGCTGAAGACCGCGGCGGCGTCGAGTCGGGGCAGCCACGTCGCCGATCGGCGGACCACCGATTCCAGCACGGCGCGCACATCGTCACCGGTGAGACCATCCGGATGCGCGATCTCGAGCAGGTCCCGAACGATCGCCGCCAGCACCGAGGTGACCTGGTCGGCGGGGAGTTCGGACAGATCCGCCGTGGTCGCGCCGAACCCGGCTTCGTCGGCGGCCCTCGCCGCGCTGACGGCGGCCTCGACGGCGGTCGCGATCGCGCGGGCTGACGTAGGCCAGTCGGACGGCCACATGGGTAGTTCTCCTCGCGGGTCGGTGCACGTGCCTGCCCTGTCTGCGTATGCCGGGCTGGTGTCAGCGTAGTCAGTGCCGGTCCGCGTCCCGCACGCGTGCCATCAGGTCTGACCACTCCCTCGCACGGACCGGGTCCGGGTCCGACCCGGTGACCGTGTGGAACCCGAGGCTGATGAGCTCGTTGCCCGGCGATCGATAGTGGCGAGGTGACGCGATCGCGTCCGCGTGATCGGGTAGCGCGCTACTCACGCGCGCCGGCAGGTCAGCGGACCACGCTTTCCAGGACAGGCGACGGATCCCGCCGTCGTCGGCTCCGACACAGGAAGCACGACCGCCATGATCATCGACGACACTCTCCGACCGGTCATCGACACCGACGACACCGGCGAATTCCATTCCGGCCCGGAGGCGGGCTCCGTGCTGATCGGCAGCGTCGCGCACGGGGTGCGCGAACTGCGCTACGCGGCGGTCGACGACCTCGCGATCTTCGAGGGCGACATCGTGCTCGGCACCCTCGACGAGATCGATGCCCGCCGTCGACAGGAAGGCGTGGTGATCTCCGGTGCGGTGTTCCGCTGGCCGAATGCCGTGGTCCCCTTCGAGGTCGACCCGGCCCTGCCCGCACCGCAGCGGGTCGTCGACGCGGTCGCGCACTGGAACTCACGCACCAGGATCCGGTTCGTCCCGCGTACCGGCGCCCACGGCGACTTCGTACGGTTCGTGCCCAGCACGTCGAGCCGGTCGCCGGTCGGGCGGCGAGGCGGACGGCAGACGATCGAACTCGCCCCTTCCGCGCCCGTGGGCACCGTGGTCCACGAGATGGGGCACGCGCTCGGACTCTGGCACGAGCAGAGCCGGGAGGACCGGGGCAACTTCATCGCGGTGCGGCTCGACCGGGTCGACCCGGCGCACCGGCACAACTTCGATCAGCACATCACCGACGGTGACGACGTCGGCGGCTACGACTTCGGCTCGATCATGCACTACCCCGCGACGGCGTTCAGCACCACCGGGCAGGCGACGATCCTCGCGCGCGTGCCCGTACCGCCCGGCGTGACGATGGGCCAGCGCTCCGCGTTGTCGGCCGGCGATGTGAACGCCGCCCACACGATCTATCCGTGACATCGCGCAGGTGCCCGCGCGGTGAAGTCGAGTGGTCCACTACTCGTGATCGGCACCGCGCACGCGCCCACGCTGAATACCCCAGCACACATTCTCCGGGCGAGGTGACCCATGGATACCGAGAGCGACGCTCGTACCACCGCATGGCACGAACAGATGGACGCCGCATCGCAGCGATTCGACGATACCGAGGCGCAACGCGATGAGGTGACCCGCCTGCGGGCGGTGACCGAGTCCGATGTCGTCGACACCAAGGAACAGATTCTCGCCCGCGCCGACCGGCTGCTCGTCACCGGCGAAGTCCCCGCGCAGGCGGTGATCGAACTCGGCAGGCAGGACCCGGTCGACAGCATCCGCTCGCTCGAACGGGTCATCGGCTTCGCCAACGAGTTGCAGGCCGCGAACTTCCTGACCCGCGGTGCTCGGGCCGCCGCGGCGGTGGCGCGCATCTCGTTGGCCGACAACGGCCGTGAGGTGCCGATGGGTACCGGTTCGATGGTGTCGCCGCAACTGCTGCTCACCAACAATCATGTGCTGCCGACGCGGGGGGCGGCCGAGTCGGTGGTGGTCGAGTTCCGGGCCGAGGTCGACATCGACAACGTCCCGAACCCCACCGTGCGCTACCGCCTGGCCCCCGACGACTTCTTCGTGACCGACAAACACCTCGATTACACCGTGGTGCGGGTGGCGCCAGGGCCCGACGGCGTGGCGCCCGGCGTCACCTTCGGCTGGAATCCGCTGATCGCCAAGCCCGGCAAGATCGTGATCGGTGAGGCGATGAACGTCGTCGGGCACCCCTCGGGCCGGCTCAAGGAGATCTCGATCCGGCACAACCGCCTCGACCTGCAACTCGACGACTTCCTGCACTACGCCTCCGACACCGAACCGGGGAATTCGGGCTCGCCGGTCTTCAACGATCAGTGGGAGATCGTGGCGCTGCATCACGCCGGAGTCCCGAAGAAGGACGACAAAGGCCGGGTGCTGCGCAAGGACGGCAAACTGTGGCAGTCCGGGGACGGCGACGACGCGATCGACTGGATCGCCAACGAGGGCGTTCGGGTGAGCGTGCTGTTGCACGATCTCGGATCGCGGCAGTTCGATCCGGCCCAGCGCGCCCTGCTCGACGAACTCGGGCTCGCGGCGGTCGCACCGAGCGAGGCGGCGACGGCACTGCCGGTGCCGCCACGGGGGTCGGCCCCCGAAAGCCTGGTGCGCGGCCTGCGTGGTCGGTCGACCGCGTTCGGTGGTCGACGCAGCGTGCTGTTCCTGCACGGACGCGGACAACAGGGCCGCGACCCGGTCGAACTGCGCCGCAACTGGACAGCGGGTTTGAACAAGGGACTCACCCTCGCCGGCCTGAGCCCCATCGACCCCGCCGATGTGTACTTCCCCTTCTACGGTGACCAGCTCGTCGAGAGCATGGACACCCGCGAGGCCGTCGACTCCGGTCCGGCACTCTACGAGAGCCTGGTCGCCGAGGCTGCGCGCCGAGCCGGGATGCCGGACGCCGGTGACCTACCCGCCGACCCCCAAGCGCGCGAGCTCTTCGGCGGGTTCGGTGCGGTGGTGCTGGGGCGGTTGCACGACCAGCTCAGCTGGATCGCCGCCCGCAGTGGCCTCGATTCCGCGCTCATCGGCGCCATCTTCAAAGACGTCGCCGCCTATCTCGACGACGAACGGGTCCGCAAGAGTGTGCTGGACACGGTGCTCACCGATGCGCCCACCGAGGGAGAACTGATCCTGGTCAGCCACAGTCTCGGCACCGTGGTCGCGATGGATCTGCTCACCCAGCTGCCCCGCGAACTGAACGTGCGACTGCTGGTGACGGCGGGCAGCCCGCTCGGATTGGACGGGGTGTATCGCAAGCTGCTGACGGGCGGGCCGAGCAGGCCCGAGCGGGTCGGTGAATGGCTCAACACCTGGTACGCCGGCGATCCGATCGCCATCGGCTGCCCACTGCGTCAGGCCTGGGGGCCGGATCTGCGCGATCTCCCGGTCGAGAACCCCAAGGAGCGGGCACACGACATCGCCGAATACCTCGCCCACGCCGCGGTGGCGGCCACGATCGGACACACGCTGTCCTCCTGAGCCACAACACGATTCGCACACAAGACACTCGACACAGGTAGGTGGATGATGACACTCGAACTCGGCGACCACGTCTGGTACTGGAACGGCAGAATGTCGTTGGACAAGAACATTCCGCGGGCCACCTGGTTTCCCGGCACGAATCCGCACGACCCCACCGATTACGGCGGCCACGGCAAGGAGATCTTCAACTTTGTGATCCACGCCGACGAAATCGCCCGTGGCAGACCGCATATGCGCAACCACGAGGGCAGTTTCGCGTGGCTGAACAACAATCCGGGCAATATCACCGGGGTGGCGGGAGGCCCGGACTTCGGGCAGTACCCCGGCAAGTTCAACTGGCACAACTTCTTGATCTTCCCCACCTGGGGTGACGGATACTTCGCGATCGCGCAATTGCTGCGATCGGCCTCCTATCGAGACCTGTCCATTCTGAAGGCATTCGCTCGCTACGCGCCCGCGTCCGACGGCAACGACCCGGTCACCTATGCCAATTCCGTCGCCGACGAGCTCGGAATCAGCGTCGACACCCGGATCGGCGATCTCGACGACGATCAGATGCGGGTCGTGCAGGACAAGATCCAGGAGATCGAAGGCGCGGTCCCCGGCGCGAGCCTCGCCTGGGACTCCGAGGAGGTGCCGCCGGAGATCGCCGCCGAACTGCCGCTGTTCCGCCGCGTCGCCCGTCCGCGGGCACTCGCCCGTTCACGGGGCGCGTTCACGATCGACTTCTCGGCGCCGGTCGATCCCTCGGGGTTCACCAGTGGACTCGGCGGCCCGCATCAGGGTGGCCACCAGGGCCCGAATTGGTACGTGGAGTACGGCATGGATCTGGGTGGGCTCGCGGGCACCCCGGTGTTCGCGGCGTTCGACGGTCACATCACCCGGTTCCACCCGCACGATCCCGCCACGGACAGCGGAAAGGTCTACGGCGCACAGATCTTCGTGCGCGCGCACAACGACATGATGGGTGCCTTCTACACGCACCTGGCCGATGTTCCGGCCGGCATCGGTCCGGGATCGACGATCTCGCGTGGCGATTTCCTCGGCACCGTGTTCGGCTTCGGCGGAATTCCCCCGCACCTGCATCTCGCGCTGGTCGAGATCATCGGTGGCGCACCGGGTGGTCAGTACACCGGCGTCGACCTGTACCAGACCTTCCTGGGTCTGGAGGTGTCCGATCCGGGCGCGGTGGTCTCGGTGACCTTCCGGCAGGACGGGGCTGCGCCCGAGGACGATCCGCGTGCCGCGTCGCGTGGGCGCAGCGAGACCGCGGCAGCGGCGGTCGACTGAGCCGACGTGCCGGCGTGAGGAGAGGCGAGGGCAGATGAGCGACGCGTTGCTGGTCCGACCGGCGGACCACCTGGTGATCGGGGTTCGCTGGTCGGGCTTCACCACCGACGGGACCGGTGTGCTCATCGCGGGGGAGCGCGCGCGGCTCACGCTCTGGTTTCCCCCGCAGCACGTCGGCGAGGAGTGCTCGCCCCCGCGGTCACCCGCGCCGCTCGCCCTGGCGGCGGGCACGACCGGAACGGTGGTGCCCGGGTGGCGCGGAATGCTCGCCGGCCCGAGCCGGGTTGTCGCCATCATCGCCGCAGGTCGCCGAATCCCGTTGACGGCGAACGGGATCCTGGAGGCGACGAGTGGTGTTCCGCTCGCGGTGGCATCGGCGCAGGACACCGCGCTCGAGATCCCGTGGCGCACGATCCTGGTGCCGGGTGCGGGTACCGCCGATGGCGCGGTCGTGTGCAGGCACAACTCAGCTGCCTCGACGACCGGTGCGCAGGCGATGTGGCGAACCCGGCTCGTCGATGCCGAAATGCCCGCTGTCGCCGCGCTGACGGATGCGCACCTGACCGTCCGGGTCGTCGAGCACGGTATCGCGAACACCCCCGATCCCGACTTCGGACCGGCGGCGCCGAACAACACGATCGGGGTGCCGCGTGCGGTCCGCACACGACTCGTGGCGGAGACGGCCGCGCGCCCGGCTACCACCGCCCGGCTCGAGCTCAGCGCTCTCGGCGCGACCCTGCACGCGCGAGGAAGCTGGGCGGCGTTCGAGTGGGAGCAGCGCACCGTGCTCGGCCGCGACATGCTGGTCCGCGCGCGCTTCGAGGGTGTGCTGTATCCGCTGGGCCATCGGGCCGAATACCTCGAGGTCGTCACCAGGGAATTCGACGCCACGGCGGGCGGGGCGGCGGTGCTGCGCAGGATCGGCGTGCTCACCGTGGTCGAGCCGGTGCGCCGCCCGCCCGACGACCCGGGGTTGCGCCGCCGATTCCCGCTCGGCGACATCGAGATCGAGCAGACGACATTCACCGATCTCGCCTCGCCGAATTCCGCGGTTCCCGGTGCGGGCTGGCAGCGGACCGCACTGCCTGGCATCGGCGAACAGTCCACCCATTTCCGGCCCACCACCACCGCCGGTACGCCGGTGCTGTTCCCGATTCGGTGCACGACCGGCACCGGCGTGGTCGCCTTCGGGCTGCCGCTGTTCTTCGTCGCCGAGATCGCCGTCGGTGCGGCGACCTCGCTCACCGACCGCGGTCTGGCCGAGCGCCTTTCGCGCGACTACGGCACGGAAGCGGTGGCGTGCGCTCCGACGCCGATCGACATCGCGGGCACGGGTGGGCGTGCCCGTAGCGATATCCACGAAGTGCACGGGGTGACGATCGCGGGCATCGCGAACCAGTCGCTCGCCGACGGATACCGGGCGGGCCTCGACCAGCTCGAGATCGCGTTGCCCGCGTTGCGGGTGTTGCGCGGCGACGACCGGTCCACCTCGGTGCGGCTGTCGGAGAAATACTTGCGCGACGGCGCCGCCGATGTGCTGATGGAGATGGTGTCGAACCAGACCCGCGAGATCGACTTCGCCCGCGACGCCGGACGATCGGGTGGCCTGGTCGCCCCGAAGTACGTCGCCGACGCCATCTCGCGGACTCTCGGACCGGTGAGTCTGGGAGCCCTGCCGCATCCTGCGACCGGGTTGATCGACCCCGCCGCGCTGTTCCCGTCGGATCAGGCCGCGCTACTGGGCTTTCCACTGAAGACACTGGTGACCCAGTTGCGCCTGCCGCCGGAGATCACCGCGGTGCCCCGGGCCGGTGCGGCGCCGGAGGTCAGGATGCAGTGGCGCGATGTCGCCCTCCGATCGACGGGCACGTTCGTGGCCCGGCCCGGCACCCGGCTCGATCTCACCGTTGTCGCCTCGCCCGACAAGAACGAAACCCTCTGCTCGGTCAAGGATTTCAGTCTCGAGCTGCCGCCGGGGCGGCAGCGGGTGCTGCGCCTGAGTTTCGCGGCCCTGACCGTCACCCAGCGCGGGGGATCGGCACCCGATGTCACCGTCGACGGGATCGGTGTCGAATTCGTCGGCCAGCTGACCCTGCTGAAGGAACTCCAGGACCTGGTGCGGCTCGGCGACACCGGCAAGCTGCTCGACATCACCACCCGCGGCATCGCGGTGCGCTACGCGGTGCCACTGCCGCCGGTCACCGCGGGCGCGTTCGTCCTGCGCAACATCGCCCTCACCGCGGCCATCGACATCCCCTTCGATGGCGACCCCGTCAGCTTCACCTTCGGCTTCGCCAGTCGGCTCAGCCCGTTCCAGCTCAGCGTGATGATGTTCGGCGGAGGCGGCTATCTCGAGATCGAGCTCGATCGCGACGGACTGCGCCGCCTCGAGGCGGCCTTGGAATTCGGGGCCTTCCTCGCGGTCGATTTCGTCGTCGCCTCGGGCGAAGTGCACGCGCTCGGTGGAGTTCGGTTCACCCTCGAACGCGGCGGCGCCGTGACACTGTGCGGCTATCTGCGCATCGGTGGCTGCGTCGAAGTGCTCGGGCTGCTCAGCGTGTCGGTCGAGCTGTGCCTGTCGCTGACCTACCGGCCCGAGCGCAACGCGCTCGTGGGCCGGGCGACGCTGGTCATCGAGGTCGACCTCACGCTCTGGTCGGACAGCGTCGAACTCGACAGCGGTGAATGGGTGCTCGCGGGCGGGGCGGCGCGCCGCCCCGCGCTGCGCGATCGGGATACGGCAATGGCGCAGTGGCTCGAGTACCGGGCCGCGTTCGCGGGAGTGGGGCGAGGGTGATGGACGAATCCGAATTCTTCCGGGTGGTGCTCGATGCCGAGCTGGCCCATGGGGTCGGGCGGGTGGCCACTAGCCACGACGGACAGTGGATCTTCGCGGGCACGTTGTGGTCGGTGGGGATCGGCAACGGTGCGGTGCTCGGCCTGAGCGTGATCGACGCTGCTGTCGGCAGGCCTGCCTGGACCCTGCCGGGACTGGCCTGCTTCGACGCTGTCTTCGCCCCCGACGGCGCCACGGTCGCGGTCTCGACACAGGGCCCGGACTCGCAGCTGCGCATCTCACTGCTGCGCAGCGCGACCGGCGAGCAGATCTGGACGATCGGCGGCGGCGGCTTCCTCGAGTTCGGCCCGGACGGGACACACCTGGGCGTTGTCGGCGTCCGCGATCAGGGCGCCGGCGAATCGGCGCACGTCTTCGTGCTCGATGCGGCCACCGGGGCGCTGCGGTATGAACTGCAAAGTGCGTTGTCGCGCCCCCGATTCCGTCGCGACTCCACACTGCTGTGTACCGGGTGCCCGTCCTTGGTCGACGCGCGCACGGGCGCGCCGAGGTGGGAGTTGGGCGACCACCAGAACATTCCGTCTGCCGCGGTGTTCACCAACGACGGCGACGCGGTGCTCGTCGCCAGCGCCGGGTGGGCGGAGATCGTGACCTACGAGTTCCAGACCGACGCCGACGGGGCACCCATCCAGCGCGGGGCGATCGACGTGCCCGAATTGGCGAACGCCAACCTCTGGTTCGACACGCTCGTCTTCGGCCCCGACCGCACCACGCTGGTGCGGGTCGGGAACCAGGATGTGGCCGTGCTGGCGGTGGTCGACGGCAGTGTGCGGCGCCGGCTGCCCACACCGTCGAACGGGCTGCCCTTCGCGAGCGAATTCCTTTCCGGGGGTGCGCAACTGGTCGTCAACGTGGCAGTGCCGCCGGTGCCGCAAGGCGCGGGCATCAGTGTCGTCGAGGCGCACGGCGAGGCGGTGGTCTGGTCCGATCCCGGACGCGACGTCGCCCACCTGGCGGTGACCGGAGACGGCGCACGGGTGATCGCGGGCGGCGAAACCAGTGTTCGCGTGTACGAACTCGGTACACCCGCACGCTCACGGCGCGATTGCCAGGCCCGCATCGCCGCTGTCGCCGCGAGCGACGGCGCCGCCGCAATCGTCGCGGCCGCCGCCGAATCCCGGCTCGTCGTCTTCCGCGCGACCAGCGGTGAGCTCATGCTCGAACGCGTGCATCCCGGCCCGATCGGCGCCGTCGCGGTCAGCCCCGACGGACACAGCGTCGTCACCGGCAGCAGCGACGGCAGGCTGCGCCACTTCGACACCCTGACCGGCGCGCGCTGGACCGCGCGCCACAACGGCCCGGTCAACGCGGTCACCTTCAGCGACAACGGAACCCGGGTGGCGAGTGCGAGCGCCGACCGCAACGCACGGCTGTTCGACCGGGTGCCCGGCGCCGACCCCGAGAACGTGGTCGCACTCTGGACGCGTCTGCACCCGCTGGCTGTCACCCACATCGCGATCGGTCCGGGCGGCGCCTGGGTCGCGACCGCGGCGCTGGATCGCAAGGTTCGCATCCTGTCCACGGCGACCGGCGAGGAACTGCATCCGCCGTTCGAACACGACGCCAAGATCCGGGCGCTGCGAGTCGGTGACGGGATGGTGGTCACAGCCAGTGACGACGGCAGCACCGTGGCGATCGATGCGATGACCGGACAGCGGCGATGGCGCATCGAGCACCCGGGGCCGGTGGCGGTCCTGGCATTGTCGGCGGACGGCGGCCTGCTCGCCACGGCGGGCACCGCCCACACGGTCGACATCTGGCGTATCGAGGGCGATCAGCGGGTCCTGGTGCAGCGGATCCCGGCCAGAGCCGCTGTCAACGACCTGGTGTTCGCCACGAGTGGTGAACTGGTGGTGTCCGTCGACGACTCGGTGGTGGCGGTTGTCGACCCCGTCACCGGACGCGAGATCGATCGCTTCCTGCACCCGATGCCGATGAGCCACTTGGCCTCCGGTGGCGATCGCCGGATCATCGTGGGCGCCTGCACCGACGATGTCGCGCGGGTATACGACGTGGGCGAGCGATGAGCGAGATCCTGTGGGTCGCAGTGCCCGACGGCCGCGACGGCACCGAGCTGTCGCTGCGGGTGCTGGTGGTGCCGCGGCTGTCGGAAGGCATGCTGAGCGATTTCGGGCTGACGGACTGGCCGTCCATCCTGACCGACCAGGTGGGTTTCCAGCTGCGGGTACGCACCGGGGCGGGGGAGCGGGTGATCGGTCGATCGCCGCGTCTCGTCGCCCGGGCGAAATCGTCGCTGTGGACCGAATTCTTCGGCGGTGACGCCGGTTTCGTGCGGCAGTGGGAAGACCGGACGGTACAGCCACCGCGAGTCTCCGACACGTCGAACACGGCACGAAAAGTCGCCGCCACCCTGCGCACCGTCACCCGCACCGGGGCCGAACGGTCACCGGAAGAGACCGAGGCCGCCGTCCGAGACCAGATCGCGCGGTGGAACGGTGCCGCGACGCCCCCGGTCCCCGACGAGATCGCACCGCCGCCACCGGTCGTCGCCGATTTCCACCGGACGGTCTCGAACCTGCGCGAACATCCTGCGGTCCTGCTCGAACTGGGGTTGATCTTCGAGCTGCGTTGCGAGGCTGCGGATCTGGATGCCGGTACTGCGCAATTGAGTGTGAGGTGTACCGATCCGCCGTTTCTGCGCAACCTCGTCAGTTCTCCGTGGACGCGCTACGAACTCACGCCGACGAGCTTCCGGCCCGCGCCGATGGCCGAGGGCTCCTCGGGCATCCGGGCGGGCTTGCTCGACCTGTCCGACTCCGCCTCACTCACCGACCCCGGCGCCCCTGCCGCGGCGCGACGGTGGGCCATCGCGACCTTCGACATCGACGGCGGTGCGGACGGTTTCCGGCAGGCGGCACACGATTTCGCGCTGAACCCGCCCGAGAACGCCACCATGCCACCGGTCCGAACCAGCGGGATCTCGCTGATCCGGCCCGGGCGCGCCCGGGAGTTCGCGGCACGCAGCGGTGCGGGGCGACGAGCCAGGGCGATCGGTGATGCCGTGTTCTCGGCCGAAGACCTCGTGCTCGGCTACCGCGTGGACATCCGTCGCGAGGGAACCCCGTGGCTGTCGCTGTGCGAACGCGACGCCGACTATCGCGTCAACGGCGTCGACATCGTGTCCGGGCGCGAAGAAGGCCACGTCAAGCCGTTCGCCGCGGTCCGCGGCGCCGACGGGCAGTTGCGTGCCGATGAGGTCGTTGTCCGGTGGGACGGCTGGAGTCTGGCGCTGCCCTTACCGAATCTGCGCGGCGACACCGCGGGCCCGGCCCGAAATCCCGCCCAGCCCATGCCGTTCGACTTCCGCTGGGCCTTCACCGTCCCGCCGCGGAGCCTGCCCGCGCTACGGTTCGCCGATCTGTATCAGATGCGGGTGCGGATCGCGGATATGGCCGGTGGCGGGCTCACCGCCGCCGAACTCGCCGACGCGACAGTCGCCAGCACCGGCGTGAGCTACCTGCGCCACGACCCGGTACCGCCACCCGAGGTACACGGACCCGCGGTACTCGCGCCGGGCGCGGCGATCGTGCGTCTGGTGATCCGCAGCGACTTCGACCGCACCGTCGGTCAGATCAGCGCTACCGACCCGGATTACCCCGTGGTCGACGCGCGCGTCCTACGTCCGCCGACCGCACCGTTCTCCCTGATCGAACAACACCGCGTACTCGACAAACTCACCGATGAGGAGTCGTTCCGGCTGGCACAGCGCGCGATGGACGCCGACGGCAGTGGCTCGGGCCTGCCCGACCCGGTGTCCAGCGGCGTGCAGGCACACGTGCGCGCGGGTCAGGCGGGCCTCGCCGTGCCCATCGGCGACCACAGCGCGTGGGCTCCGGGCTGGCCGGACTTCGCCTCCAAAACCCTGGAGCTGCACGAACAGTCCGGCGACCGGACGATTTCCGTGCGGTGGAGCGGCACCGTGCTCATCGTCGCGCTGGCCAAGGGTAAGGAAGCGACGATCGAGCTGAGCTCCACCCTCAACGGTGAGCTGTCCAACCACCTGGCCATCAGCGACTTCCTCGCCGGTGGCGGCGCGGGGGAAGCGGCGATCTCACCGGACAGCACCAAGGTCGGCCGCAATCCGGCGGTCACCCCACCGATCCGGGTCACAGTGGTGCATGCCGTCAAACGTCCACTGCGCCAACCACTGTGGGCACTGCCCGCGACCGCTGTCGTGCGCGGTGCGCACGATCCGACGGTGTTGCTCACGCCGACGTTCCCGCCCGTGGGCGCCGATGCAGGCCTCGACCCCGACAGCACCGGACGCCTCGAGGTCGCCGCGGCGTGGACCGAGATCAGCGACACCGGACCCGAAGCCACCGCCACCCGGCGCGCGGTACAGATCGCGCACCTGCACAGCCAGACGATCGCGCCCGGTGAACAACCGCAGGTGCGGATTCGACACGAATTCGGCGACACCAGACACCGCGTCATCGACTACACCCTCACCGCGGTCAGCCGGTTTCGGCAGTACTTCAAAGCCGGTGAACCCGAGTCCGCCTTCGCTGTCGGCCGCACGCAGGCGCCCGTCGTCGTTCCCTCCTGTGCGCGCCCGACAGCGCCGGTGGTGCTCGGTGTCGTGCCGGCGTTCGGCTGGCGCAACGAACGGATCGGTGCCGATCGGATCGAACTCACCAGGGACAGTGGGCGATTGCGCGTGGAGGTGGCACGCCCCTGGTACGAGACCGGTGATGGTGAGCAGTTGGCGGTGGTGCTCGCGCCGAGCGCTGACCCGTCGCCCGCCGTGCGCGAGTCCGTGAGCCGGATGGGACGTGATCCGCTGTTCGGCACACCGGCGACCCGGCCGTTCCCGCCCGCCGCGTGGTTTCCCGCGTCGACGGGGCAGGTCGCGGTTTTCGTGCCGGAGCTGGGCGAGGCGGTCACGATCGCCCCACATCCGGTTTCTCCCGGCGGTGACCGTTGGTTCGCGGACGTGGACATCGCCGCACCGGCAGGGGAGCGGTCCTACAACCCGTTCGTGCGTCTGGTGGTTGCCCGCTATCAACACAGGAGCCTGGACGGGATGAGCCTGTCGCCGCTCGTCGTCGCCGAGAGCGTGCCGCTGTTGCCCGATCGGAAGGTCGTCGTCGAACGATCAGGGTCCGACCTGCGGGTCACGGTGACCGGCACGTCACCGAATCCACTCAATCGGCTGACGGTGTTGCTCGAATCCTGCCCTGGCCGGCACACGCCCGGCTCGGTCGATGCCGTGGTCACCGATCCCGCCGAGTCACCGGAGGTCCCGGCGTGGCGGCCGGTGCCGGGACACGCCGTCGAGCGCACGGCCGACGGCCAGATCCCCCCGCTGCCGCTGCCGCACGAGAGCGGCCATCTGCGGTTGCGCTTGCGGGAGACCGAGAATCTTCCCGGCTCGGACGTCGCGGACCTGCCGGTCGACCTACACCTGCGCAATGTCTTCGTCGCCACGATCGTCCTACCGGCCACATGGCACCGACCGTGACGGTGCGGGGCGGGCCCCGCACCCTCGGCGGCTACGGCGTGAACGGGCGCTGATCGAGAAAATCCGCGCCCGCGTTGATCGTGAACAGATTGGGCACCTGGTCGGGCGGCATGATGTTCATGATCTGCCGGTGGAACTGCGAATACCCGGCGGTGAAGGTGCCGTTGCCCCAGACCTCGAGCAATGACCCGGTGAACTGCCCGTTGACCGGTCCGTCATAGGACAGCTGGGAATCCTGGCAGCCGGCGAGCAGCAGCACGCCCGCCTTGATGTCGGCCCGCGCCTGCGGCCCGCTCAGTCGCTGGACGAACGAATACAGCTGCCTGCGCCGCTTGTTGTCCTCGGTCTGGACCTCGCGCGGCATCGCCTTGGCGCTGCCCGCGACCACGGTGAGACCGGCCGGATCGTCGGCGCCCGCGCGTTCGGCCACGTCGATGATCGCGGCCCGCGCGTCGCGCGTGAACACGTCACGGACCACCGAGCCGCTGTGACAGCTGTCGGAGCACACGACCACGCGCACGCCCGCCGCGAACTGCCGCCACATCTGATACAGCTCGTCGTCGACGATCTGGCGATCGAAGGCCACCCAGGTCTCGTCCTGGCTGTCGTCCTCCTCGCCGTCGACATCCCAGGTCTGGCCGCCGTGGCCCGAATAGGTGATGAGCACGAGATCGCCGGGTTGCGCATTGTGCGCCAGCTGACCGATTTCGCCGATGATCGCGAAGGAGGTCGCCGCACTGTCGAGCAATTTCGTCGACGTGGCGAATCCCTGTGCGGCGGCCAGCGCGGCCATGGAATTGGCGTCGTTCACGCATCCGGCGAGTGCGCCGTCCCAGCCGCCGTACGCGGCGGGGTCGACCCGATTCAATCCGATATGCAAGGAATATCCGCTCACTGCCGTTCCTCCATCTAGAGAGATCGATGATCTGATGCCGAGAAATCGGCACCTCTCGATCCTCCTGCGGCCGTGCCGAACTCGATAGCGTGGCGGACTACTCGAATGCGCGACCCGACCGGCGCCACACCCGCGCGTATTGGGGTAGTGGATTACGCATTCGCACCCACGCGCCCGCGCGCGACGATAGCTCCAGACAGTTTCTCCGCCGAGAAAGGGCACCGAAATGTTGGAGACGGATACGGAGGACGCGGTCGTGGCAGCGAGCGCGGATACCGAAGAAGAGGTGTTCGAGTCGGCGAAAACCGGCTACGGCGCCGAAGAAGCCGACGTTCGGGCGATCGACCAGACCAATATCACGTCGATTTTCTGGGCACAGAAGATCTTGCGCACCCATGGAACGGGCGCCTGGGTATTCGGATTCCCGAACGCTGACGTGCGGGCGGACAGTCAGGTCTCGGTCAGTCTGACCGAGATCGACACGAACAACATTCCGTTCCTCGGACCTGCCACCACCCAGGTCCTGAATGTGGTTCCGCACGCCGACGGCACGATGACGGTGCGATATCACGTGGGGTGGAACAGCAATATCAGGGTGCTGTTCAACTTCATCATCGCCAATTGAGCCGCCGTGATGGCAGTGTCACGGATCCGCCGGAGGCCGGCTCCGATCGACAGCGTGGTCGATCCGGGCCATCCGGCCCCGTGACAGTCGCAGGGCAGGTCCGCGTCGCCGACGATGTCGATCAGGACCGGTCACCGACCCTCTGCCGAGCGTTATCCGAGCCGGTGCGCCGCCGCCAGTGCGGTGAGCACCTGCTCGGTTTTGGTATCACCCGACGCGATCGTCACGCCGAGCGTGCGCAGGGCGGCTTCGAGTTCGCGCCGGGCCTCGAGCGCGCGCAGGTGCAGATCGACGGGCGAGTCCCCCTGTTGTGGTGTGACTTTCAGCGACAGCTCGACCAGATCGAGTCCGGCGCTGCTCCACCGCTCGACATCGGCGCGCAGTGTCCCCACCGGCACCCCCGTCCACCGTGCCGAAGCGACCGGTCCCATCGCGCGCAGGTGGTCGACCGCGACGCCGGGTGGCGTGCAGCTGACCAGGAACTGCCGCTGAGCCGAGTGGAGCGCGTCGGTGACATCGACGCCACGGGCCACGGCCGCGCGCAGCGAACCGGCAGGCCGGGAGCTGATGGCCGAGGCCGACAGCATCCGCCGATCGGCCGACCAATCGCTTTCGATGCGGTACCGCACACCCGGCTCGGTGAAGGGTGCCGCCCAGCGGCCCGCCAGCTGGGAGCGCACGCACGGTCGCAGTTTGACGGTGAGATCGTCTTCCTCCGCGCCGCTGCGCAACCGGATGACGATGCGGCTCGACAGCAGCGTGGGTGCCCCCGCGGTACCCGGGTGCAGCGGCTCGGCGAACCAGATGTCGCGGTAGACCGCGGCGGTATCGGGACATCGGAGCCGGTGCAGTGCGCCCGCGACATCCCCGTCGAGGTTCACTTTGATCTCGATCGGCGTGATCACCCGGGCCCCCTTTCTGTCGCTGTGACGGGTGCTGCCCGCGGTGCGCGGGCTCCCTGGAAGCCAGATTCGCCCATCGACGGGCCACGGCGCGCGCGTAGTGCGCTACCCGATCAGGTCGTGCGTCCGGGTCGAGCGACGACGATCGACGACAGCGGCGCCGGATCCGCGCCACGGTGCCCGCGTGCGCGTGCCCGCGCGTAGTGGACTACTCGTGACAGGCCTGACCAGGTGCCGGAGACTGGATTCGATCGGTCCGGTAGGCGGGGAGCACGCGCCATTCCGTGGAGGTTCTCGATGGTCGACGCACAGCAGCAATCACTGGTCACTCGCGCATTGGTCACCGCCGCGGAGGCGCTCGACCGGCGTGTCGGCTGGTTCCGGTTACCGACCCCGTTGGGGTTGGCCGTGCTGGTCGGCCTGCGCAGCAGACTGCGGGCGCGCAACCTCTTCGACACGGGCCCGCACCCGGCCGGACCGCTGCCCCCGGACGACACCGGCGAACACCGCAACGCGCGCACCGTCGAGGGCACCTACAACAGCCCCGACGACCCGCGCGCGGGTTCGATCGGTTGCCGATTCGGCCGCAATGTCCCACTCGATCGCACCTACCCCGAGGATCCCGCGCGGATCATGGAACCCAACCCGCGCACGATCAGCAGGCAGCTGCTCACGCGCGACCGATTCCAGCCGGCCACCACCCTGAATCTGCTGGCGGCGGCCTGGATCCAGTTCGAGGTGCACGACTGGTTCGTGCACGACCCCGCCGAACAGGACCCCTTCGTCGTCACCCTGGACGACGACGATCAGTGGCCGCACCCCCCGATGACGATCCCACGCACCGTGACAGTGCCCGCCCCCGATGCGGGCGCCGCGCCGACCTACGTCACCGGGGAGACCCACTGGTGGGATGCCTCTCAGATCTACGGCAAGACAGCGGAATTCGCCGCTTCGCTGCGCTCGGGCAAACACGGCCAGCTCGTGATCGACGAACTCGGGCTCCCGCCGCTGGACGCCGAGCGGCTGGTGGCACTCGACCCCTCGGCGGCCAACGCCTGGGTGGGCCTGGCCCTGCTGCACTCGCTGTTCCTGCGCGAACACAACGCGATCTGTGCCCGCCTGACCCGGCGCTACCCCGACATGAACGACCAGCAGCTCTACGACACCGCCCGGCTGGTCAACTCCGCGTTGATCGCGAAGATCCACACCGTCGACTGGACACCGGCCGTGATCGCCCATCCCACCACCGTCGCGGCCATGCGCGCGAACTGGTTCGGCGTGCTGGGAGAGCGGGTTTCGCGGCGCTTCGGCCACTTCATCGGCAACGAAGTGCTGTGCGGCATACCGGGTTCCGCGCGCGACGACAGCGGAGTGCCGTACTCGCTCACCGAGGAGTTCGTCTCGGTCTACCGCATGCATCCGCTGATCCCCGACGCGCTCGTCGTCCGCAGCCTCGCCGACGACACCGTGCTGGCCGAGCACCCGCTGCCCGAACTCGGCGTCACCCACATCCGCGAACGGCTCGCCGAGACGGCGATGGACACGCTGCTCTACTCCTTCGGCCGAGCCAATCCCGGCGCGTTGACGCTGCACAACTACCCCGTCCACCTCCAACAGCTCGAGCGTCCGGGTCAACCGCTGCTCGATCTCGCGACCGTCGACATCCTGCGGGTCCGCGAGCGAGGTGTGCCGCGCTACAACGAGTTCCGGCGGCACCTGCGCCTACCGCCGGTCACCTCGTTCGACGAACTCACCGATGATCCGCGGTGGGCGCGCGAACTCGAACAGGTCTACGGCGACGTGGACGATGTCGACCTCATGATCGGCCTCTACGCCGAGCCCAAGCCGCCCGGTTTCGGCTTCAGCGACACCGCCTTTCGCGTGTTCGTGCTGATGGCGTCGCGGCGCCTGTCGGCGGACCGGTTCTTCACCACCGACTTCCGGCCCGAGGTCTACACCGAGGCGGGCTTGGCCTGGGTGCGTGACAACACGATGCGCAGCGTGCTGCTGCGCCATTTCCCGACCCTCGCGCCCGCGCTGGAGGGCGTCGCGAATCCGTTCGCCCCGTGGAGGAGCCCTCGATGAGCTATGTGAGCTACCGCGAGGACCTGGAACAACCGAGGCCCGACGAAGAACAGATCATCGACAAGATCATCGCGGTCCTGCGCGACAACAATGAACGCGCCTACCGCAAGTACAAGCGTGGATTGCGCGACGCTCATGCCAAGAGTCACGGCATCCTGCGCGGCGAACTGACGGTGCCCGCGGGCCTGCCGCCCGAACTGGCCCAGGGCATGTTCGCCACCCCGGGCACCTATCCGGTGATCGCGCGGTTGTCGAGCACCTCCGGGGTGATCCGCAGCGATCAGCTCCGCGGCGTCCGCGGACTCGGGATCAAGGTGCTCGGAGTACACGGGCCGCGCGCGCTGCCCGACGACGAGGCGAGCACGCAGGACTTCATCATGGTCACCCACCGCGAGTTCCTCTTCGCCGACGCGCACGCCTACCTCACCAAGGGGATGCCGACCGCGTGGGTGCTGGCCCGGCTGCCCGACGCCGCCCTGCGCGCGGGCAGCGACATCGTCGCCGCGCTGAACACGCACGTGCTGCGCCGGATCGGGCGCAGCGTGCCACCGAATCTCGGTGTCTTCGTCGCACCCAACACCCACATCCTCGGCGAGACCTTCTACTCCTCGGCGCCACTGCGCTACGGCGACTATGTGGCCAAGCTGCTCTACGTGCCGGTGTCGCCGGAAGTCGTTGCGCTGCAGGGTCAACCGGTCGACCCCGACGCGGGAGTCAACGCGCATCAGGACCTGATCGTCGACTTCTTCGCCGCGCACAGCGCCACCTACGAACTGCGCGCGCAACTGTGCACCGACACCGCCACCATGCCGATCGAGGACGCGACTGTGCCATGGCCCGAAGGCGACTCACCGCACCGCACTGTGGCGACCATCCGCTTCGACGTGCAGGATCCGTACACCCCGCAGCGGCGTGCCTACGGTGACGACGTGCTCTCGTTCAACTCCTGGCGTGGTCTGGACGCGCACCGACCGCTCGGCTCGATCAACCGGCTCAAGAAGCGCGTGTACGAGGCCTCGAGCAACTACCGCCACGACGTCAACAACGCGCCGCGGCTCGAGCCCCGTGACGCCACCGAGCTCCCGCCGTGACCATCGCGGCACCCACCCATCCGCCGCGCGCGCCCGCCGCGCCGGTCCACCCGCGCGTCGGCCGTGTCGCCGGGCCGATTCGTTGTGACGGGGCCGGACGGGAACTACACTTTCCATGTATGGGCGGACTCTGGCAGCTGCTCGATCGTCCCGCCGAATATGACGCCGTCCGTAAGGCTTTGACGAACCGCGACACCGGTGGCGTGATCCTCGTCGGTGCCGCGGGCGTCGGCAAGACCACCCTGGCCCGGATGGTCACCGCTGCGCTGTCCGAGCAGGTGCGCTGGGTGGCCTGTACCGCGTCGTCACAAGCCATTCCACTCGGTGCGTTCGCGCCCTGGATCGCCGCGTCGGTCTCGCGCGATCCGCTCGCGCTGCTGCATTCGGCCCGGGAGAACGTGCTCGCCCAGCCCGATACGGTGATCGGCGTCGACGACGCGCACCTGCTCGACATCCTCTCCGCCACGCTGGTGCACCAGATCGCCGTCGACCGCGGGGCCCGCATCATCGCCACCGTGCGCACCGGGGAACCGCTGCCCGACGCGGTCACCTCACTGTGGAAGGACGGATACCTCGAGCGAATCGAGTTGGCGCCGTTCACCAAAACCCAGTGCACCGAACTCGTCGAAACCGTGCTCGGCGGGACGCTGGAGGGGCTGAGCGCCGATGTGATGTGGGAGTCCTCGGGCGGCAACCCGCTGTTCCTGCGCAACATGGTCGAGGGTGGCGTCGAGGCGAGCACTCTGACCGACGTCAACGGCGTCTGGCAGTTACGCGGGCCCACCGCGGTGCCCTCGGGTCTGGTCGAGTTGCTCGGCGAGCGATTGAGCAGGGTGGGGGCGCCTGTGCTCGACGTGCTGGAGACGCTGGCTGTGCACGAGCCGCTCGACGTCGACATCCTCAGCGAGCTCGTCGGCGCCGACGCCGTGGACGCCGCCGAGGTCACCGGCCTGATCCGGGTCACGAGCCACAACGGGGTCGTCGATGTCCGGTTCAGTCATCCCCTGCTCGGTGAGGTGGTGCGCTGCCGTCTCGGCACGGCCGCCGCGCGCACCCGGCGCGGACGCCTCGTCGAGACGCTGCAGGACCGTGACCTGAGCACACCGGCCCACCGTATCCGCTTGGCGCGCCTGTGCGTGGACAGCGATCGGCCGATCGATATCGTCTTGCTGATCGACGCGGCCAAGGACGCGGTGTCGCTGGCCAATCTGCCGCTGGGCGAACGGCTCGCGCGCGCCGCGTGCGAGCGTGGCGGTGGGCTGCGCGCGGCCGAACTGCTCTCCCGCGCGCTGCTGTGGCAGGGCAGGCCCCAGCATGCCGACGAGATCCTGGCCCGGTTCGATCCCGACCGCCTCGATCCGCTGCAGCTGGTGCAGTGGGGTGTGGTGCGCGCCAGCTTGCGGTTCTGGTCGCTGGGCGATGTCGATCACGCCCGCGACCTGGTCGAAATGCTGCGCACCCGCGTCGAGTATCCCGCTCTTCGCCTGACGGTCGATGCCGCCGCGGCGGCGATGGCGGTCCACGAAAACCACCTCGACGAGGGAATCGAGGCTGCCGAGCGGGTGATCGCCGATCCGAACTCACCCCGCCAGGCCGTCGATTTCGCCGCGTTCGCCCTGGGTCTGGCGATGCCGGTGGCCGGTCGCGGCGCCGACTTCGCGCCGATCGCGGCCTGCGGCCGGGCGCAGCAGAAGTCCACCGACGGGATCATCCGGGTGATGGTCCGCTACGGCGACGTTCTCGCCCTGACCACCATCGGGGACCTCGACCTCGCCGAGCAGCGCGCGATCGAATACCGCGAGTTCTCCTCGGCAGGGCAGTTCGTCGGCTGGGCGATCGCGCGCATCGCCGACGGTGTCGTCGCCACCTATCGTGGGCGGTTCCGCGAAGCGATCACCGCCTTCGAACAGGCGCTGGCGGCGCTCAACGCCGAGAACTCGCTGCCGTGGAAGCTGCCGGCGCGGCTGCTGCTCGCCCGGGCCTACGCGGCGCTGGGCGAGGTCGAACAGGCCGAGCGGGTGCTCGGCGACGCCGAGGAGCACAGCGGGCCCCACATGGCCCTGCACGAACCGCAGCGCATCATCGCGCGCGCCTGGCTGGCCGCTGCCCAACACAGCGCGCACGCGGCGGTCGACCTGGCCCGCAAGGCCGCCGACCTGGCGCACAGCGCCGGTCAGTACGCCATGGAAGCCGAAGCGCTGCATCATGCCGCCCGGTTCGGCGATCGCACCCTCGCCCCCCGGCTCACGACCGTCGCCGGTCGTGTCCAGGGCCCGGTGGCGGCGATCTACGCCCGCCACGCCGCTGCCCTCGGCGCAGCCGACCCTCGCGCGCTCGCCGCGGTCAGTCGCGAGTTCGAGTCCGCGGGGCTCCTGCTGTCGGCAGCCGATGCCGAAGCGCAGACGGTGCCGATCTACGACCATGCCGGACAGCGCAGGCCCAGCGCCCAGGCGGCCGCCCGCACGACGGCCCTGGCCGCGCGCTGCGACGGCGCGGGCACTCCCGCTATCACCGCGGCAGCGCGCCCTCTGCCGATCACCGAACGCGAACGCGAGATCGCTGCCCTCATCGGCCGTGGCTTGTCCAACCGCGCGATCGCCGAACGGCTCTGTGTCTCGGTCCGCACGGTCGAAGGCCATATCTACCGGGCCTGTATCAAGCTCGACGCCACCGACCGCGACCAGCTCGCCGAACTCATCTGAGGCGGCATCCGGTCGCGCGTGCGCTCATCGGCTCGGCTCCGGCAACTGGCATTCGGAGACCTTCGGGTTCATACCGAGGTAGTTGAGCGGGCCCGCGAGCACCGTGAGGCCGATCGTGCCCAGATCGCCGCAATTGGCCGGGGTATTGGTGAAGTAGTCCCGCTGCATCGCCGCCGCTAGCCCGGCCCCGAACCAGACCAGCATCAGCACCGACAGCAAGAATTTCGCGGTTTGATGGGCCGGACTGGCCCGGATCTCCCGCACTTCGCGAATCTCTCGGTCCCGTCGATTCCGTCGACCGCGCATCGTCATCGCACCCTTCCCGCCGGCGAGCACCACACTGACACACCATGTGAACAGCGCCGACCCGGTGGACGCCGCCACGACACGCGCGAGATTCTGCTTTATCAACTGTGCAGCCCGGTAGCCGCAGAGTCAATGGACGGTATCGGTCGAAGCCTGCACCGCCTCGTCTCGGCACGGTGCAGGCGGGCCGAAGATCAGGCGACGGCTACCGGTTGGTCGTCGGCGGCCTTGGCACGCAGATCACCCAGCAGCCTGGTGAGCTTGCGGGAGACACTCATCTGCGACACCCCGAGGCGTTCGGCGATTTCGCCTTGGGAGAGCGTGTCGTAGAACCGCCAGACCAGCAATTGCCGGTCCTGCGGCGACAGTTGCGCCAGCAGCGGCGCGACGGTGATCGTGTCTTCGGTGAGACGGTAGCTCGGATCTACGTCGCCGAACGTCTCGGCGACGGTCATGCCGGGATCGCCGTCGTTGTCGCGGGCGGGAGTGTCGAGGCTGCGGGTCTGGAAAGCGTTGGCCGCCACGAGGGTGCGGGCGATGTCGGTGACCGGCACGTCGAGCTCGGCGGCGAGTTCGTGGGCGGTGGGGGAGCGCTGGAGCCGACGGCTCATCTCCTCGGTCGCTTCCCTGACCTTGCCCTGGAGTTCCTTCTCGCGACGGGGAACGTGCAGTGGCCAGATGTGATCGCGGAAATGCCTGCGCACCTCACCCATGATGGTCGGCACCGCGAAGCCGAGGAACGGTGAACCGGTGGTCACGTCGTAGCGGTCGACCGCCATGACCATGCCGAGCCGCGCGGTCTGGAGCAGGTCGTCGAAGATCTCGCCACGGCCGGCGTACTTGCGAGCGATGTGCTCGGCGAGCGGTAGACAGACCTCGATGATCCGGTCGCGCAGGGCGTCGTGTTCGGGGCTGCGGGGATCGGTCAGCGCCCAGCGCGCGAAGAGGGGTTCGGCGTGTTCGTAGGTGCGGTCGGTGGTCTTGGACATGCGGATCAGCTCCTGGCCTTCGAATGCGCTCCGGATCTGCGGAGATGAACCTAAAGTGCGTGCAGGTCCAGCATTCGGAACGTCATCATCATTCCCGCGCCGAGGCCGACGGCGCCGAAGATCGCGGCGGGCAGCGATCCGGTGAGTGCGGCCAGGCCGAAGAGGAAGAACACGCAGGTGGCCAACATGATGGTGGTGCTGGTCAGATCCATGCTCGGCGTACTCGTTGTCCGATTACGTGAGTTGGTCATAGATCAAGGGTTCACCAACGCGTCGGTTATTAAACCGTTATTGGTCGACTGGGGTTGACAGAACGACCTTTCGGATTTAGATGTTTAACCCGACGTGAAATGGGAAATATCAGTTCACGTCGCGCACGCGCAGATCCCGGGCGAGGTGGTCACGCTGTTCGACGACCAACCGACGCAACGAACTCGGTGCGTCGGCATTCCCGGCCAGCCACCGGTCGACCCCGTCGAGGGAGTCGGCGGCGGGAAAGAGCCCGACCACGATGCGCCGGGCGATCTCGATGCTCCGCTGATCCCATACCGTGCGCAGTGCCGCGAAGTAGTCGACGTCGTAGCGCGCGATCAGGTCGCGGTGGCGGCCGGCGCGGAACCCGTCGATGGTGGCGTCGAGGTGGTCGTTGGTCAGGGTGGTGTCGCTCAGCGCTGAATTCCATGCCGCGGCTTTGACGTCTGTTCGCGGGCGGGCCGCGAGTGCGCGCAGGTGAGCGGTTCGCCCCGATGCGGTGTCGTCGCGTTCCCCCTCGGCGTCCAGGTCGGCGACCGTCGCCGCATCGGTGGCGGCCAGCGCCGTCCACAGCGCCCAGCGCAGATCGGGATCCAGGGCCAGACCGTCCGGTGACCGGTCGAGCAGGATCGCCCGGATGTCGGTGGCACGGCGCCCGTCGACGGTGGCGGCGGCCGCCACCGCGCGCGCCCACGCCAGCTGCGCGCCGGAGCCCGGTGCCGACGAATGCAGTGTGGCCCAGCAGGATTCGAGCCACTCACCGCGCCACCGATCCCGCGCCGGATCGGGCAGATAATGCCCGATGGTGAAGGACGCGTTCGCCAGGACGGCGGTGAGCAGCGCCATGTTCGTTTCGGCGGGCGCGAAATCACGAGCCATCGACAGGTAGCGTTCGGCGTGGAGTTCGCCGTCGCGGGTGGCGTTCCACAGCGCCGACCAGATCAGTCCGCGCGCCAGCGGGTCGGTGACCCGATTCAGTGAACTCTCCACGGTGGCGAGCGAATCCACGTCGAGACGAACCTTCGCGTAGGTGAGATCACCGTCGTTGAGCAGACGCAGTGCAGCGGGTGCGAGAGTCACCGGTGTGCGAGCGTCGACGAGGTCGAGTTCCACGCGCTCGCGAATCACCAAGTCACCCTCGGCATCGAAGTCGTAGAGCCCGACAGCGAGCCGGTGCGGGCGCGGATCGGTTTGCACGATCGCACCGCTGTCGAAGGTCAGGGTGGACACCCCGGTCGTTTGCAACCAGGCCCGCGCCCAGCCCGCCAGATCGCGGCCGGAATCCGCCGACAATTCGGCCAGCAGGTCGTCGAGAGTCGTGTTGCCGAATGCGTGCGTGCGGAAATACCGGCGTACACCCGAGAAGAACTCCTCCCGGCCGACATAGGCGACCAGCTGTTTGAGCACGCTCGCGCCCTTGGCATAGGTGATGCCGTCGAAATTGAGTTTGGCGGCCTCGAGGTCGGTGATATCGGCGACGATCGGGTGCGTGGTCGGCAGCTGATCCTGCAGATACGCCCAGGCCTTGCGGCGGTTCGCGAACGCCACCCAGGCGTCGGTCCACTCGGTGGCCTCCGAGCTCGCGAGCGCGCCCATGTAGTCGGCGAAGGATTCCTTGAGCCACAGGTCGTCCCACCACACCATCGTGACCAGATCGCCGAACCACATGTGGGCCATCTCGTGCAGGATCGTGTTGGCCCTGCCCTCGTACTGCGCGGCGGTGGCCGCGCCACGGAACACGTAGGCCTCGGTGAACGTGACCAGCCCGGGGTTCTCCATCGCACCCAGGTTGTATTCGGGGACGAACACCTGGTCGTACTTGCCCCACGGGTACGGGTAGTCGAAGTTCTCGGCGAAGAAGTCCAGACCCTGCTTCGTCACCTCGAAGATCGTGTCGGCGTCCAGGTATCGGGCCAGCGAAGCGCGGCAATAGATCCCGAGCGGGATCGTGAGTTGACCTCGCGTCCACGACGATTCGACGCGATGGTACGGGCCGGCCGCGACGGCGGTGATATACGTCGAGATCGGCAAGGTGGGGGAGAACTCGACGTTCTGGAGCACGCCGTTGTCCTGGATGGCCGCGAACGGCCGATTCGAGATCACCTGCCACCCGGCCGGTGCGGTCACCGCGAATGTGAACGGCGCCTTCATATCCGGCTGTTCGAAGCAGGCGAAGACCCTCCGCGCATCCGCCGGCTCGTACTGGGTGTAGAGGTAGGTCTGGTTGTCGACCGGATCGAGGAACCGATGCAAGCCCTCGCCCGAACGGCTGTAGGCACCGGTGGCCCGAACCAGGACCACGTTCGTTTCGGATAATCCCCCGACCACGAGCCGGGCACCGTCGTACTCGACCGCGACCGCCACGCCGTTGACGGTCACCGATTCCACGGACAGACCGATGAAGTCGAGCCACGTCTGCTCGGCGGTGGCATCGAACTCGACGGTGGTCGTCGTCGCGAAACCGTCCCGGGACTGATCCGGGGCCGCCGACAGATCGAGTTCGACGCGATAGGCGCGCACGGTGATCGCCGCCGATCGCGCGGCGGTCTCGGAGCGGGTCAGGTTCGCGGTAGTCACGCCACGATCCTGCCAGCCGCCCCGCCGCCGTGCCTCGCGCTCGACGCGACCGCTACTCCACGGTGACGCTTTTCGCGAGGTTGCGCGGCTTGTCGACGTCGCGGCCGAGCGCGATGGCCGTGTGATAGGCGAGCAGCTGCAGCGGAATCGTGAGCAGCATCGGGTCCAATTCCGGTGCGACGCGCGGGACCCGGATCACTTCGTCGGCAGCGTTCGGCGGCAGGTCCGCGTTCGTGACGGCGATCACGGGTCCGCCGCGTGCCTTGATCTGTTCGATGGTGCTGAGGTTCTTGGCCAGCAGTTCGTCGTCGGGGACGATCACCACGCTGGGCATCTCCTGGTCGATCAGCGCGAGCGGGCCGTGTTTGAGCTCGGAGGCCTGGTAGGCCTCGGCGTGTACGTAGGAGACCTCCTTCAGCTTCTGCGCGCCTTCGCGGGCGACCGGCCACGCCCGCACCCGGCCGATGAAGAACATGCTGCGGGCCTTGGCGTAGCGGTGCGCGATCTCGGCGATCGCGTCTTCGTCGGTGAGGACCTGGTCGATGGCGGCGGGCAGGGCGCGCAGGCCGTCGACGATGCGATGGCCGTCGGCGGCCGACAGGTCGCGAACCCGGCCGAGCAGCAGGGCCAGCATCGTGAACGACACGGTCATATTGGTCAATGCCTTGGTCGAGGCAACCGAGATCTCCGGGCCCGCGTGCAGGAACACTCCTGCCCCGCACTGGCGAGCGATCGCGCTGCCCACCGCGTTGACGGCGCCGATCACACGACCGCCCTTGCGCTGTAGCTCCTGCACCGCGGCGAGGGTGTCGAGGGTTTCGCCGGATTGACTGATCGCGACATAGAGCGCGTCGGGATCGACGACCGGATTGCGGTAGCGGAACTCCGAGGCCGGTTCCGCGGTGGCCGGAATACGGGCGAGTTCCTCGATCAGCTGGGCACCGAGCTGGCCCGCGTAGTAGGCCGAACCGCAACCGAGGAAGACGACCTTGCTGATACTGCGCAGTTCGCGAGCGTCCATGTTCAACCCGCCGAGGTGGGCGGTGGCGAAGCGGTCGTCGAGGCGCCCACGCAGCGCTCGGCGGACGGCCTCACCCTGTTCGGCGATCTCCTTGCGCATGAAGTCGGGGAATCCGCCGAGTGCGTAGTCCTCAGCCACCATGTCGATGGTGGTCGGGGTCTTGTCGGTCTGTTCGGGCTCGACTCCCAGTGTGCTGGTGCGGAATTCGCTGTCGCGGATGGTCGCGAGCTCGCCGTCGTCGAGGAACACCACCCGCTGGGTGTGGTGGACGAGGGCAGCGACATCGGAGGCCACGAACATCTCGCCGTCGCCGACGCCGAGCACGATGGGGCTGCCGTTGCGGGCGACCACCAGCTCGGTCGGGCGGCGCGCGTCGAGCACCAGCAGACCGTAGGTGCCTCGGATCCGGTGCAGCGCGACGCGAACGGCGTCTTCGAGGGACTCGGCTTCCTCGAGCTCACGTGCGACCAGGTGGGCGATCACTTCGGTGTCGGTGTCGGAGACGAGATCGATGCCGAGCGCGGTCAGCTCGGCCCGCAGCTGCTCGGCGTTCTCGACGATGCCGTTGTGCACCACGGCGATACGGCCGCCGGCGTCGGTGTGCGGGTGGGCGTTGGCATCACTGGGCTCGCCGTGGGTGGCCCAGCGGGTGTGCGCGATGCCGACGGTGCCGCGCAGGGCAGTGGTGTCGGCCTTGTCGCGCAGGTCCTGCACCCTGCCCCGGGTCTTGCACACGCGCGCCTTGCCGCGATGCGGCAGTGCCAATCCGGCCGAATCGTAGCCGCGATATTCGAGCCGGTGCAGACCCTCCAGCAGCACGGGAACGGCTTGCCGGTGACCGATGTATCCGACGATTCCACACATGGCGTGATGAACCCCTTACCCGTAGACGATGCGACGAAGTTGCCGTTCGGTGAATGACGGTGCCGCGACCGGGCGCTCGCCGAGTTCGACCTCGAGGCGTCGCCAGATCTCGGCATTGCGCATCTCCCGAGCTTGCAGCTCGGCGTGCCTGCGCCGGACGAACTGCTCGGCCGTCTCGTCGAAGTAGCCGACGATGTCGGCGACGACCCGGGCGGCCACGCGTTCGGGTAGGCCGGTGGACGCCACTACGTAGCGGACCAACTCGGTGGGTACCCCGTCATTCACTCGCACGATCATGCCTGCCCCGACCGGGTTCGCCAACATCCCTGCCCGAATTCGGGCAGATTGTGTCGCGACAGTGCCTCAGGGGGACGCGTCATGGGTGTAGTCGGTCCGGCCGCTGCGCGCGGAGTTCATGCCGTTATCGCCTTGTGAGGTGTGAGCCGCGACTTGCGAACAATTTGCTGGAAGGGTGTCGAGTACACGGAATACTGCGCATCCGAGTGGAGGTTGTGGTGAGGCGACGAATGGGCGACGCATTCAGTGACCGGCTCTATTTCGCGGGCCCCGCGTCGGCATCGGATGAAGCAGGGGGCAGGCCCGAATATGTCGTCGACGCGGCAATCGTGACGATCGCGGAAGAGATCGTGCGGACGGGTTTCGATACCGAGGATATCGTGCACCAGCGGCTGCGCAGGTTCTGTGCGCATGCGAAAGCCGAAGGGGCGATGGTGAATTGCCTCCTCGGGGCCGCAACAGCGGTGGAAGACGGTGGGGTGGTGCCCTTTGTCGGCCGGGTCGTCGGCAGGCTCGGGCACGCGGAGTTGTTGTTCGATCTCGCTCTGGGCGAATCGGGTTTCGATCCGTTCGACGGCAACCCGGTGGTGAATTCGGTCGGGCAGGGCGCGATGACGGAGCTGGATTTCGAATTCGTCATCGCTCAGGTGAGTGAGCTGGTCGATAGCTTGCTGCTACCCAATTACCTGGCACTGCTCGAATGGCGTGACCTCACCGGGGAGGCGCCGCGATCGCGTCAGCCGGAGCAGTCGGCCGCGTTGCTGTACGAACTGAACGAACGGCTCGCGCCGGTCCTCGGTGACATGCCCCTGGCCTGGCTGTTGCTGCACTACGCGGAGTTCGGCGTCGCACCGCTGGCGGACTCGATCCATCGCGCGCTGCTGCGCACCAACGCCGCCGACGCCGTGTCCGCCGCGCGTACCGCCGCGGCGGCACTCACCGCGATGTCGTTCGTGTCCTCCTCGGCCCGGCTGGGTGATCTTCCGGTGGTGTCACGCCGTCCACGGCATCAGCCGACGCTGGTCACCGCCAACCACGTCATGGCGGACCTGGTCTGCGCGCTGTCGCGATGCGACACCGCGAACGGCTGGCAGGCCGACGCGAAACTGTTGCGGG
This sequence comes from Nocardia sp. NPDC057272, assembly GCF_042668615.1. Classification (NCBI taxonomy): domain Bacteria; kingdom Bacillati; phylum Actinomycetota; class Actinomycetes; order Mycobacteriales; family Nocardiaceae; genus Nocardia; species Nocardia sp. NPDC057272. The sequence goes on along the minus strand of NZ_JBHUYK010000002.1, from coordinate 225,507 downwards.
CCGCCGACGCGCAGACGGTCGGCTGGCTGCTGGTCGAGGACCGCCGCCATCGACGCGAAACCCGCAGCAGCCGAGGCGATCTCATGGCCTCGGCGATCGGGCTCGAGATCATGCTCGGCGTCGATCACACGTCCGGTTCGTCCCCGACGACGGCGCAGGCGCCGGGGGCGACCGCGATCACCGCCGACCTGCTCCGCGTCCTGCGACTGCCCTGGGACCAGATCCCGGAGTCGGCCCGCTACAGTCCGAGTCATCTGGACGGTGCCCTGCGTTTGGCCTGTTGCGCGATGGAGGCCATGGCCCCGGGCGTCGAGTCCATCTCCGATATCCTGCGCCGCGCGGCCGATCGGGCGATCCCCGCGCTGAGCGCCCGCCCGGAACCACCGATCTACCTGCAGGGCGCACTGGCCCTGCTCGAGTCCTGGCATCGTGGCGGCGCGCCCGGGGCTCGCTCCTTGCTCGAGGTGACCGAACCGATCGCCCCCGTGGTTTTCACCACGCTGTTGCTGCTGGGCGCGGCACTACTCGAAATGCTGGCCGAGGAGTTCGACGCGGACGTGACGCACGTACTCGACGCACTCGAGACACGTCTGCGAGCCCGCGACCGTCTGGCGGAGTGACGACGGGGTGGGCCGTCGCTCTCAGTGAAGGTAGGCGGTGAGTTGGGGGACGGCGTCGACCACGTGCTGGGCGATGATCGGTTGGCCGATCATTGTGAAGGCCCACTCCTGGTGGGGGCGGTGCAGTTTGCCGACGACGATGCCGGTGTGGGCGCCGACGCTGTGGAGATCGATGCGGATCAATTCGATACCGGTGACATTGTCGACGATGCGACAGAAGCCGTTGGCGATCTGGTCGAATCGCTGGCCGGTGTAGCAGGTCACCAGGAACACGATCGTGGTGACGGCGGGATCGAGGCAGGCCAGGTCGACCACGATCACCTCGTTGTCGCCGTCCCCGTCGCCGGTGACGCTGTCCCCGAGATGGCGCAGCGCGCCGTCGCGCGAGGTGAGCTGCTCGTGGAACACGACGTCGACAAAATTCTCGCCGGCGAACGACAATGCCGCGGCGTTGAGATCGATGTCCTTGCGGCGGGGGTGCATTCCGTTGGCGTGGGCCGGGTCCCAGCCCAGGCCCATGCTGAGGTGGGTGATTGCGAGCGTCATGCGTACTCCTGGCCGATAGAACCCGCCCGACCGAGCACGAGCAGGGTTGCCGACCAGACTTCCCGACTCGTCGACCCATAAACATGGCGTAAAGATCACGCCCAGCACAAATCTGGCGACGTTCTGTGCGCGTCGTCCGGCCGGGTTGTGGCCGCCACGGGACTACCGTGACGGCGATGAGCGCACGCTTCGAAGAACTCGGCTGGCGGCAGACCCCGATCGGCGAGATCAGTCTGCGTCGCCGCTTCGATCCGACGGTGCGGGCCGATGTCTACGAGGTGAAGCTCGGTGACGAGTACCTGATGTCGAGCTTGTTCACCGTCGCCGAACGTGAGCTGTCGCGGCTGGGATTGGGGCGCACGCCCGGCGACCGGCTGGAGGTGCTCGTCGGTGGACTCGGCTTGGGATACACCGCGCGAGAAGCATTGCTGGACCCTCGAATTCACGCGCTCACGGTGATCGAGTACTCCGACGCCGTCATCGATTGGCATCGACGTGAGCTGCTGCCCGACACCGCCGGGCTGGCTGCCGACCCTCGGGTCGAGCTCGTCTGCGCGGACTTCTTCGCCGCGGCGGCGGGGCCGGTGGGATTCGATCCGGCACGCCCGGGACGTGTGTACGACGCGCTGCTGCTCGATATCGACCATTCACCGCGCCATGTCCTGCACGGGTCGAATGCCGAGTTCTACACCCGTGAGGGCCTGCGCGCGGTCGCGCGACACCTGGTCGACGGCGGCACCTTCGCGATGTGGTCCGACGACGCGCCAGATGACGAGTTCTGCGAAATTCTGGAATCGGCCTTCGTCGAGGTGGAGGCTCGGCCGATCCAGTTCGACAACCCGCTGACCCGCGGGCGTTCCGGCGCGACGATCTACCTCGCCACCAGGTCCCACCGCGCTCGGAGCACAGACCGCGACCAGGCATTATGTGACTAGGAACAACAATGCGGCGAAGTGATTGCCGTCGGCGTCGCTGAGGTTGATCGTAAGTGTCTGGGAGTAGTTGTCCCACACACCGAACCTCCGGCGATCGCGTCATGACGGGCCGGTTCGGGATCGAGCTTTTCGGATTCGACATCGGAGTCAGGATGAACAGCTTGCTCGAAAACCATCGCGGATGGGTAGCCGACATCTTCACGGATGGGTTGTACGGACGCAGTGACGCCCCGAGCCCCCGCGCGACGGTCGCCAACGACGCCCGGCCGCTGGCCCCCGAAGACAGCCACCCGCGCCGACCGGAGGAGGTGATCGGGTGGCGGGCACTGTGCTCCTGCGACGGGTGGCACGGACGAACCTGGCTACGCACCGAGCTGTCCGCCGACCACGCCCCCTCCGCGCGGGTGCTGCATTGCTCCACCGGACGGCTCGACGCCGACCTCGCCCGCCTGGTCCTGGCCGAATGGGACTATCACCAGCTCGAGATGCAGGCGCTGATTCCGGTGCGGCTGGCGTTCGAGGACACGGCGTCGGCACAGCGGCGGCTCGTCGAGGCTGTCCGCTTCGTGCGCGCATCGGGGGCGTCCTGGGAAGCGGTCGCCCGGGTGATCAGCGCGCCGTCGGCGGAAGCGGCCGAATCGCGATTCAGTACTTGGACATCCCAGGGGCACAGCGCGGCGGAATTGCGCATACCGTAATACCGGCCGATTCGGCGATTCCGCTCAGCCTGAATTCAATGATGGTCGCGGCGCGTTCCTGGTGGTTTCGTGTGACGAGATCGTCCAGGTTCGACTGAGAGGCCTCCGCATGTCCGTCCATGACGCAGCTGTACCCGGGAGCGCGGTGCGGGTGGTCAAGCTCGGCGCCCACATCGGCGCTCAGGTCGACGGGGTTCGGCTCGGTGGTGACCTGGACGCGCGATCGGTGGCCACCATCCGCGCCGCGCTCAACGAGCACAAGGTGATCTTCTTCCGGGGCCAGCACCATCTGACCGAGGACGGGCAGTACGAGTTCGCGCAGTTGCTCGGCAACCCGACCACCCCGCACCCGACGGTCACCTCCGCCGGTGCGAAGAGCCTGGCTATCGACTCGCACCAGACGCGGTCCAACATCTGGCACACCGATGTCACCTTCGTCGATCGTGTCCCGCGGGCCTCCATCCTGCGTGCGGTCGCCCTGCCCAGCTACGGCGGTTCGACCACCTGGGCTTCGACCGTGGCCGCCTACAACTCGCTGCCGGAGCCACTCAAGCGTCTCGCCGAGAGCCTGCGCGCGCGGCATTCGAACCGCTACGACTACGCCGCCGAGATCCAGGACCGACCCGCCGACACCGACCGCGACTACCGTCGCGAGTTCGAGTCCACCTATTTCGAGACCGAGCACCCCGTGGTGGAGGTGCACCCCGAGACCGGTGAGCGCGCCCTGCTGCTCGGCTGCTTCGTCAAGGAGCTGGTCGGGGTGTCGAGCAGCGAGTCGCGGGCACTGTTCCGGCTGTTCCAGGACCGGATCACCCGCCTCGAGCACACCACCCGCTGGAACTGGTCGCTGGGCGACGTCGCGATCTGGGACAACCGGGCCACCCAGCACTACGCCATCGACGACTACGACGGCAGCGAGCACCGCAGGCTCACCCGCATCACACTGGGCGGGCCGGTCCCCGTCGGGATCGACGGCACCGCGAGCACGGTGATCGCCGGCGACGCCGAGCCGTACACCGCTGCGCTCGAGCGTGCGGCATAACCATCATCGACCGCCACCACCTCGCGCGCGTCCCCGGGCGAACACCCGGTATCGACTATTCTTCGACGGCACATTCGACCGTTGATCACGCGCGAACAGGTACCCACAGGCCCAGTCCGACGATGGGAATGCCGTGAATTTGTGGAGCTATGTCCAGGACCGAGGCGAGGTGCTGACCTTCCTCACCTATCAGCATGCGTCGCTGGCCTTTCAGACCGTGCTGGTCGGCACCGTCGTCGCGATCCTCATCGCCGTGGCGGTGTATCGGTTGCCGCTGGCGTCGGCGTTGACCCTCACCTCGAGCCGGGTCGCGTTGACGATCCCCTCGCTGGCGCTGCTGGCATTGCTGCTGGTCCCGTTCGGCCTCGGTGTGGTGCCGTCGTTCATCATGCTGGCGTTCTTCGCGGCCCTGCCGGTGATCGGTAACGCGATCGTCGGGCTGCGATCGGTGCCGGCCACGGTCGTGGAATCCGCGCGCGGCATCGGACTTTCGCGGTGGCGGATCCTGCTCACCGTCGAGCTGCCGATCGCCTGGCCGGTGATCCTCACCGGGATCAGGGTCTCGACCCAGATGATCGTCGGTGTCGCCGCGATCGTGGCCTACGTCCTCGGGCCCGGTCTCGGCTCGTTGATCTTCAACGGTCTGTCGCGCCTCGGCGGCGCCAACGCGCTCGAAATGGCGCTCACCGGAACCATTCTCATCGTTGCCATCGCGTTGGTCTTCGACGCGCTCCTCGTCCTGCTCGGACGCCTCACGATTGCCAAGGGACTGTGATGACCGATGTGACCAGCCAGCCCGCGCCGACCGCGCCCCAGCGCAACGTGACCGGCGATGCCATCACCTTGGACGGGGTCGTCAAGCGGTACAAGGGCCAGGACACCCCCGCGGTCGAACGCCTGGACCTCGAGATCGACGCCGGCAATATCGTCGCCTTCGTCGGACCGTCGGGCTGCGGTAAGACCACCACGCTCAAGATGATCAACCGGCTGATCGAGCCGACCGAGGGCCGGATATTCATCGGCGGACGTGACGTGACCCGCGAAGATCCCGACAAGCTGCGGCAGTCGATCGGCTACGTCATCCAGTCCGGTGGGCTGTTCCCGCACTGGTCGGTCGCCAAGAACATCGGCGCGATCCCGCGGGTGCTCGGCTGGGACAAGAAGCGAATCGCCGAGCGCACCGAATACCTCCTGGATCTGGTCGGTCTCGACCCCGCGACTTTCGCCGACCGTCTCCCCAAGGACATGTCCGGCGGCCAGCAACAGCGTGTCGGCGTCGCCCGCGCGCTCGCGGCCGACCCGCCGGTGCTGCTGATGGACGAACCGTTCGGCGCGGTCGACCCGATCACCAGGGTTCGCCTGCAGGACAGTCTGATCGCGATCCAGCACGAACTCGGCAAGACCATCGTGATCGTCACCCACGACTTCGAGGAAGCCACCAAACTCGGTGACAAGGTGCTCATCCTGTCCGAGGGCGGACACGTCGAGCAGTACGCGACACCCGAGGAGATTCTCACCGACCCGGCGACGCCGTTCGTCGAGGAGTTCGTCGGATCGGGCGCGAAACTGGCCTATCTCACGGTGTCTCGGGTCCGCGACGTGGAGGTCGACCCGGTGACCACCGCCAGGATCGGCGAATCCTCGCAGGTCGTGATCGGGCGGGCGAAAGCCGCGGGACACACCTGGGTGGTGGTCGTGGACGACGCGGGGCGGCCGCGGTCGTGGCCCTCGCTGACGGAAGTGGCGAGCAAGCCGGAGGTTTCGGACTACCTCGATCGCCGACTGCCCGTGGTCGCGCAGTCCTCGACCCTCAACGACGCGCTCGACGCCATGCTCGCCGCCAGTCAGGGCGCCACCCTGGTCACCGACGGTCGCGGCGCTGTCGTCGGCTCGCTGAACATCGGCTCGGTGACCGACGTGATCCAGACCAAGCTCGCCGAGGGGCACGCCGCTGTCGAGGACCCGTCCTACGAAACCTACGTCGACGGTTCCGATCCCACACCCACCCCTGTCGTCGCCGCCGACGACGAACCCGCATCGGCCGGACCGGCATGAACCGACTGCGCCGGGTCCCGATCGATGTGTGGTTCGAACCGCTCATCATCGTGGTGATCGGCATCGGATACGTGCTCTGGTATCGGTCGTCGACGTTCACCGCGACCGAACAGGCCTCGCTCGGCTGGGCGAACCTGCAGACCACGATCCTCGAGCACATCCGGCTCACGGTGGTCGCCACGCTGATCGTGGTGGTGGTCGCGATTCCCCTCGGCATCGCCTTGACCAGGCCTGCGTTGCAGCGGCTCGAGCCGGTCGCCGTCAACATCGCCAATATCGGTCAGGCGGCGCCCGCCGTCGGACTGCTCGTGCTGTTCACCTTCTGGCTCGGCACCGGATTCCGCACGGCGGTCGTCGGTCTCGTCGTCTACGCGATCCTGCCGATCCTGCAGAACACGATCGTCGGACTGCGGCAGGTGGATCACCGCACCATCGAGGCCGCCCGCGGTATCGGCTTCTCGGCCGGGCGGACGCTGGTTCAGGTCGAGTTGCCGCTGGCCGTGCCGGTGATCCTCAACGGCGTGCGCACCGCGCTGGTCATCCTGGTCGGCACCGCGACGCTGAGTACCTTCATCGGTGCGACCAGCCTGGGCACACTGATCACGACCGGTGTCACCCTGTTCCTGCCCAAGCTGCTCATCTCCGGTGCCGTGCTCGTCGGGTTGCTGGCGTTGACCATCGATTGGCTCGGCCGACTCGTCGAACTGGCCGCGACCCCACGAGGTGTCTCATGAGGCGAGTCCCGTTGATCTCCGCACTGGTCGCGACGCTGTCGTTGCTCGTCGGGTGTGGGCTGGTGAGCTCGTCGGGCACCTTCCACGACGCCAGTCTGCCCGGCGGCGAACGGCCCCTCGACGGCGCGAAACTGGTCGTCACCTCGAAGAGCTTCACCGAGGGCGTGCTGCTGGGCAAGATCACCGCGACCTACCTGGCCGCGGCGGGTGCCTCTGTCACCGATCTGACCGGCGCGCCGGGATCGGCGTCGTCGCGGCAGGCCCAGCTCAACGGCGACGCCGACGTGCTGTGGGAATACACCGGCACCGGCTGGGTCAACTACCACAACGAGACCGAGACGATCGTGGACCCGCAGGAGCTGTGGCAGCGCGTCCACGACGTCGAAAAGCGTGACTACAACCTGGAATGGCTGCCCCCGTCGAACTTCAACGACACCTATGCGTTCGGTGCGTCGATACCGACCGCGCAGCGACTCGGCGTGAAGTCGCTCTCGGACGTGGCCGCGCTGCCGGTCGCCGAACGAACCTTCTGTGTCGATGACGAATTCTTCAGTCGCTCGGATGGTTTCATTCCGATGCTGCAGAAATACGGCATCCCCTACAACGATCCCAACGGTGTGCCTGCGGGCAATGTCACCCGCATGGACGCCGGCGTCGTCTACACCGCGACCGCCAAAGACTCGCCCTGCCACTTCGGCATGGTCTACACCACCGACGGCCGGGTCAAGAACCTGAACCTGCTCGTCCTGGACGACGACAAGAAGTTCTTCCTGCCCTACAGCGGGACCGCGGTCGTCCGGGGCCCCGTCCTCGACGCCAACCCCGAACTGCGCGAACTCCTCGGCACGATCTCCGAACTGCTCACCGACGACTTGATGCGAGAACTCAACGGCCGCGTGGACATCGACGGAGAAGACCCCTCCGACGTCGCTTACGACTGGCTGAAAAGCGCGAACCTGATCGCTTAGCGGAGTAGCGGGCTGTCGCGGGCGATCCGGCGCCGGGGAAGGTGATCGGCGCCGGTCTATGATCCGGCTGTGCCTCAGGATGGTCTAGCCGACGTGACACGCTTCGATCCGGTGCCGGACCCGCGGCCGACCGATGAGGTGTGGCCGGAGCTGAAGTGGCCGGTTTCCCCGTCTGCCGAACTCGCCGGTGGGACAGTGCGGTTGAACCCGGTCGATCCGGCAGCCGATGCTGCCGAGTTGTTCGCGGTGCTCGATCACGATGTCGTGTGGGCCCACATTCCGTTTCGGCCGCGTGATCGACAGGAACTCGAAGTGTTCCTGCGGTCGTGGCACGCGACGCCGGAGAACTATCTGTGGATCGTCCGAACGCGCCAGGCCATCGCGGGCTACCCGGTCGGTGCGATCGTCGGGATGACCTCCTATCTCGAAACCCGAGCGCGGGACGCCCGGTTGGAGATCGGCGCCACCCTCTTCGCCCCGGGCGTGTGGGCGAGCGGGGTGAACCCGGAGGCCAAGCTGCTGCTCCTCGGCTATGCGTTCGACACGCTGGGTGCCGGTCGCGTCGAGCTCAAAACCGATGTTCGCAATCACCGTTCGCAACAGGCCATCGCGCGCCTCGGCGCCCGCTACGAAGGCACACTGCGCCGCTACACCCGGCGTGCCGACGGCACCATTCGCGACTCCGTGCTGTTCTCGATCACGGTGGAAGACTGGCCGGACGTCAGAGCGCGTCTTGCCGGCCGCCTTCGCGACCTCGGGCGTCCCGTGAACTCGTCCGCGGCACCCCTGCGCTGAAACGCGGTCGGCTACCGCTGCGCTGATACGCGTAGCGCCACGAGGGGTTCGCGTGTGCGTAGCCTGGATCAGTGGGAGTTGCGGAGGTCGGGTGCGAGCCCGCTCTGGGCTGGGATTTTGCGGGTCCGTCCGCTGCCGCGGCATCGGGTGCCGCGATGATCGGATACCGCGATGTGGGTGGCGCCGGGTTGGACTTGCGGGTTGCCGCGACGACGGCGGTCGCTGTGGTGATCGAGTTCGGGGGGCGGGAACTGCTTGTCGACGACGCGGATGGACGGCAGGCGCTGGGGGGTTTCGTCGTCGGACTTCCCTTGGCTGCCGCGCGCATTCGTAGCAGACAAGCCGAGTGCGTAGAGATTCGCTTGTCGCCGATCCGGGCGTATTCGCTGTTGGGTATCGCCGCCACGGCACGATCAGTCGCCCGGAAGTCGCGGCTGGCCCCGGTATTCGGTGGCCACCGGCCTGCTGGTCGCCACCACGTACGTCGCCTTCGCCTGCACTGCGAAATTGGTCGACGGGGGACCGGCGGGGCTCATCGAACGGGTGGGGATCATTGCCGGCGGCCTGTGGGTTGTCCTGCTGGCGAACCGCCTACTCAGCATGGCCTCACAATGCGCCGCGCGCGTCATGGCACCATCGGTGCCATGACGCGCGCGGCTGATGTTGTTGCCGGAAAGCCTATTTCGAGAGCGGCAGCCCGGTCGGTTCGGGAATCTGTTCGACGGTGAGTCGTTTGCGGAAGACCCAGTAGGTCCAGCCCTGGTAGATCAGGACCACCGGGGTGCACAGGACCGCTGCCCAGCTCATCACCTGGAGGGTGTAGTGGCTGGAGGAGGCGTTGTGGATGTTCAAATCGAACGCGGGGTCGATCGTTGAGGGCATCACGTTCGGGTAGAGCGAGCCGACCAGCAGGATGGTGGCCGCGGCGATCGTGACGGTGGTGCCGAGGAACGCCCAGCCGTCACGGGCCGCGCCGGTGGCCCCACCGGCGACGACCAGGCCGAGCACGGCCGCGCCGAGCGCGGCCCAGGTCCAGCCGGAGCCGTAGGCGAGCTGAGTCCACAGCCCGAACCCGCCGACGATCACCACCGTGGGTACGAACAGGATCCGCACGCAGACGCGGGCATCGTCGCGGACTTCACCACCGGTCTTGAGCGCGAGGAAGATCGCGCCGTGCAGGGCGAACAGGATGGCCGTGGTCGCCGCGCCGAGCAGCGCGTAGGGGCTGAGCAGATCCCACACCGAGCCGACGACCTGTCGCTTCTCATTCAGCGGTACCCCGCGCACGAGGTTGGCGAACACCCAGCCCCACGCCAGTGCCGGAATCCACGAGCCGATGCCGATGCCGATGTCGCACCAGGCCCGCCACTTCGGCGAGTTGATCTTCGATCGCCACTCGATCGCGCAGATTCGCAGGATCAACGCGACCAGCAACAACAGCAGGGCCAGATAGAACCCGGAGAACAAGCTCGCGTACCACTCGGGAAACGCCGCGAACATCGCACCGCCCGCGGTGATCAGCCAGACTTCGTTGCCGTCCCACACCGGGCCGATGGTGTTGAGCACGACGCGCCTGCGCACATCGGAACCCTTACCGAGGATCGGCATCAGCATGCCGACACCGAAGTCGAAGCCCTCGAGGATGAAGTAGCCGGTGAACAGCACGGCGACCAGCACGAACCAGAATTGCTGCAGACTCATCGTCGTCTCCTAGTACGCGAAGGACAGCGGCTCGACGGGTTCGGCGCGGTGCCTGCCGCCACCGCCGTCGTCATCGGGACCGAACTCGTCATCGGAAGCCGTCGGCCCTGGTTCGGGCCCGACCACGGTGTAGCGATGCATCAGGTAGTACCAGACCACCGCCAGCGCGCCGTAGAGCAGCGTGAAGACAGCGAGGGAGAAGATGACCGTCCCCGGTGCGTGATCGGAGACTCCTTGCGCCACCGTCATGCGAATGGTCGTGTCGCCGGTCAGGTTCGGCACCACCACCCACGGCTGACGTCCCATCTCGGTGAAGACCCAGCCCGCGCTGTTGGCCAGGAACGGGGTCGGGATGGCGATCAGACACAGCCAGGAGAACCAGCGCTTGCCGGGAACTCGGCCACCACGGGTCATCCAGAGCCCGGCGAGCAGCAAGAGCGCCGGTCCGGCCAGCAGGCCGATCATGCCGCGGAAGCCCCAGTAGGTGACGAAGAGGTTGGGCCGGTAGTTGCCGGGCCCGTAGTCCTCGACGTAGGACTTCTGCAGATCCTCCACGCCCTGCAAGGTGACGCCGGTGAACTTGCCCTCGGCCAGGAACGGCAGGACGTAGGGAACCTCCAGCAGATGCGTGACGCTGTCACAGTTGTTGTGCGTGCCGACGGTGAGGATCGAGAACTTCGGATCGGTCTCGGTGTGGCACAGCGATTCCGCCGACGCCATCTTCATCGGCTGCTGATCGAACATGATCTTGCCCTGGATATCGCCGGTGAGACCCACTACGACGATCGACGCGGCGATGACCCACATGCCCGCCCGCGCCACCGGTCGCCACATGGTCTTGGCTTCGTCGAGTTTCGTGGCATCACCACTGCGTACGTTGCGCACCATGAACCAGCCCGCGATGCCGACGACGAAGGTCGCCGCGGTCAAGAACGCGCCGGCGACCACATGCGGAAACGCCGCGAGGGTGGTGTTGTTGGTGAGCAGCGCCCAGATGCTGTCCAGCTCGGCGCGTCCGGTCTCGGGATTGTATTTCGCGCCGACCGGGTGCTGCATGAACGAGTTGGCGGCGACGATGAAGTAGGCCGACGCGTTGACACCGAACGCGACGATCCAGATCGTCGCGAGGTGAACGAGTTTGGGCAGGCGAGTCCAGCCGAATATCCACAATCCGAGGAATGTCGACTCCAGGAAGAAGGCGACCAGCGCCTCGAATGCCAGTGGTGCACCGAAGACGTCGCCGACGAATCGGGAGTACTCACTCCAGTTCATCCCGAATTGGAACTCCTGCACGATTCCGGTGGCGACACCGATGGCGAAGTTGATCAGGAACAGCTTTCCGAAGAACTTGGTGAGCCAGTACCAGTGTTCTTTTCCGGTGATCACCCACGCCGTTTGCATTCCCGCGACGAGCGGTGCCAGTCCGATGGTGAGCGGGACGAAGATGAAGTGGTAGACCGTGGTGATACCGAACTGCCATCTGGAGACATCCAGTGTGCTCATTGCCAGCGAACTCATCGTCGGATCTCCTGCCATCGCAGTGAACTGGTGCCGAACGGTGTCGAGGGGAATGGATGACTATCAATTAGATGTAGCGAATGTCTTTCGCCCGCAGGATTTCCGGGAGCACTGTTCGATCCTAGGTGACCAGGTCGCGAATTCCGGTCAGGACTCGGCGATCTTCTTCGCGTGCAGCAGGACGTGCTCGATCATCGCGGGAGTCACCCGACCGGTAGCGGTATTGCGCTGACTCACGTGGTAACTGCCGAGCACGGTGACCGATCGGCCGTCGGGATGGGTGATGACGACTTGTGCGCCGTGGGTGAAACGGGGACGTGGGCGTGGCACATTCCAGCCCCCTGTCAGCAGGACGGTAAAGAGAGCCTGCCAGCCGAAGGCGCCGAGAACGACGATCACCCGCAGCGTCGGGCGCAGCAGCTCCAATTCCCGGCTGAGGAAAGGCGCGCAGCGCTGCCGTTCTTCGGGCGTCGGTTTGTTCTCCGGCGGGGCGCAGTGCACCGGTGCGGTGAGCCGGGTATCGAGCAGTTCGATGCCGTCGTCGCGGCTGATCGGGTGCGCGCCGGTGGCCAGACCGACCGCGTGCAGTGCGCCGAACAGGACGTTGCCGCTCGGGTCGCCGGTGAACATGCGCCCGGTCCGGTTGCCGCCGTGGGCGGCGGGCGCGAGGCCGACTACGAGAATTCGCGCGTCGGCGGGACCGAAGCCCGGCACCGGCCGACCCCAATACTGTTCGTGGCGGAAGGCCGCGCGTTTGACGACGGCGACCTCCTCGCGCCAGGCGACGAGCCTGGGGCAGGCGCGACAGGTGGAAACCAGGCGGTCGAGCGCGGCGATATCGGGGGTGTGGGCTGCCGCGCTCGGGGCTGCTTCCGGATCCACGCCGGTCATCGGCACAGTCTAGTCGGCGGCCCTGATGCGGTTCCGAGACAGTTCGCCGACGGAACCATATGCGCGGTACCGTCGGTACCAGGTACATTCGGGAGATGTTGTCCACCGAGATCGTGAGCGCCGACGGAGTCGTGCGCGGTCGTGCGGGTCGCCGAATCGCCCGCTGGCGTGCCCTGCCCTACGCGGCCCCACCCATCGGAGCGCTGCGGTTGCGTGCTCCCCAGCCCGTTCGACCGTGGACGGGGGTGCGATCGGCGACCGAGTTCGGCTTCGCCGCGGTGCAGAACCCCAACGGTGCCCGCGTGGGGCCGCGAACCTGGCAACCCACCGGGGAGGACTGCCTGACGCTCAATGTGACCGCACCGGTGACGCCCTCGTCGACACCGCGCCCGGTCATGGTGTTCTTCCACGGTGGCGGCTACCTGATCGGCACGTCGAGCATGTATTCCGGCGCACGGCTGGCCGCGCGGGGCGACGTGATCGTGGTGTCGGTGAACTATCGCCTCGGTGCGCTCGGGTATGTCGATTTCAGCGAATTCTCCACACCGGACAGACCTTTCGAGTCGAACCTCGGATTGCGCGATCAGGTCGCGGCACTCGAATGGGTGCGCCGCAATATCGCCGCGTTCGCCGGTGACCCGGACAACGTCACCATCTTCGGTGAATCGGCGGGTGCGCACGCGGTGGTCAGCCTGCTGGCGACCCCCGCCGCCCGCGGCCTGTTCCATCGGGCGATCGCGCAGAGCGCCCCGGCGGACTGGACCTCGACTCCGGACGAGGCGCGCCGCTTCGCCCGCCGTTGCCTGGACCGGCTCGGCGCCGCCCCCGCCGACGCCGCGACCGTGCTGAACACCGTGTCAGCGAAGGAGCTGTGCCGGGCGGGTGACCGTGCGCTGGGCCGGGCGCTGCGCGAGAATCCGGGCAGTTTTCCCTACGCGCCGGTCGCGGACGGAGATTTCCTGCCGGAAATGCCCTTGGACGCGATCGCGGCGGGCCGGGCGCATCCGGTGCCGTTGATCATCGGCACCAACCGCGACGAGGCGACGCTGTTCCAGCGCTTCGCCAAGGCGGTGCCGCACACCCCTGAGCAGCTGACGGCCATCTTCGGACGCTACGAACCCGGCGCCGAACAGGCGGTGACCAGCCGATACCCCGGCTATCCGGCCGCGCGGACCGCGGTGCGCATCGGCGGGGACCACCTGTTCCTGCGCCCGACGCTGGCCGTTCTCGAAGGCCACAGCCGCTATGCCCCCACCTACGCCTACCGGTACGACTACGCCCCGCGCGCACTGCACCTGGCAGGTTTCGGCGCCACCCACGCACTCGATCTCGTCCCGGTTTTCGGCTGGGTCGACGGACCGGTCGGCCGCGCGATGACAGCGGCAGGCGGCAGGCGGGCGTTCCTGGCGGTCCAAGACCATATCCAGGACAACTGGCTCAGCTTCGCCCGCACCGGCCGTCCGCTGCCGCCCTGGAGCCCCTACACCGCCGAACGCCGGACGACCTCCATCATCGACCATCCACCGCGCGTGCTGGTCGACCCCGAGTCCGCGCGACGCGAAGCGTGGCAAGGCATCCGGAAGTGCGAAGCATGACCGTCGAGCTCGCCGCGGAGCAGCTGGCCGATCGCATCAGGGCGCTCTACGCCGAAGACGGGCAGATCCGTGCGGCGCGTCCCGCCGAGGACGTACACGCCATCGTGACGACCCCCGGGCTCGCGCCGGCGCGCATCGTCGAGACCGTCATGACCGCCTACGCCGAGCGCCCGGCGCTCGGCACGCGCCGGACCGAACTGGTCGAGTCGGGCGGACGGATGACTCGAAAGCTGTTGCCGGAGTTCGATGTACTGACCTACGGGCAGGTGTGGGAGCGCACCCGCGCGCTCGCCGCCGCCTGGCACAGTGACGGCGTCGTCGCGGGGGATTTCATCGCGGTGCTCGGGTTCACCAGCGCCGACTACACCGTGCTCGATCTCGCGACGATCCACGTCGGCGGGGTCGCGGTGCCGTTACAGGCCGGCGCGGGCCTCGAACAGTTGTGTTCGATCCTCGACGAGACCGAGCCGACGGTGTTCGCGGTCGATACCGCCCACCTGGACACCGCCGTCGATGCGATACTCGCCGGCGCGACACCACGTTCGCTGATCGTGTTCGACCATCACGCCGACGACGACGATCACCGCGACGCGCTCGACGCGGCCCGTGCCCGGCTGCGTGCCGGGGGATCGGCCCTGGTGCCCAGCACGCTCGCCGACATCGTCGAACAGGGTCGGCTCGCCGATGCGGCGCCGCTGAGCGTGCCCGCCGACGGCGACGATCCCCTCGCCCTGCTGATCTACACCTCGGGCAGCACCGGCACGCCCAAGGGCGCGATGTACACCCAGCGTTTGGTCGCGGTCGGCTGGCAGCCCGCGCGGCCGCTGGCCGCGATCAATGTCAACTTCCTGCCGATGAGCCATATCGCGGCCCGCCTCACCCTCAACAGCGTGCTCGCCCGTGGCGGCACCGCGTTCTTCGCGGCGGCGCCGGACCTGTCGACGTTGTTCACCGACATCACGCTCGTGCGGCCTACCGAGATCTTCCTGGTGCCGCGGGTGTGCGACATGATCATGCAGCGTTTCCGTCATGAGGTCGCCGAACGTGGCGAGGCGGCGACCGACGCGGTGAAAACCGAACTGCGTGAACAGTTCCTGGGTGGCCGACTGATGTCGGCGCTGTGCGGCAGCGCGCCGATCGCCCCCGAGCTGCGTACTTTCGTCGAATCGGTGCTGCAATTGCGCCTCCACGACGGGTACGGCTCCACCGAGACCGGCGGCGGGGTGATCTTCGATACGAAGGTGATGCGCCCGCCGGTGCTGGACTACAAACTTGTCGACGTGCCCGAACTCGGCTATTTCGGTACCGACAAGCCGTATCCGCGCGGGGAATTGCTGCTCAAGACCACCACGATGATCGCCGGGTACTACCGCCGCCCGGAGGTGACCGCCGAGGTCTTCGACGCCGACGGCTTCTGCCGCACCGGCGACGTGGTCGCGGAGCTGGCACCGGACCGGCTGGCTTACGTCGACCGCCGCAACAATGTCCTCAAGCTGTCCCAGGGCGAGTTCGTGACGGTATCGCGGCTGGAAGCGGTGTTCGCGGGCGCCGATCTGGTGCGCCAGATCTATGTGTACGGCAGCAGCGAACGGTCCTATCTGCTGGCGGTCGTGGTGCCCACCGAGGCCGCCCTCGCGGGACCTGCCAGCGGGTTGCGCGCCGCGGTGAGTTCGTCGCTGCACCGCGCCGCCGTGGCGGCGGGGCTCGAGCCGTACGAGATTCCGCGCGACTTCATCATCGAGACCGAACCGTTCACGACAACCGGCGGGACCTTGTCCGGAGTCGGAAAACTGTTGCGCCCGAAGCTGAAACAGCGGTACGGCGAGCGTCTCGAGCAGCTTGACGCGGACCTCGCGCGGGGTCAGGAAGACGAACTTCAGCGGTTGCGTCGCGATGCGCCCGGCCTACCGGTGTACGAGACCGTCGTGCGCGCCGCCAGCGCGGTGCTCGGCGGCGACCCGGCAGATCTGCGACCCGACGCGCGATTCGGTGATCTCGGCGGCGATTCGCTGGCAGCACTGTCGTATTCGTCTCTGCTGCGGGAACTGCTCGCGGTGGATGTGCCGGTGAATGTGCTGCTCGGACCGGACAGCGACCTGGCGCGCATCGCCGACTACGTGCGCCATGAACGCGAACCGGGCACGCACAGAACCGATTCCGACGCGATACACGGTGCCGATGCGACCGAGATTCGTGCCGCGGATCTGACACTCGAGAAGTTCTTGGATGTCGCCGACGTAGCGCAGGTGCCTGCCGCAGCGCCCGCCCGGACGGTGTTGATCACCGGCGCCAACGGCTACCTCGGCCGGTTCCTCCTCCTGACCTGGCTGGAACGGCTCGCTCCTCGGGGCGGCAAGGTGATCTGCGTGGTCCGCGGCGTCGATGCGATCGCCGCTCGCGAGCGCCTCGACGCGGCGTTCGCCAGCGACAGCGAGCTCGACACCCATTTCCAGCTCCTCGCGAAGGACACGCTGGAAGTGCTGCCCGGCGACATCGGTGAACCGAATCTCGGTCTGCCACAGCCGACATGGGACCGACTGGCCGCCGAGGTCGATCTGATCGTGCACTCCGCGGCACTGGTGAACCATGTGCTCCCGTACGCGGCTCTGTTCGGCCCGAACGTGGTGGGCACCGCGGAGATCATCCGGCTGGCGCTGACAACGACGCGCAAGCCGGTGAGCTACCTGTCGACGGTGGCCGTCGCGGCGCAGGGGGAGTCCTTCGCCGAAGACGGTGACGTGCGAACCATGAGCCCGGTCCGCCGGCTGGACGATTCCTATGCCAACGGCTACGGCAACAGCAAGTGGGCGGGTGAGGTGCTGCTGCGGGAGGCGGCTGAGCGGTTCGGGCTGCCCGTCGCGGTGTTCCGCTCGGACATGATCCTGGCGCACAGTCACTTCCGTGGGCAGCTCAATGTGCCCGATGTCTTCACTCGGCTCTTGCTGAGCGTGCTCGTCACCGGTCTCGCACCGAAGTCGTTCTACCGCACCGATTCCGCCGGGCAACGACAGCGTGCCCATTACGACGGGCTACCGGCCGACTTCGTCGCCACGGCCGTCACCGCACTCGGCGCCGCCGCTACGAGCGGTTACCGCACCTACGACGTCCTGAACCCGCACGACGACGGCATCTCCCTCGACGTCTTCGTCGACTGGCTGATCGACGCGGGCTGCCACATCGATCGCATCGACAGCTACGACGAGTGGTTCGCCCGCTTCGAAACAGCCTTGCGCGCCCTCCCCGAACCGCAGCGCAAACACACCCTGCTCCCGCTGCTCGACGCCTATCGCCGACCCGGTCGTCCACTGCCCGGCTCAGCTCTCGCCGCCGACGGATTCCACGCCGCCGTTCGCGCCGCACAGATCGGTCCCGACAACGACATCCCGCACCTACCGGCGGATCTCATCGCCAAGTATGTCCGCGACCTGACCGGCCTCGGCCTGCTGGAGTAGTCCTCACAGGGTGGGCCGGGCGATCCAGGACTGCCAGCGGCTGTCGAGGACGAGCTCGGCCAGGCGCTGGTAGCCGCCGCTGCCGGGGTGGGCACCGTCGCCCGCCATGGCTTCGCGAGTCCAGACGGGGTCGTCGGCCAAGTGCCTTGTGGTGGCGACGAAGGGCACCTTGCGTGATTCGCACAGCTCCGCCATGTCGTCGGCGAGCTCCGCGGTGCGCCGCAAGTGCTCCGCGCCGCCGTCGACGACAGGTGGTGGGCCGACTACCAGCGGATGGATCGCACGTTCGCTGCTTTCGGTCAGCAGGGTCGCGAGGTTGTCGAGGCATTGTGCCCTGCCCACCCGGACGTCGCCGTTCTCCACGACCGCGTCGTTGCTGCCGAACGAGATCACCAGACGATTGTCGGTGCCGGGCAGGACGCGCGGCTCGACCTCTCCCCAGCAGCGGCGCAGGACATCAGCGGAGGTATTGCGCCGGATACCGAGGTTGAACGCCGTGATACCGGGGCCGCTCGCGGTGAGTACGCGGCCGACCCAGCCGCGGTACTCCGGGTCGCCGATTCCCTGGACGAAGGAGTCGCCGATGAAGCAGATGCGCAGATCCTCATTCATTCGGGCAACTGTACGAGGTGGGGGAGTGGGTTTCGGGGATCGGCCTGATCGGCGGCGGGGGAGCGCACAAGCCAAGGGGCAGAGGGTATTTGAAACCCGGTGACGATCACGGCGGCCGTGGGTGGGGCCATCGACGATCGTCGGTGAGGGTTCTCCCGCCTAGATAGTTAATCGCGATATTGCGATATGCGCATCTAACTATGTTAGTCCATCATCCAGCCGTGCCCGACTTCGTCGACCTCAACACCCTTCAAAAACACAAGGAGGGGAGGGGGTCAGAGCTTGCCGTAGGGGGGAGCATGCCGGTTGCTACGGCGGGGCGACCATTCGCGCCACGGCCGCCACCACCGCCGCGCGCTGCGCCGCCAGGCGACCGTCGTCGGTGGATCCCGTTCTCGCATGGGTGGCTGAGGTGCGGGTCAGATCGGTGAGCATGCGGAGCATGATCGGGGCGGGGATATCGGTGGTGACGAGGCCTTCGTGTTGACCGCGGCGGAGCTCGGTGATCTTCGCGTCGATGGTGCGGCGCAGAGCTTGCGGGATGTCGCCGGATGGTTCGAGTTCGGCCCAGGCTTGCAGGCGGGCGTTGTCGGGGTGGGCGACGAAGTGGTCGAACAGGCGGCCGGCATAGGCCGGTAGGTCGTCGGCGGACATGGCGGCCTCGCTGCTGGTTTCGGTGGTCCAGCGTTCGGTGACGGCCGCGTAGAGCTCGTTCTTGCCGGGGAAGTAGGCGTAGAGCCGGTCCTTGCTGGCGTGCGCGGCGTCCGCGATGCGGTTGATCCGAGCGCCGGCGATGCCGAATTCGGCGAACTCCGCTTTCGCCGCGGTGAGTATTCGCTCCCTGGTTGCCTGACCTGCCGCACGCATGCGCCGAATCCTACCCCTTGCCGAACCATCTGGTTCGGAACTATGGTCCACTGTGAACCGAACGGTTCTGAACTCTGTGAGACGAGGGCTTGATGAGCGCGGACAAACCACGGTGGCAGCAGCTCAAGGAGCAGTCGGACGGTGTGACGACCGCCGAGCTGGATCAGCTGTGGACCCGGCTACGCCCGGCGCGCGCTGAGGACATCCTCGGCGAATGGCGCGGTGACGCGTTTCAGACCGGTCACCCGCTGTGCCGCGCACTGCCCGCGAGTCGCTGGTACGGAAAGAACTTCCACGCTCTCGACGACGCGAAGCCGCTGATCTGCCGGGCCGAGGACGGCAGCCTGTTCTCCAATGTCGAACTGGGACAGGGTGAAGCGACCCTGTGGAACATCGAGTTCCGCGGTGAGGTCACCGCGACCATGGTCTACGACGGTCGCGCGGTGTTCGACCACTTCAAGTGGCTCGACGACACCACCCTGATGGGCATCATGAACGGGCGCCCCGAACTGGTTCTCGCGCGCGGCGAATACTTCTACTTCCTGCTGGAACGGGTCTCTTGATGCGCACGACGGGGGTGCTGTCGCGCGATCCGGGCGCGGACTTCTCGATCGAGCCGATCGAGGTCGACGAGCCGCGCGCGGGCGAGATCCTGGTGCGGATCGTCGCTGCCGGTATCTGCCACACCGACCTGGTGAGCCGTCGCGCGGGCGCCGCGGATCGGCCGATCCTGCTGGGCCACGAGGGCGCGGGTGTCGTCGCGGCGGTCGGGTCCGATGTGCGTACGGTCCGGCCCGGTGATCATGTCGTGCTGACCTTTCGGCACTGCGGTAGCTGTCGCAACTGTGCGGCCGGTCGGCCTGCGTACTGCCACCGGGCGACCGCGCTCAACCAGTTCGGGCGACGCGCGCACGCCACGCCCCGGGCGCTGGTCGACGGGTCCCCGATTCTCGACGGATTCTTCGGTCAGTCGAGTTTCGCCGGTTACGCGCTGAGCACCGAGGACAACACGATCGTGGTCGACCCCGCGATCGACCTCACGGTGGCGGCGCCGTTCGGCTGCGGATTCCAGACCGGTGCGGGTGCGGTGCTCAACGCTTTGGCGCCGGAGCCGGGTTCGTGGGTTGCGGTGTACGGGGCGGGCGCGGTCGGGATGGCGGGCCTACTCGCAGCCCGGACAGTTTCCGACGTGCGCGTGGTCGTCGTCGAGACATCGGCTGCGCGGCGGGAACTGGCCGTCGAACTGGGAGCTGACGCCGCGCTGGATCCTGCCGACGGGCCGACGGCAGCGCGCATCCGTGAGCTCACCGAGGGCGGTGCGACGCATGCGCTCGACACGACCGGCATCGCCACCGTGCTCGCCGATGCCGTCGCCGCGCTCGCGGTGGGGGCGACGGTGGTGGCCGTGGGTCTGGGTCGGGGTACGCCGCCGATCGATGTCGGTGATCTCGTGCTGCACGGCAAGGCGATTCGCGGCTGCCTCGAAGGGGACAGCGTGCCCGCCACCTTCATTCCCCATCTGCTCGATCTGTACGCGGCTGGTCGTTTCCCGGCCGAGCGACTCATCGCCCGGTATCCGCATGCCGAGGTCGGCGCCGCACTGGCCGATCAGCGTGCGGGCACTGTGGTCAAGCCGGTGCTCACATGGTGAACACCCTCGAATCCACGGACGCGCCATGACACTTCTGTTCAATGACATCCAGACCGACGAGAGCGCCGAAACGGCCCGCACCCAGCGTCGGCTCACAGTGCTCAACGCCGCGCGTGCGGTCTTCGTGGCCCACGGGTATCACGGTGCGAGCATGGATGACATCGGCATTCGGGCCGGGATGAGCAAGCCGGTGCTGTACACGCACTACGCGAGCAAGCTCGATCTGTATCTGTCGGTGTTGCAGGGGTATCTGGACCGGATGGTCGACGGCATTCGCGATGCGCTGGCCGACGCGAACGGTCAAGAGGACAAGGTGCGTCGCGCGGTGCTGGCCTATTTCGACTTCGTCGACGAGGACGCCGGCGGGCACACGTTGGTCTTCGAGTCGCCGGTGCCGAGCGAGCCGTGTGTGCGGTGGCGGGTGCGCAATGCCATGGGCGAGTGCGCGGTGCTGGTGAGCGCTGAGCTGCGCGCGGCGGGGATGGACGATGTCCGGGCCTATGCGTGTGCGTTCGGCGTGGTCGGGGCCAGCCACCTCGCGGCGCGCCAGTGGCTGGACACGGGTCGTCCGATTCCGAAGGGCGATGCGGTCGATACCGTTGTCTCGCTGTGCTGGAACGGGTTGTCCGGGGTCGAGACGACGGGGGACTAGGGCCCGTCGCGCCCTCGATGGGGAGCGACGTCGAGGGCGGTCAGTTCAACGCTGCCGGCAGTGGACTTCCGTCGAGCAGTTCCTCGCTGGGTAGCTGTCCGATGAGCACGGCGAGCGCGCGCTTCCATCGGCGCAGTACCGCCTCGCGTTCGCCGAGTGTGCCGGTGAGCATGGCGGTCATCGAGAGCCCGGTGAGCAGGTCGATGGTGAATTCGACGAGGACTTCGGCGCGCGGATCCGAGGCATACGGTTCGCCGAGCACTTCCAGGTAGAGCCTGCGCATTTCGGTGAATACGCGACGTTCCTCGATGACGAGCTGGTCGCGGAGTTCGGTGTCGGTGCGTGCGGCGACCCACAGGTCGAGTGCGGTGAAGAAGGCGGGGCTGTTGAGGTCGCGCCAGGCGAGGTCGACGACGGATTGCAGGCGGTCGCGGCCGGGCGCGAGGAGTTCGGCTTCGCGCCGGAATTTATCGAGCCGGGTGTCGACGACCTGGGTGGTGGCGGCGATGAGCAGTTCGGCTCTGGTGGGGAAGTGGTGCTGCACGGTGCCGCGGGCGAGTCCGGCGCGTTCCTGGACCGCGCTGACGGTGGTTGCCGCGTAGCCGCGTTCGAGCAGGCATTCGGCGGTGCAGGCCAGGATTCTGGCGCGGGTGGATGCCCGACGTTCGGCCTGGGTGCGGCGTGGAGGTTGCACGGTCACCTGAGAAATCGTACGTGCTGCCGACAAGATTCGGTAGATTGAGTGAAAAGTGTCGGCCGTCACCTCTTGACGACGGCCGATGGAGCTGGTGCAATCAAGAAACCGTACGCAGTAACTGTTTATTGGACGAAGGGCTGCGATGACGCAGATCTCCCACCTCCGCCGGGGCAGTGGTACGCCGATCGTGCTGGTGCACGGTCTCGGCAGCCGCTGGCAGGTTTTCGCACCGATCATCGATCTGCTCGCCGGGCAGCACGAGGTCATCGCGATCGACCTCCCGGGCTTCGGTGACTCACCCGCGCTGGACACTGTGCGACCGGGGCCGCGTGGCTATGCCACCTGGCTCGCACAATGGTTGGCGGACAACGAGATTCAACGCCCGCACGTGGTCGGGAGTTCGATGGGCGGCGGTATCGCCCTCGAGCTGGGCCGGGCCGGAGTGGCATCCGGGGTCACCGCGTTCTCCCCGGTCGGCTTCTACGGGCCGCTCGGACGGCGATGGACGCAGGGCCTGCTCACCAGCATGCGTGGCGCCGCTCGGGTCGCCGGACCGGCACTGGACCGGCTGGTCGAGCACCCCGCCGGCCGCGTGGTCCTGCTCTCGTCCATGTTCGGCCGACCGGTGCGTGTCGATCCCGATGCCGCCCGCACCGATCTGGCCGGGCTGGCGGGGGCCACCTCCTTCGCCGCCGCTCGCGACGACTTCGGCAACTATGTGCTCGACCCCGGCGACGACCGTGGCTCATTGGGCGAGATTCCGGTGACGATCGCGTGGGGCACCCGCGACATCGTGCTCGTGCACCGCACCCAGAGCGCCCGCGCGCGGGTGGTGTTGCCGTTCGCGCAGCACGTCGACCTTCCCGGCTGCGGGCATCTCCCGTTCAGCGACGACCCCGAAACCTGTGCTCGCCTCGTTCTCGAAGGGACCTCATGACCCCGTCCATCGCAGTGATCGGTAGCGGGTTCGGTGGCCTGGCGGCTGTCATCGCACTGAAGAAGCGCGGATTCGACGACATCGTCGTGTTCGAGAAGGCCGACGATGTCGGCGGCGTCTGGCGAGAGAACACCTACCCCGGTGCGGCCTGCGATGTGCCCTCCCCGTTCTACTCGTACTCCTTCGAGCCGAATCCACGGTGGCCGCACCGATTCTCGCGGCAGCCGGCGATCCTCGACTACATCAGGCACGTCGCCGAGAAATACGATGTGCGCCGCCATATCCGGTTCGGCACGGAAGTGCTCGGCGCGGCGTTCGACGACGCGACCGGGAAGTGGACGGTCCGGCTCGGCGGCGGGGACACCGTGGTGGTCGATGTGCTGGTGTCGGCGGTGGGCCAGCTCTCGCGGCCCTCGGTGCCCGCGATCGCGGGGCGCGACAGCTTCGCAGGCGCCAGTTTCCATTCCGCCGAGTGGGATCACGAGGTGGATCTGGCGGGTAAGCGCGTCGCCGTGATCGGTACCGGGGCGAGTGCGATCCAGTTCGTTCCCGAGGTCCAGCGGCAGGCCGAGAAGCTGACGCTGTTCCAGCGGACCGCGCCCTACATCATCCCGCGCCCCGATCGCGAGTTCTCGACGCGCCATCATCGGGTGTTCGAGAAGCTGCCGGTGACCGAGCTCGCCGAACGTGGCACCTGGTACGGCGTCGTCGAAGGGCTCAGCGTCGCCTGGGTGTACTCCAAGCCGCTGTCCGCCGCGATCAAGGCTGTGTCGAAGTGGCACATGCGCAGGCAGACCAGGGCCAAGCCGGGGCTGTTCGAGAAGGTGTGGCCGGACTATCCGGTCGGGTGTAAGCGAATTCTGTTCTCCGACAACTATCTTCCGGCGCTGACCGAACCGAATGTGGAGGTGACCACCGAGCGGATCGCCGAGATCACGTCCGCGGGTGTGCGCACCGCGGACGGGCGGGATCACGAGGTGGATGTGATCATCTGGGGGACCGGTTTCACCAGCACCGAGTTCCTGGCGCCGATGACGATCACGGGCGCGCAGGGCCGGGAGCTGACGCAGGAGTGGGACAGCGGTGCGCACGCCTACTACGGCATGACCGTGCCGCGGTTTCCGAACCTGTTCATCATGTACGGGCCCAACACCAACACCGGTGGCGGCTCGATCATCTACTTCCTCGAGGCGCAGGCGAAGTACCTCGGCGACTATGTCGCCCATCTCGCGGCGTCCGGTCGCGCGCTGACGGTGCGTCCGGACGTGGAGCAGGCTTATGACGAGCGGATCCAGGCGCAGCTCGGCGGCAGCGTGTGGAGTCGCTGCTCGTCGTGGTACCGCCAGGCCGACGGCCGGATCACGACCAACTGGCCACTACTGGGAATCCAATACAAGAAGCAGGCGCGGTTCGATCCCGCCGACTATGAGGTGGTGTCGCGATGAGTGACTACGACTACGACGTGATCGTCGTCGGTTCCGGTTTCGGTGGCAGCGTCACAGCGCTGCGGCTGACCGAAAAGGGTTACCGGGTGGGAGTTCTGGAATCCGGCAGACGCTGGAATGCCGAGGACTTTCCGAAGACGAACTGGAACATTCCCAAGGCCATCTGGGCGCCGCGCCTCGGCCTGACGGGGCCGCAGCGGATCAGCGCGCTGGGCAAATGCTTGGTCTTCAGCGGTTCGGGCGTGGGCGGCGGGTCGCTGATCTACGGCAACACGCTCTACGAACCGCTGCCGGAGTTCTATCGCGATCGCGCGTGGGCGCACATCACCGACTGGAAGTCCGAGCTCGCGCCGTACTACGACCAGGCCTCGCGGATGCTGGGCGTGGTGGAGAATCCGCGGGTCGGGCCGAAGGACGACGTGCTGTTGCAGGTGGCGCGGGATCTGAAGGTCGCCGATACCTTCCATCGCACCCATGTGGGCGTGTTCTTCAACGAGGGTTCTGAAGGTGTCGAGGTCGAGGACCCGTACTTCGGTGGCGCGGGTCCGCGCCGGGCGGGCTGTATCCACTGCTCGGAGTGCTTCACCGGCTGCAAGCACAATGCCAAGAACACCACCACGCTCAATTACCTGCACCTGGCCGAGAGCAACGGCGCGCAGGTGCATCCGTTGACCACGGTGACGTCGGTGGCGCCCGACGGTGCGGGCGGCTATCGCGTCGAGACGGTGCAGTCCAACGGTTGGGTGCGCAAGCAGCGTCGCACGTTCACCGCCCAGCAGGTGGTGTTCGCGGCGGCGGCACTGGGCACCCAGAAGTTGCTGCACAAGTTGCGTAGCGACGGCACGCTGCCGGAGTTGTCCTCGCGGGTCGGCGAGCTGACCCGCAGCAATTCCGAGGCGATCATCGGGGTCACCAGTAAGTCCCGGCGTGATTTCGCCCAGGGCGTGGCGATCACGTCCTCCATTCACCCGGAACCGCAGACGCATGTGGAGGTGTGCACCTACGGCAAGGGGCAGAACGCGCTGTTCTTGCAGACCGTGCCGATGATCGATGGTGGCGCGTTCCGGTTCCTGCGGTTGTTGCTGTCGATGGTGTTGCATCCGGTGCAGTTCCTGCGTTCGCAGAATGCGCACGGTGCGTCGGAGCGGTCGGTGATCCTGCTGGTGATGCAGTCGCTGGACAATTCGCTGACCTCCTACCTGAAGGGCAAGCGGTTGGTGACCAAGCAGGGCAGCGGGGAGCCGAACCCGGAGTGGATTCCCATGGCGCACGACATCGCCCGCCGATACGCTGCCGAGTCCGACGGCATCACCGGCAATATCGCCACCGATATCTTCAATATCCCCGCGACCGCGCACTACATCGGTGGCTGCACCATCGGTGACTCCCGCGAGACCGGCGTGATCGACCCGTATCAGCGGGTCTATGGCTATCCCGGGCTGCACATCGCCGACGGCAGCGCGATCACCGCCAATCTCGGGGTCAACCCGTCGCTGACCATCACCGCGCAGGCCGAGCGTGCGATGGCGTTCTGGCCGAACAAGGGTGAGCCGGATCCGCGTCCGGATCTCGGTGCCGCCTACCAGCGGATCAGTCCGGTGGCCCCGGAGCAGCCCGCTGTGCCCGCTTCCGCGCCCGGTGCGCTGCGACTGCCCGCCTGAGGCGAGAGGATCTTCATGACGATCGACCGACTTACCGCGCTCGAACCCGCCTGTTCCCGACAGGACGCGCTGGAGCTGTTCGACAGTCTCGCGCCGGTGCCGGCGACCCAGCTCAGTGGCCGATGGAGTGGTCGCGAGCTGGGCACCGGGCACCCGATGGACGGGTTGCTCGTCGCGTCGGGGTGGTACGGCAAGCAATTCGACGGTCTCGACAGTGTGCATCCGCTGCTGTTTCGCGCTCCGGCGGGCGATATTTTCGCCGTCGATCCGCAACGGGTGCCGTTGGGCCTGGTCGGGAAGGTGCCGAGCAAGGTCGTGGACCGGGGTCGGGGGCTGCTCGGGGTGCTGAAACCGGCGTTGCGCGCCCGTGGTTATCGGGCTCGGTTGCGGGCGGTCGAGCACCGCGGGGTGGTCACCACGGCGATGGTGTACGACCATCTGCCGATCATCGATGTGTTCCGCCGGATCGACGACGACACCGTGCTGGGCCTGATGGACTACCGCAATTTTCCCGAGCCGTACTTCTTCGTGCTCGTGCGGGAGAACTCGAGTGATTCTGGCCGTTTGCCCGATTGAATCGGGGGTACGCGCCGAAGACGGAGAGCTCTCGTCGGAAGGAGGCCGTGCCATGACTGACTACATCGATCCTCATCAACACAAGTTTCCCGACACCGAGCGCACGACGCGCTCACACGCGGGTGAGTCGATTCAGGACTCGCTCAATTGGCCGGGGCTGTTCCTCGTCGGAGTCGGCATCGTGATGCTCGCGGCCACCTTGACGGCCGCCGGTTCCGGGTTCGTCGGATGGGCGGTGATCGCCGGCATCCTCAGCGGTGTGTGTTTGCTGTTCGGGGTCGGGATCGTGCTCGCCGAGCATCGCCGGATCAAGGTCGGCGAGGGGCTGCACCTCACCGATCCGTGTGGTCACTGAGGTCAGAACTCGGAGAGGACGTCGATGAACGAACGCGCTGAGCCGGGACGGATCATCGTCGACTATTCGCATCTGTTCCCCGGTGTGGTGGTGCACGCCGACCGTATGGCCGACGAGTTCGATGTGATGTTCTCCGATGGGATGCGCACCGAGGCCGGCATCCTGCAGGACGACGACGGGGTCGCGGCGCTCGACGTCGTCGGTTACGCCACGGCCGCGGGCACGATGCAGCCCGGGCGGGTGTGGCCGATCACCTCGATCGAGGATGCCGGGTCCGAGGTGAATATCAAGCTGGGGCCGTACCTGCGCTAGCTTCGCGCCGTTCGAGGAGGCCGGTTCGTCGTCACTGGACCTTTCTGCGCCTAACGACTGGACCGGCGTCCATCTCTGCCGCGATGATGACGCCATGAGCGAGCATCCCGCGCAACGGCGCACGCTGGCCGTGTTGGTCGCGGCGCAGATTTTCAGTGGCGCGGGGCTTGCCGCCGGCATCACCGTCGGCGCGTTGCTGGCGCAGGACATGCTCGGATCGACCGGGCTGGCGGGGTTGCCCGCGGCGATGTTCACGGTCGGGTCGGCCGCGGCGGCGGTCGGAGTGGGTCGGATTTCGCAGCGTGCGGGTCGACGGGCAGGCCTCACCCTGGGCTATCTGACCGGTGCGCTGGGGAGTTTCGGGGTGGTGGCCGCTGCGGTGACCGGGAGCTTGTCGCTGCTGTTCGTGTCGCTGATCGTGTATGGGGCGGGCACCGCAACGAGTCTGCAAGCGCGATACGCCGGCGCGGATCTGGCGCAGCCCGCGCATCGGGCGCGCGCGATCAGCACGGTGCTGGTGGCGACGACGGTCGGTGCGGTGGTCGGGCCGAATCTGACGACGCCGATGTCGAATATGGCAGTGAGCTGGGGCATTCCGGCGCTTTCCGGACCGTTCGTGCTGTCGGGGGTGGCGTATGTGCTGGCGGCTTTTGTCCTGTGGGTGATGCTGCGGCCGGACCCGCTTGTTGTTGCCCGCGCGATTGCCGAGCCGCCCGGCGAGGTGGTCGTGACGGACGCTCCGACACGGTGGTCGGCGCCGATCGTGGCCGGGACGACGGTGATGGTGGTGACGCAGTTGGTGATGGCCGCGGTCATGACGATGACGCCGATCCATATGCAGCATCACGGGCACGGGGTGGGCGCGGCGGGATTCGTGATCGCGGTGCATGTCGCGGGGATGTATCTGCCGTCGTTGCTGTCGGGGATGCTCGTGGATCGGTTCGGGCCGGGCCTGGTGGCCGTGGCGGCCGCTGCCACCTTGGTCGCGGCCGGTTCGGCGGCCGCGCTCGCCCCGCCGAGTGCGGTCGGGGCGCTGGCGGTGGCGCTCGGACTGCTCGGGGTGGGCTGGAATCTGGGACTGGTCGCGGGGACGACGATGATCGCGGATGCGACGCCGGTCGCCACCCGTGCTCGAACACAGGGCACCGTCGATGTGGGTATCGCCATCGCGGGTGCGGGTGGTGGGTTGGGATCCGGGGTGGTCGTGGCATTCGCCGACTACCCGGGTCTGGCGTTCCTCGGTGCGGGGATCGCGCTGCTGATCGTGCCCGCATTGGCTTGGGCCGCTCGCCGGCCTGCGGTTCCTGACGAGGTCGTGCGGGTCGAGAGCTGAGCGTCGTGGCAGGTCGTGGGGGACCGTGCGATGATCTGGCGATGAAAGGTCAGACGAGTACCGCCCGGTTGTTGACACTGTTCGGTGGCGTCGCGCTCGTGATGCTGATGGTCAACTGGAGCCTGATGCGCGCGGTCGCGTTCGCGGTGATCTGGGCGGTCGCGGCGGGCGTGCTGGTGTTGCGCGACCGGCGCCGTGGTGTCGAGGCCACCGCGCCCGCCGCGGTTTCCGACCCAGGCGTCTCAGACTCCGGCGAGCGCTGACGCCAGATCCGGCACATCCAGGGCCTGCATGGCCTGCTGGCGCACATCAGCGCAGTGCTGCTGGGTGACGGCATCGATCACCTCGCGATTGCGAGCCACCGCCACGTTGATGCCGCCGCTGCGCACCGCCCAGTTCTGCACTGTGGCGTTGAACGACACGCGCGCCACAGTGACTCCCTGCGCACGCCAATTGTCGAGATCCGGGGCCATCATCTCGCACAGGTGCGCGGCCGCCTCATCGGAGATTTCAGGTGCGCCCTCGGCCGACGGTGGCAAACCGGGATCAGGTGCCTCGGTGCTGGTAGCGCAGCCGGCGACAACCAGCAGCCCGATCAGCACGGCCCCTCGTAGATGTGTGAACACGACGCTGTCCCTCCGGTAGAGGTTTGTCCTTGCTCAGTGCGAATGCCCGCCTTGGTGCGTCTCAAACAGCGGTCGAGCGCCGGAAATCGCTGGGGGAGGTAGGGATTCGGACAGCCAACCTGGAACCGATCAGGCCGGCCCCATCAACCACAACCAAGAGCGAGGCTAGTTCGACATCGCGCCCAGTTCGGCCGAACGGCGTTCTGCCGCGATCAATGCCTCACCGAAAGCCGAACGCACACCACCCCGCTCGAGTTCTCCCACCGCCGCCGCGGTCGTTCCCGCGGGTGAGGTGACCGCAGCGCGCAACTCCACGCCAGGCCGGCGCGACTCCGTCAACAACGCGGCCGAACCGAGCATGGTCTGCTGCACCAACTGGGTAGCTACCTCCCGGGACAGACCCAGCTGCACCGAGGCGTCGATCATGGCCTCGATCACCAGAAAGAAGTACGCGGGCCCCGAACCCGATACTGCGGTCACCGCGTCCATCTGCGACTCGGCGACCGTCACCACCTTGCCGACGGCCTCCATCACATCACCGACCAGCCGCAACTGCTCCTCGCTACAGTGACGGCCCGCCGCGATGGCGCTCATGCCCTGGCCGACCAGCATCGGGGTGTTCGACATAACCCGCACCACCGGGAAACCGGCGGGCAGCCCAGCTTCCATCCGTGCCGTCGACACACCCGCGGCCAGCGACACCAGCACCTGATCGCGCGCAGTGCCGACCATCGACTCGGCCAGTTCGGTGAGCACGCCGTCCACATCGCGCGGTTTCACCGCGATCACTATCAGATCCGCATTCTCGGTCGCATCCGCGAGGCTGGTCATCGCCCGAATGCCGAACCGCTCGATCCGCGCCAGCACCCGCCCCACAACCACCAGATCCTCACGTGCCCATCCGGATTCGAGAAGCCCAGCAATCAACGCCTCCCCGATCCGACCACCACCGATCACCGCAATCCTCGCCACAAAACGCAAGGTTAGCGGACGAGTTCCCGGACACGACCCGCTCACCGAACATACGAGCGGATGTTCGCGGTGTTGAACGACCAGGCTGTGTTCGGTGACGATGCCCGTGAGTTGATCGGTGAGTTTGTCCGGGCGCGACGTTAGCGCGCTCGGCCCCATGCGCGGACTGTGGGCGGCGCATAGAACCATTGCTGCTCGTCGGCCAGCTCCGCCTGCGCAGCGACAATGACCTCGGGTGAGACATCGAGTGCGTGGGCAGGTCCCTAGCCCAGGATTGGTTCGCGCCCTCGGTCTCGGTCGACCGCGCGAAGGCGCGCCAGACCTCCCCGAATGCGCCAGGCATTTCATCGAGGACGCCGAGGCCGTCGCCTTCCTCGAGCAAAAGAACGCCGCCTGGCGCCAGCGCCCGGGCTAGCCGCTGCAGAACAGTGTCTCGTTGGGCAATGTGGAGCAGCACGAATCGTGTGTGGACGAAATCGAATGCGCCCTGGGGGAGTTCGTCGGTGACGAGGTTCATCCGGGCGACTTCGCCGCCACGGTCGGGTAGGTCCGTCAGGTGGCGTGGGTCAGCGTCTACGGCGAAGACTCGACCACCCGGCAATGCGGCATCGCATAACCATCGCGCGAACGACCCGCCGCCGGCTCCGGCTTCCAGACACCGCCATCCCGGACCCACACCCAGTCGCCGCGCAAGCGCGATGCTCTCAGGGTCATAGGCAGCGCCGAGCAGTGCGAGGCGTTCGTTCGCGAAATTCCATTCATTGGGGAGGGTGTAGTGCGGCTTCCGCGGCGATGGCCCGGTCATGATCAGACGCTAATTCGAGCGATCTGGTCGGAGGCAGGTTCTGAGCCGTTTCCCGAGGCCGCGTGATCGAATACACAACGGCGTCAGCCCGAGTCGTGTTCGGGCTCGCTCTCAGCGGTTGCTTCGGGCCTCGAGACTTCGGGCGAAGCGGTCCAAGCTTTGCAGGATTGCGGCACGATCTCGATCCAGGTCGGCGAGCAGCTGTGCGTGGGCTTCGAGTTCGCGGGGGAAGACCTCGTCGATCAAGCCAATCCCTGCTGGGGTGAGGCGGATCAGGGTCGATCGTCGATCGGTCGGGTTCTGGGTGCGGGTGATCAGTCCTCGCCGCTCGAGTTTGGTGAGTGTTTTTCCGACGCCGGCCCTGGACATGCCGAGGTGTTCGGCCAGTCGGATCGCGGTGAGGGGTGGGTCGGCGTACCGAAGGGGTACCAGTAGGCCCACCTCTGCCGTGGTGATGTGGGCTTCGGCGTAGATGTCCTCCACGGCACGGTCGAGCAGGGCGGAAATGCGTTTGACCTGGCCGACCACCACCATGGCGGACGTGTCGAGGTCGGGGTTTCGGACACGCCAGAGATCGGATGTCCGTTCTCGGAGCGACTTTTCGGCCATCACCTCTCCTTTTGTTAACTAGTAAACAATTCGGTACGTTCGGAGCGTACCCGGACGGTGACAAGGTCGTGCGGAGCGGTCGAGGGGGAATTGTGGTTCACGATGTCGTGGTGATCGGTGGGGGTGCGGCAGGTCTGAGTGCCGCGCTGGTTTTGGCTCGATCGTGTCGGCAAGTAGTGCTCATCGACTCCGGTGAACCTCGAAACATGGCTGCCGAGACGACGCATGGCTTCTTGACACAGGACGGAGTCGCGCCCGAGCAGTTACTGGCGACAGGCGGCGCGGAGGTGCGCCGCTACGGCGCACAGGTACTGGCGGACCGAGTCGTGGACATCGCCGCGGTCGACGGATGTTTCTCGGTGGAGACCGAAACCGGGGCCGTCGTTGCGGCGCGGGCGGTGGTTGTGGCGACAGGTCTGCGCGATGAACTGCCGGCGATCCCCGGAGTTCGCGAGCAGTGGGGAAAGGGGGTTCTCCACTGTCCGTACTGTCACGGATACGAGGTGCGGGACGCGCCGCTGGCGGTTCTGGGTGGTGCAAACAGGGCATTTTCCGTGCACCAGGCGTCGCTGGTACGTCAGTGGTCCGACGACGTCCTCTTCTTCCCGCAAGAGATCGTGTTGTCGGCGGATGAGCGCCGCCGGTTGTCCGCGCGCAATGTTCACGTTGTCGAAGGCGAGGTGAACCGAGTTGTTGCGCACGACGGTCGCCTCCACGGCGTGGAACTCGCATCGGGACAGCTCATTACGCGGACGGCGGTCTTTGTCGGGCCGCGTTTCAGTCCCCGTGATGAGCTGCTCACCCGGCTGCGATGCGCGGTCGGCGACGATGGTTGGGTCGCGGTCGATGCCACCGGGCGCACCAGCGTCGCTGGTATCTGGGCCGCGGGCAATGTCGCCGATTCGCCTGCGCAACTCGTCCACGCCGCGGCCGCGGGATCCAGAGCCGCTGTGGCGGTGAATCACTACCTGCTGGAACTGGATATCCAGCTTTCGCTCGCCGAGCATTGACTCGTTCCACTCGTTACGTGGGCGGTTCCCGGAGGGGTGGCGGCGGACGGTGATGGGGCGGTTGCGGGATGTGTTCGAGGCCAGGGGGTCGGAATCGTGGTGAGCGCAAACGGTGACCGGTGGTTGTGTGCTCGGCTAACGTTTCGGCGGTCGGGTTGCCTGGTGAGGAGAGTGTGTTGACCGTCGACGTCGATATCGCGGTGCATCCGCTCGATGATCCGGTGCGGGCTTCGTTGCGGGGCGAGCACAGTCGTTTCGCGCAGTGGACGGGGCGGATCGGTCGCTATGAGCCGGAAGTCGCGCGATTCGTCGGGCATCCGGCGGTGTTGGATGAGCAGGATTGGACTGATCTGGGCGCTGTGCTCGGGTCGGGCGGCAGTGCTGGAATTCGCGGGATCGGACATGCGGTGCCGGCGGGGTGGACGGTGCTCGCCGAGTTCGACACCGTGCAGATGGACGGCGCGCGATTGCGGGTTGCCCTCGATCCTGAGCTCGAAAGACTCACTGCCGCGGATGTTCCCGAGATCCTAGAGCTGATCGCCCGAACCGAACCTGGCCCGTACGCGCCGCGGACCATCGAAATGGGCACCTATCTCGGACTGCGGGTCGAGGGCCGGTTGGTGGCGATGGCGGGGGAGCGGCTGCATCCTCCGGGGTGGACCGAGATCAGCGCGGTGTGCACTGATGTCGAATTTCGGGGGCGGGGGATCGCCTCGCGGCTGATTCGGGCGGTCGGGGCCGGAATCCGCGCGCGGGGTGAGACGCCGTTTCTGCACGCGGTCGCACACAACACGACGGCGATCAGTCTGTACGAGACGCTGGGCTTCACCGTGCGCAAGAAGTCGAAGCTCACGCTGGTGCAAGCGCCCTAGCTCACCGGGTGCCGGCCGATCGGGCCACCTCGTCGGCGATGTCGATGACACCGGGCATCGCGGCGATCTCGGCGGCGACCGCCCGCGCGGTGGCGGCCAGGGCGGGATCAGAGATCAGGGCGTTGAGGTGGGCGGCGGTGATCGAACGGGCAGGCACCGACAGTCCGGCGCCGCGCCGCTGCACCGAGATCGCATTCCACGCTCGGTCGCCCGGTGCAGGGGTGGCGATCTGAGGGATGCCGGCGTGGAGGGCGGCATAGACCGAACCGGCGCCCGCGTGGTTGACCATGGCAGTGCAGTGGGGCAGAGCTTCGTGCAGGGCGATCCACCCGGTCGTGCGGATATTCGCGGGAAGTGCGGTGTTGCGCACTGTCTTTCGATCGGGTCGCACGATGACGATGTCGGCATCGACATACGGTGCGGCGCGCACGATCGCACCCAGCATCGTGTCCGGACCGTCGCCGAGCATGGTCGAGCGGGTGACGAGAATGCGTCGGCGCGTGGACGGTTCGCGCAGGAACGCGGGTGTGTCCGCGCCCGGAGTGGAGTACGGGGTATAGCGCAAAGGTTGCCCGTCGACACAGGCGATGCTGGGCGGGGCGATGGACAGGGTGCTCGCCGGTGCGGGCAGGGCGGCGTCGGTGAGCAGACGCAGGAGTTCGCGGCGGATGACGGTGCCGTTGTCGAGGGCGATGTTGTGCAGGACCGTGGGTACTCCGAGCCGGTCGGCCACGATCGCCGCCGCCGACGCGAACGGCTCGTGCACGATCACTTCGGGCCCGAACTCGGTGGCGGCACGCAGCAGCGGCTCGATCATCGGCCGATTGGTGACCGCGAACACGTGGGCACCGCCGCGCGCATCCGCCATCCCCTGCCCCGATCGCCACGCCAGCACCGGATGCCTGCCCAGCCCCCGCACCGCGGCACGCAGATAGTCGATCGGCGGGGCGACCTCGGCGACCGGCAATCGCGCCCGCACCACCGCGGCCGCGTCGCCGCCGGTGGCCACCATGACCTCGTGCCCGCGCTCGCGCAGAGTTTCGGCCAGCGGCATCATCGGGAACAGATGCCCGATCAACGGCATCGCCACGAACAGCACTCGCATCCGGTCTCCGTCATCGCCCTCGGCGGCCGCGGTCTCGACCCCCACCATCCAAGCACTACGGCGCAACGATGCCGATAGTTCACCTCGGCCCTCGCCGCATCGAGACAGCGTTACGCGGCCGCGGCACCGTGATAGAACAAGTCGCCGAGGCCGACGGTGAAGACGAGGATGCCATAGAGAGCGTGCTCCACCGAGGTGGTGAGCAGCGAGCGGGTGCGCCGATAGCGGGCTGCGAAGAGAGCCCCGGCCGCCGTGCTCAGCAGCACCGAGATCCAGTTGCCGACGATGAAATGGGCGAAACCGAACGCGAGGGCGCTGGCGGCGATCATGCGCGGCCCGTTGCCGAAGATCGGGGCGTAGCGGTGGAACAGGAACGCGCGGAAGAGCAGTTCCTGCGGATA
This sequence comes from Nocardia sp. NPDC057272, assembly GCF_042668615.1. Lineage (NCBI taxonomy): Bacteria > Bacillati > Actinomycetota > Actinomycetes > Mycobacteriales > Nocardiaceae > Nocardia > Nocardia sp. NPDC057272. The sequence continues at coordinate 190,459 of NZ_JBHUYK010000002.1, read as the reverse complement.
GACGCTGACCAGCGGATAGAACACCAGGACCAGCACCCAGATCAGGGGACGTTCGCGCGGAAGATCGAACAGCGAGCCGGGCCGCGACAGCGCTACCGCGGCGGTGAGGGCGAGGGCCGAGATCGCCCAGAGTGCGAGGATGCCGGGCAGGGCGGGGCGCAGTGCGTCGGCTCGCCAGAAGTTGCGGCGGTCGAAACCGGTGCGGCGCAGATAGATCACAATGACGACGGTGATCACCGCAAGGAACGGCAGCGGGCTCACACCGCGCAGCAATACCGCGACCGAGCCGGTCAGGCCGAAGAAGAGGGCGACGAATTCGACTGTGAGCCAGGCCTTCCGGCCGGTGTCGACGGTCATCTGCCGAGATTAGCCGCTGTGCTCGGTCTTCGTCGCGGCCAATGTTGCCAGCAGAGCGGGCAGGGCGGTGCCGATGGGTTCGCGGATGACCTCGTCGGCGAGTTCGTCATAGGGGGTGGGTTCGGCGTTGACGATGATCAGGCGGGCGCCGTGATCGGCGGCGACACCGGCCAGCGACGCGGCCGGCTGGACCTGCAGGCTGGTGCCGACGGCGATGAACACGGTGCAGGCCTGGGCGATCGCCATGGCGTGCGCGAGCACTTCGGGGTCGAGTGCTTGGCCGAACATGACCGTCGCGGTTTTTGAGGATGCCGCCGCAGCGTAGGCAGGCGGGGTCGGGTTCGCCCGCATTGACGCGGTCGAGGGCCTGCTCGGTGGTGGTGCGGTCCTTGCACGACGTGCACAGCACCGTGCGGGCGTTGCCGTGCAGTTCGAGGACTTTGCGGTCGGGCAGGCCGGCGAGCTGGTGTAGCCCGTCGACGTTCTGGGTGATCACGCGCACCGCCGTCCCGGTGGCGGCGAGCGCGGTGACGGCCCGGTGGGCGGGGTTGGGCTGAGCGCGCCAGGCGGGGTGTTCGCCGCGCATGAGCCAGGATCGGCGGCGGATGTCGGGATCGGCCATGTAGTAGTCGTAGGTGACCAGTTTCTGGGCGTCGGGGTCGCGCTGCCACAGGCCCGCCGGGCCACGGTAGTCCGGGATTCCGCTGTCGGTGGAGACACCGGCGCCGGACAGGATCGCCACGAGCTGATTGGTCATGGGATCCAGACTAGGGCCGGTCGAGCGGTGCGGTCGACGGGATTTCGGTCGTTGTCCTCGCGAAGGGCTACCCCATCTGGCTATGGAACGCTAAAGTCTGCCAGGAGTGGACAACAGCGGAAGGTGGCAGACGAATGACGTCGGCAACGGTCAAACGGCAGGTACTCGAACTCGGTGGGGCGTTCATGATCTCGCGCGAGGCCAGGGCGTTCGGGGAGACGACCGGGGTGGCCGGGTTTCACGGCGCCTACACGCGAGGCCGTGGCGGGGTGCTCGGTGACGTCGACGCCGACGTGGTGACCGCCGCCTTCGGCTTCTTCGAACCCGGCTGCGTGCGCGCCGCCTGGGAATCGGTGCCGATGCCCGCCGCCGACGCCGCGGCGGAATACATGCTCGCGTGTCGCGATTTCGGGCAACGCAAACTGGCCGCGTTCGAGCAGGCCGACCGTCTCGCGTACCTGCTGGGCCGCGTGGTCGATGCCGCACCCTCGACCGGCTTGCCCCTGTTCGCCGGCTGGCGGGCGATGCCGGTGCCCGAGGACGGGCGGGCCGCGGTGCTGCAACTGACCCATGTGCTGCGCGAGCTTCGCGGCGGACTGCACCTGGTCGCGGTGATGGCCAACGGCCTCACCCCACTGCAGGCGATCCTGGTCGCGGGCTCCCCGATCCTCGACGGACCCGGCCACGCGAAATTCCTCGGCTGGACCGAACCGTTCGAGACGGTCACCGACGATGTGCGGGTGCGCTGGGACGCGGCGGAGAAGCTGACCGACGAACTGATCGCACCCTGCTTCGACGTCCTCGACGACGCCGAGCGCGACGAGCTCGCCACGCTGATGCTCGACGCGCACCGAGTCGCCTTGACTCGCTAGAACGTTCAGGAACCGATGACGTCGCGCCCGCGGCCCACGATCAGTGGGTCGGCGGTGCCGACGATCTCGACATCTTTGTTGCCGTAATCGAACCCGCTCAACACGTGCCGCATCGCGTTGAGCCTGGCACGCTTCTTGTCGTTGCTCTTGACCACGATCCACGGTGCGTGATCGGTGTCGGTGTGCTCGAAGTTCTCTTCCTTGGCCGCGGTGTAGTCGTCCCATTTGTCGAGCGAGGCCAGGTCCATCGGCGAGAGCTTCCAGTGCCGCACCGGGTCGACCTGGCGGATGGCGAAGCGGGTGCGCTGCTCCAGCGGCGAGACCGAGAACCAGAACTTGACCAGGTCGATACCGTCGTCGACGAGCATCCGTTCGAATAGCGGCACCTGCGACAGGAACCGTCGATGCTGTTCGGGCGTGCAGAAACCCATCACCCGTTCGACACCGGCGCGGTTGTACCAGGAGCGGTCGAACAGCACGATCTCGCCCGCGGCGGGCAGGTGCTCGACGTAGCGCTGGAAATACCACTGGGTGGATTCGCGCGCGGAGGGCTTTTCCAGTGCCACGACCCGGGCCCCGCGCGGATTCAGGTGCTCCATGAAGCGTTTGATGGTGCCGCCCTTGCCCGCGGCGTCGCGACCCTCGAACACGATGACGACGCGGCGGCCGGTCGCTTTGACCCAGTTCTGCAGTTTCAGCAGCTCGATCTGCAGTAACCGCTTGTCGAGGTCGTATTGCAGGCGCGAGAGGCGCTCGTCGTAGGGGTAGCCCTCGCGCCAGGTGTCGACGACCAGGCCGCCGGGTTCGGTGAGCAGGATCGGATCGTCGTCGTCGCTGTCGTCGACGGTGAATCCGGTGGTGTCGGCCAGGTTCACGACGGTCGCGAGATCGGCGATCTCGCTGACATCACGGGGGATCGGACGAATCTCGACATCGGTCATCCCCGTGACGCTAAATGGTGTGCGTGTCGCGAAGATGAACGTGCGGTGCCCAGCGCAGCGAAGCCACGCCGATCCCGCCGCACTGCGAACGGGCACGGCGCGCGTGTTCATTTTCTCGACGACAACACGGCGATGTGGGCTCGCTATCGTCAATTCCTGCAGATAGCGCCTTGTTCGGGGCAGACTGTGGTCTCACGCCGCTACTCGCGAGGCACTGCTGCCCGCCGTGGAGAGGACGACGCCGATGCATGATGGAGGCTCCTTCACCGACCGGTCCGCTCTCCCCGACGGCGAGCCGGCCTCGGGCAGCCGCGTGATCCGGATCGCGTCCGTCGCGGCGCTGGGTGGATTGTTGTTCGGATTCGACAGTGCTGTGATCAACGGGGCTGTCTCGGCAATTCAATCCGAATTCGATGTCGCCGATGCCGTTCTCGGCTTCGCTGTGGCCTCGGCGCTGCTCGGCGCCGCCGCGGGCGCCATGACCGCGGGCCGGATCGCCGACCGTATCGGCAGGCTCAAGGTGATGAGGATCGCCGCGGTCCTGTTCTTCATCAGCGCGGTGGTCACCGCTTTCGCGCCCGATGTCTGGATCCTGGTCGTGGGCCGGGTGATCGGTGGTCTCGGTGTCGGTGTCGCTTCGGTCATCGCCCCCGCCTATATCGCCGAGACCTCGCCCGCGCGGATCCGCGGCAGGCTCGGATCGCTGCAACAGCTGGCGATCGTGCTCGGCATCTTCCTGGCACTGCTGGTGGACTACGTGCTCGCCCACCTCGCGGGTGGCGCGAGCGAGATCCTGTGGTTCGGGCTCGAAGCCTGGCGCTGGATGTTCTTGTCCATGGTGGTGCCCGCCGTGGTCTACGGCGTATTGGCCTCCACGATCCCGGAGTCGCCGCGCTACCTGGTCGCCACGCACAAGATTCCCGAGGCGCGGCGCGTGCTGTCGATGCTGTTCGGTGAGAAGAACCTCGAGCTCACCATCGGCCGTATCGAGGAGAGCCTGCGCAGCGATACCAAGCCGTCCTGGAAAGACCTGCGCCGACCGGCGGGCGGGCTCTATCCCGTCGTGTGGGTGGGGCTGATGCTGTCGGTGTTCCAGCAGGCGGTGGGCATCAACGTGATCTTCTACTACTCGAATGTGCTGTGGGAGGCCGTCGGCTTCGAGGAATCCCAGTCGTTCCAGATCAGCGTGTTCACCTCGGTGGTCAATATCGCCACCACGATCGTCGCGATCATGCTCATCGACAAGGTGGGCCGCAAACCGTTGCTGCTGACCGGCTCGATCGGCATGACCGTCACGCTGGCCACGATGGCGATCTGCTTCGGCGGTGCCGACCAGGTGCCCGACGCCGAAGGCGTCATGGAGCCACACCTGACCGGTGCGCTCGGCCCGATCGCGCTGGTCGCGGCCAACCTGTTCGTCGTCTTCTTCGGCATGAGCTGGGGCCCGGTGGTGTGGGTGCTGCTCGGGGAGATGTTCCCCAACCGGATCCGTGGCGCCGCGCTGTCGCTCGCGGCGGCAGGCCAGTGGGCGGCGAACTGGGCGATCACCGTCTCGTTCCCCAGCCTGAAAACCTTCTCGCTCGGCTTCGCCTACGGGATGTACGCGGTGTTCGCGCTGCTGTCGCTGGGCTTCGTCGCCAAGTTCGTGCCCGAGACCAAGGGGATGTCGCTCGAGGACATGGACGAGGCCGCCGGCTACGAACGGCCCATCGCCAGCGCCTGACCCTGCCCGAGTTTTTACCGGCTCGACCACGTCGTCACCATCGCAATGCGGTCATCGATCACCCTTCGACGAGGAAGGCTGTGTGATGCATTCGGCCTACGGCTACCCGGCGCAGACGAACCGGGCATCGCGCGCGGTCTGCGGCGGTGAGACTGTCAACGCCCGAACCCACACGAGCGAGACCACCTCGTGGACGGTGGTCGAGGACGCCTGGAACCCGCAGCGCGCCAACTACTTCGAGACGATGTTCACCATCGGCAACGGGCGCCTCGGAACCCGTGGCTCGCTCGAGGAACGGCACACAGGGGCGTTGCCGGGCACGTTCATCGCCGGTGTCTACGACGCCTACGACTCCCCGGTCATCGATCTGGTGAACGCGCCGGACTGGCTCGACAGCGAGGTCTTCGTCGACGGTCTGCGCCTGGACACCGAATCCGCGCAGGTGATCGAGCACCGTCGTGCACTGGATCTGCGCAGCGGAGTCCTGCACCGCGACACCGTGTTCCGGCTGACCGGCGGCGCGCGGGTCAGGCTGCGGACCGAGCGTTCGCAAGCACCGCCGACCGGAATCTGTGCTGTCTGCGGATCGAAGTGACGTGCCTGGACCACGCGGGGGCGGTCACGGTGCGTACCGGTATCGACGCGAACCGGCGCAACCTCGAACGGTTGCCGAACTACCACGAACAGACGGCATTCGGCTACGAACGCAAGTGGGACAAGTGGGCCAAGTCCACGCACCTGGTGTCGGTCGGTGCGGGATTCGACGGTGAGGTCGGTGTCATCGAAAGCCGCACCATCGACAGCGGGATCGACCTGGCCTACGCCTTCACCTGCTCCGCCGACAGCGGGCAGCGTCACCAGCGGGTTCGCCACGACGGCATCGAGGTGCAGTGGCATTGCGACGTGGGCGCAGACGAAACCGTGCGGGTGGACAAGCTCGTCGGTATCGCCACCAGCCGCGACTACCGAGCGGTGTACCCACCTCGGGCGCGCGCACTCGACACCGTCGCGCGCGCAGACTCGTTCGATACCGCCGCAGCGGCCAACCGGGCAGCGTGGGATGAGCTGTGGGCCGGCGCCGATTGCGAAGTGGTCGGCGACGATCGGGTGACCCAGGCGCTGCGGTTCGCGACCTATCACCTGCTCATCGCCGCGAACCCCCACGATCCGACTGTGAGCATCGGCGCGAAAGCGCTGTCCGGCGAAGGCTATCGCGGGCACGTCTTCTGGGATACGGAGGTGATGCTGCTGCCGTTCTTCCTGTTCACCCAGCCCCGCGCTGCCCGCGCGCTGCTGGGCTACCGGCATCACACCCTGCCCGGGGCACGGGAAGTCGCCGCCGACAACGGAACCGGCGGCGCGCGCTATCCGTGGGAATCGGCCGACACCGGCCGCGAGGAATGTCCGCGATACACCCCGGACGGGAAAGACCGTTTCTACACGCGCGAAGAAGAACTGCACATCACCGCCGATATCGCCTACGCGATCATGCGCTACGCCACCGTCACCGGCGATGACGACTACCTGTTCGGGGAAGGCGCCGAGATCCTGTTCGAGACTGCCCGATTCTGGGTGCAGCGGTGCGTCGAGGACGGCGATCGGCTCGCCCTCCGGACGGTGATGGGACCGGACGAGTTCCACTCCCACATCGACAACAACGCGTACACGAACAGGCTGGTGCACTGGCATCTTCGGCAGGCGGCGGCGGTGTACGAACGGATGTCGCGGGAACGGCCCGAGCGTGTCCACGAGCTCATGGCCTCGATCGGGCTGGACGCGGGTGAGCCGGCCCAGTGGCTCGCCACCGCGGACCGGCTGCGGGCGCCGATTGATCCCGACTGCGGTGTCATCGAACAATTCGACGGCTATTTCGATCGCACGGTGGTGCCTATCGTCGACTGGGACGACAACGGGATGCCGCGACTTCCGGTCGGCTACAGCCCTTTCGACTGCGAGACCACCTCGCTGCTCAAACAGCCCGATGTGGTGATGCTGCTGCACATGCTGCCCGACGAATATTCGACGGCCACCCGCCGGCTGAACTATGAGTTCTATGAGCAGCGCACGATGCACAAGTCCTCGCTCAGCCCATCGATCCATGCGATCGTGGGGTTGCAGGTGGGCGATTCCCGCACGGCGCAACGGTATTTCGAGCGGTCGGCGTTCGTCGATCTCGACGACAACCAGGGCAATACCGAAGAGGGAATCCACATCGCGGCGGCGGCGGGCACCTGGCAGGTCGCGACGCACGGCTTTGGCGGGTTGCGCGCCGACGCCGGCGGATTGCGTTTCGCACCCGCGCTTCCGGCGTCCTGGCAGCGGTTACGGTTCGCGGTGCACTGGCGGGGCCGGTCGGTACGGGCCGATCTCGGGCACCGGGACGCGCGCTTCGAGCTGGTCGGTGCGGGGCCATCGGTGGAGATCACCGTGTGGGATCGGCCGGTGACACTCGAACCCGGTGTCGTGGCCGAGGTCGGGGCGCCATGACGGGCGTCTTCGATGCGCAGGCAGTGTTGTTCGATCTCGACGGCGTCCTCACCGACACCGCGGCGGTGCATCGGCGGGCGTGGTCGGCGCTGTTCACCGAGTTCCTGCCCGCCGTCGCGCCGGCAGCCGCCCCTTACACCGATGCCGACTACTTCGCACTGGTGGACGGCAAAGCGCGCGCGGCGGGCGTGCGGTCGGTGCTCGCGTCGCGGGGCGTGAGCGTGCCCGACGGTGAGCTCGACGATCCACCCGACGCGCGGACGGTGCACGGGTTGGGCAACCGCAAGAACGTCGGTTTCACCGAGATCATCCGTGGTGACGGTGTCGAGGTGTTCGACGGGTCGTTGCGCCTTGTCGAGGCGCTCGCGGCCGCGGGTGTCCCGATGGCGGTGGTGTCGAGCTCACGTAATGCGGTGCTCGTGCTCGACACCGCCGGGTTGCTGGGCAGGTTCACGGTGGTGATCGACGGTGTGGTCGCCCACGACGAGCGCCTCGCGAGCAAACCGGCGCCCGACATGTTCCTCACGGCCGCACGGGGTTTGGACGTGGATCCGGTGCGCACGGTGGTGATCGAGGACGCGGTGTCGGGGGTCGAAGCGGGGCGCCGGGGCGGATTCCGGGTGATCGGGGTCGACCGGGGGACCGGCGCCTCGGCGTTGGTAGCCGCCGGTGCCGACGTCGTTGTCAGCGACCTGGCGGATCTGCTCGAAGACCACAGGGGTCGGCGCAGGTCTGCCGTGGCGGAGGAGATCTGAGTTACTCGACTTAAACTGAACGAGTGTCCAAATTGGGCAAGTGTTCATGTGAACGGGACTGTTTCGGAAACCAGGCGGCAATAGGTTCGGATCGAACGATTCACCCTGTCACCCCCCTGGTCGGAGATCACCGCGCATGCGAATGCCCTTGCCTCGCCGTGCCGCGCCCTGCGTCGGCTCCCTCACCGCCTTGACCCTTGTCGCGGGCATGATGCTCGCGCCCGGCACCGCAGCGGCCGAGGTTTCCCCGACCCTGGCCACGACGCCGATCAGCGATGCCACCGCCGTGTGCGCCAGCGGCGCACCGACTTTCGACGACGTGGTGACCGCCGCCGCCTCGGTGCTGCGCGGCACCGTCGGGCCCGCGCAGGTGCTCGCCTACGACCAGCAGGTCGCCGATTTCCGGGCCGGGATCGCCGCGCTGCGGGTGCACCGCGACGGGTTGCCGCTGCGCCCGGAACAGGTCGGCGTGCGGCCCGCCGAACTCGACGATCCGATCGTCACCTACCTGGTCAACGGTCTGGACGCGGTGCGCACCGGGCGCATCGACGAGACGATGTCGGTCTCGCAGCTGACCGTCAACGACGCCATCGAGGTGTTCATCCTGGCGACCGGCATCGTCAAGATCCCGGCCAAGCTCGTCGCGGGCATGGTGCCCACCGTCGGCATGTTCCTCAAGCCGGTGGTCGGCGCGATGTTCACCGGAACCAAGGCGCTGGCCCGCGCGGTGCAGGACTCGATCGACGCCGGCTGCGTGGCGCCGAACGTGTACCCGCCGCTCGAACTCGGCGACGCCGTCATCGAACCCGTGCAGGTTCCCCAGCCCATCGAGGATCTGGCCGCACTGGTCGTGAACGCCGACGGCACCTGCACGCCCGTCGCGGAACTGACCCTGGCCACCGTCGTGGAGCGCGCACGCGCCTTCCTCGACAGTGGGGCCGTGGCGGTGGACCGGGTCGCGATGCACCAGGCCGCCGACGCCCTCCAGGAATTCCTGGCGAGCAACCGGGTCGCCAAGGTGATGCTGATGCGTCGCGCCGACGACCTCGGCCCGCTGGTCGAGGCCCTCGACCTGGGCCCGCTGACCTTCCTGGCCAACTTCGGCGCCGATCTGACCGAAGGCAAGGCCCTCGACACGGTGCCGTTGGCGCAGGTCCAGGTCGAGAATGCCTTCGATCTCGCGACGCTGACCCTCGACATCACCAGCTTGCTGTTCTCGGCGGGCACCACCATCGCCGGGTTCGCCGGCATCACCGAGACGGTCACCACGCCGCTGTCGATCGTGCAGAAACTGGTGTTCGCACCGACCGACTACGGCGCGCCGATCGTGCGCGGTGTCATCCAATCGATGTGCGCGGTGTAGTCGGGGCTTCGCTTCGCCGACATGCGCGCGGCTGACGAACGATCCGCGGCCGCGCCCGTTAGGCTGCGGCGGCGTCGCGATCATGTCAGTGTGCTTCGATCAGGTCAGTTGTCCAACAGAAGCCATTACTCAGAAGGTGACCATGCACGATCAGTTCTCGTCCGGAATCGGCCGTCGTGAAGTTCTGGCAGGCGCCGCCGGCGTCGTCGCGGGCCTGTCGCTGGTGGGGCTCACCCCCGCCGCGGCGGTGCCTGCCGAAGTGCCCAAGTTCACCCCGCAGGCCGGGCGTAACGTGCGGGTGCTGGTCACCGGTGACGCGGGCACCGGCACCCGCACCCAGTGGGCGGTCGCCGACGCGGCACGCGAATTCCACGCACGCCGGCCGTTCTCGCTCGCGGTGGGTCTGGGCGACAACATCTACGACACCGGACCCAACGGGCCCGACGACGAACAGTTCGCCACCAAATTCGAGAATCCCAATGCGGGACTGGACATTCCGTGGGCCATGGTGCTCGGCAACCACGACACCAGCTCGGTGTTCCCCGGTGACGGCGGCTGGCTGGCACGCGGCAACTTCGAGGTGGCCTACCACGCGAAGTCACAGCGCTGGTGGATGCCGAGCCGCTACTACTCGGTGCGCGTGCCCGAACAGAACCCGGTCGTGGAGTTCTTCGTGCTCGATATCAACCCCCTCGCGGCCTACATCCCGCCGTTCCTCGACCCGTACTGGGCCGTCGACGGGCCGTACATGAACGAACAGCGCGCCTGGCTCGATACCGCACTCGCGGAGTCCACCGCGCCGTGGAAGATCGCCTGTACCCATCAGGCCTACATCAGCAACGGCCCGCACGGCGACGCGGGCAACTACGAGGGCCTGCCGGTCGAACCGATCAACGGCGTGCACGCCAAGCGCTTCTTCGAAGACCACGTGCTGGGCAAGGTGTCGTTTCTGCTGTCGGGCCACGACCACACCCTGCAGGTGCTCGATCCCACGCCGGCGACCAAGGGCACCCGCCAGATCGTGTCGGGCGCCGCGGGCAAAACCGCGGGCGGTCAGCCCCGGCTGACGACCGGTGGCCACAGCGCGCTGTTCGAAACCCAGCACGAACTGGGGTTCATGGTCTTGGACCTCACCGCGGACTCGGTGAACCTCACAGTGCTCACTGTCGACCCGGCCTCGGGCGCGAGCACCGAGGTCTTCGACCGACGACTCGGCTGAGCGCCACCGGTGTAGAAAAGCGCGGTGGCGGGAGGATGATCGGTGGATGGGCTTCTACACCGACCGGATCCTCCCGCACATCACCGACAAAGTCTGCGGCGTCGCCCAGAACGGGCCGCTGCGCGAGCGAACCTGCGCCGGGCTACACGGCGCGGTGCTCGAAGTCGGATTCGGGTCGGGCAACAACATCGGGTTCTATCCGGCCGCGGTCGAGCGGGTCAGCGGGGTCGAGCCCGCCGACACCGCGTGGAAGATCGCCGCGAAACGTGTCGCGGGCAGCTCGACCCCGATCGAACGCGCGGGCCTGGACGGCCAGTCGCTGCCGTTTCCCGACGCCACCTTCGATACCGCCCTGTCCACCTTCACTCTGTGCACCATTCCCGACATCGGGGCGGCACTCGCCGAGATCGGCCGCGTCCTGCGCCCCGGTGGCACCTTGCACTTCGTCGAACACGGACTCGCACCGGAGGAATCGGTGCAGACCTGGCAGCATCGCCTCGACCCGATCCAGCAGAAGATCGCCGGTGGCTGTCACCTCTCGCGCGACATCGCGGGACTGATCACCCAAGCGGGTTTCGAGATCACCGAACTCGACCGGTTCTACCAGCCGGGCGCGCCGAAAGCATGGGCGGCGTTGTCCCTCGGCGTCGCGCGTTCTTCCTGAAACGGCCGATCACCACGATCGGACCAGCGGGGCGTCATGCTCGCGCCGCTGCCATTCGGCGGTGAGACGTCCCAGCCGGTGCGGTGCGGCGATGCTGCGCATGCCGGCGATCTTGTCCGCGCGCATCTCCAGGATCGCGACGCCGAGGACTCGATCGCCGAGTGTGACGAGCACGGCCGGGCAGCCGTTGGCCACGACGGCGTAGATCGATGGTGAGCCACCGGCGAGGCGTCGCTTGGCCGGACTCGGCGTGAAACCGGCCCGCACCGCGGTGGCCAGGCGTTGCGGGCTCGCGTAGCGGATCAGCTTCGCGGCCAGGCCGCCGACGCCGTCGGAGATGCCGGTCGCGTCATCGGTCAGCAGCGCGACCAGCCGATCGGTGCGACCCGAGGTGGCGGCCTCGATGAACGCCTGGACGACCCGGCGGGCGGCGCCGTGATCGATGTCGATGGTGGTGCGCGCGACGGTGATCCGCCCACGCGCACGGTGGAGGTGTTGCTGACTCGCCGACACGGTGATGTCGAGGATGCCGGCGATCTCGGCATGCCGGTATGAGAAGGCCTCGTGCAGCACGTACACGGCACGTTCGGTCGGCGACAAACGTTCCATGAGCGTCAGCACCGCCAGGGTCACCGATTCACGCTGCTCGACGGTGTCGGCGGGCCCGAGCATCGGGTCGCCGTCGAGCAGCGGTTCGGGCATCCAGGCGCCGACCGCACGCTCGTGGCGCGCCTTGGCCGAGCGGAGCCGGTCCAGCGCCAGATTGGTGACGATCTTGGTCAGCCACGCCTCCGGCACCTCGACGTAGTCGCGGTCGGCGGCCTGCCACCGCAGGAACGCGTCCTGGACCGTATCCTCGGCGTCGGCGGCCGAGCCGAGCAGACGGTAGGCGATCGAGGCCAGCCGGTTGCGGCTGGCCTCGAAACGCGCCACGGTGGCAGTGTCCATGAGCACGACTCTAGGTCGCGACCACGGCGTGGGGTCGATCGGTGACCGCGCGGTAGCGGCGGCTGGGCATGCCGAAGGTGGGATGGCTCAGGCTCCACGGGTTGACCCCGAGGATCACCGCTTTGACGCGGGCGGCCGCTCGCCCGCGCAGGGCCCACGACTTCGATCGCGCGTCACCGTCGACCACCTGGAAGATCCCGTCCTTACGGCCGAGACTGATGTGGTTGCCCACATACGACAGTGAGGTCGTCGAGATCTTGCGCCCGGTCCGGTCCCCGACGATCGTGGCCGTGGCCTGCATGCTGGTGAATCCCGCGGACGCGCACGACATCGGCAACGGTAAACCGTTGTCGCCGATGACGAAGGCGCTGTCACCGGCGACGTAGACATCCGGGTGCGAGACCGACCGCATCTGCCGGTCGACGGTGATCTGCCCGTTGGGTTGCACCGCGAGACCGCTGGTCGCGGCGATCGCAGGCACAGCGAACCCGGCTGCCCACACCGTCGCCTGCGCGGGGAAAGCGGCGCCGTCGGCGGCCACCGCGCCCGCCGCGTCGACACGGGTGATGGTGGTGTTCTCGTGGACGGTGATCCCGAGCCGGTCGAAGGCGTCGAACAGGTGGCGGCGGGCCTTGCTGCCCAGCCACCCGCCGAGTTCGCCGCGGGTGGCCAGGCCGACATGAAGCCCTGGATGGGATTCGGCGATCTCGGTGGCGGCCTCGATCGCGGTCAGGTTGCCGCCGACCACCAGGACCTTTCCGTCCGCGCCCAGCTCGGTCAGGCGGGCGCGCAGGCGCAGCGCGGCCGGGCGAGACGCCACGTGGAAGGCGTGCTCGGCGGCCCCGGCGACGCCGTGGATGTCGGCGGTACTGCCGAGCGAGTAGAGCAGGGTGTCGTATTCGAGCCTGTCGATGTCGTCGCCGTCGGCAATCGTGACCGTCCGGTGGTCGACATCGACGCCGCGCACCCGCGCTACCCGAAGCCGGATGCCGGTGCCCGCGAACATCTCCGCCAGCGGCAGGTGGCGCAGATTCTGCCCGGCGGCGAGTTGATGATTGCGCAGCCGCTCGGCGAAATCGGGTTCAGCGTTGACGACGGTGATCTCGAAGTCGTCGGGATGGAGTCGGCGGGCCAGTACCCCGGCGGAGAAGGCCCCGGCGTATCCGGCCCCGAGGACGACGATGCGGTGCTTCATGATTGGCTCCTGTCTGGTTCGCGTGCCATCTGAACGAGACAGCCGACGAAATCCTGACAGGATCAATCAGTGATGTGGGTCACGCGCGGGTGGCACGTGAGGTCGCGAGGAATTCGGTGATCGCGGTGGCGACGGCAGTGGGTTGGTCGAGCATCGACAAGACATAGGCATCGTCGATTTCGACCAGGCGCGACCGCGGGATCAGGGCGGCCAGGCGGGGGCCGTGGGAGCGGGGCATGACTTTGCCCGCGGACGACCACAGGATGAGGGTTTCGCCGGGGAAGTGTTGCAGGGTTTCGGTGTTGGTGACGAGTTCGCGTTTGTCGAAGCCGGAGCGGGTGTAGGCGAGTAGGTCGGCGCGGATACGGGGGTCGCGCAGGCCCGGTTCGGTCCAGGCGTGGACCAGGGCGTCGGGGAGGGGAGTTTTCGCCATCCAGCCGAACATCACGGGGCTGCGGCGCAGCCAGCCGATGCGCATCTGACGCAGGGCCAGGCTGATGCCGCCGGGCAGGGCTGAGGCGAGCGTGGCGGTTTTGCCCGGGAGGCCGGGCGGGAAGTTGTCGAAGGCTTCGCTGGGGAAGATGATCAAGCGCCCGACCCGTTCGTCGAGGCCGTAGGCGGTGAGGAACAGGGCCCCGCCCCAGTCGGAGTGCACGAGGGTGACGTCGTGCAGGTCCAGTGCGGCGAGGAAGTCGGCGACGAGCTGGTTGAGGCCGCGCAAGCTCAGGTCGGTGCCCGGGCGCAGGGGCTCGGGGTGGGCGCCCAGCGGTAGGTCGGGCAGGACGTAGCGGAAGCCGGTGGGCAGGTGGTCGAGGACCGAGTCCCAGACCGTGTGGTTCATCAACAGCCCGTGCAGCAAAACCACCGGGGCCCTTCGCCACGTTCGCGGTAGTGGATCCGGCCCGCATCGAGTTCGACGGTCGCCATGACATCCTCCCTTGCGGTCCACGCTAGAGCATTCGCTCTAGCGTGTTTGCTCTAGTCTGGTGGAGTGAGCGAGCAGATGTCAACGAGTACCCGCGAGCGACTGGTGGGCGCGGTCGCGGAACTGATGCGTGTCCACGGGTACAGCGCGATCACCGTCAAACAGATCACCGCCGCCGCCGGGGCGCCCATGGGGTCGCTCTACCACCACTTTCCGCAGGGCAAAGTGCAGATCGCGGCCGAGGCGCTGCGCAGCACCGGCGCGGCCTACATCCAGCTGCTACCGCTGCTGATGGACCCGCACGAGGATCTGCGGGTGGCCGTGCCCGCCGCGTTCGACGCCGCCTCGCGCACACTCGAGGATTCGGGGTGGATGAACATGTGTCCCGTCGGCACCGTCGCGGGCGAGATCGCCGACAGCGAACCGGTCTTGCGGGAGGTGGCCGCGGAGGTCGTGCGGGACTGGATCGAGCAGGGCACACGGTATTTCGTCGAACGCGGCATCAGGGAAGGCGCGGCACGCGAGCTGATCCTGGCGATGCTGTCCGCACTGGAAGGGGCGTTCATTCTGGGCCGCACACTCCGTTCGGCCGAACCGTTGCGTGCGGCCGGTCGGGCGATGGCGGCACGGGTGGATAGGGTGCTCGCCGCGTGCGAGATCGCTGTCGTCGATCGGTGATCACCCGCCAGACCACGTAACCGTGTCACGGGCCCTGTGACACGGCTGTGGTTGCGTGAGTGGGTATCTCATCACGCGGCGTCGAGTGCTCCGGTGATCTTGCGGGTCATGTCGACCATCGTCGGGTTGGGCCGAGTCTGGTAGAGCTGGGTGGTGTCGATGGCGACGGCGATCGTGTTGCGGAAGTTCTCGGCCTCCACCGGGTCGTGTCGACCGAGCAGGCTCATCGCCGCGGTGAGGGCGGGCAACACCTGATCGGCGAGTTCGGCGACCGAGGAGCCGCTCAGTGCGATGCGCCCGGACTTCTCGGCCAGGACGTGCCCGACTACACCGGTCGCCGACGACAGCGCGATGGTGCCGGTGGTGGCGATCTTGTGCGGCTTGCCGGTAGCCCCGCCCGCGGCGGCGAGCAGGGAGACCGCGCCGTACGCGGCGGTCCGCACAGTGGCCTTTTCCTGGGTGGTGAGGGTGACAGACATGGTGGTCATCTCCTTGGGCTCTGTGGTGGGGGAAGGGAATCGGTGCTGAGTCAGCGGGCGGCCGAGGAGATCGTCTCGACCTCGCGGACGGCGTCGGCGATGGCGCGGAAGTCCTTGCGCAGGATCGCACCGTGGTTGCTGGCGACCTTGGCGCTGATGCGGATGTTGGGGTTGCGATCGAGCGCCGCGTCGAGGCCGGCGCGGATCTTCTCCTGCTCGTCGCCACGGCTGCCGAACGACGTTCCCGAAGCGACCACGTACCGCACCGGGTCGGTGATGGCGTCGAGCACCGGGCCCAGCGCGTTGACGCTGGAGAGTTTGCCGATCTCGATATTGCTGTCGGCCTGCTGCTGTGCGGTCAAGCGGGGCGCGAGCCCGGTCGGGCGAGCCAGCGGCAGCACCCAGCTCAAACGCTTGAACAGCGTGCGGATGCGCAGCTCCATCGCCTCGTCGAGCCAGTCGTAGGGGAACGCGCCGTCGACGAGGACCGCGCCGAGCGCACCGGCCGGGTTGCGGCTGGTCCAGTGCGCCCCGAGGTAGGCCCCGTAGGACCAGCCGACCAGGATCGGCTTGTCGGTGACACCCCTGGCGGCGAGGATCGCGTCGATGTCGCGCACGCAGGTGTCGAAGGAGTAGTCGGCCGACTTCTTCGACTTGCCGCGGGCCCGCTCGTCGAAGGTGATGTGCCGGTAGCCGGGGCCGAGGTCGGCGATGACCCGGCGCCAGTAGCCCTGGGTGGCGAACTGGCCGTTGAGGTAGACCACCGGGGTTCCGGTGCCGCCGGTGTCGGTGACGGCCAGTTCGGTGTCGTCGATGCTCACCATGCCGGTCCAGGGGGCGACGGCGCTGGTGGGGTTCGAGGAAGTCATTGTCGTGTCCTTGCGTTGCTGTGTTCGGCATTTACTGATGACTAAAAGGTAGATTGCGTTCACTCATCTGTCAACAGTCAAATGTGATGAAAATGCGTGGTAGATAACGAATAATCGTCGACAGTGCAATGACAATGAGTGTGAATGCAATGGGTTCTTGCGTTGCGCTTTGCAATGAAATGAAGGTGAATGCATACTGGGCGTGGTGCGGGCCACCCGCTACGTACCGGTCGACAGAGAGGTGACCAGCAGCGATGCCCGGAGGCAGACTCACCGACACGGACCGTCAGCACATCGCCGCGGGGCTCGCGGACGGACTCGGCTACGCCGAGATCGGGCGCACGCTCGGACGGCCCGCCTCGACGATCATGCGCGAAGTCACCCGCAACGGCGGCCCCGACGACTACCGGGCCGAACGCGCGCAGGCCGCCACCCAGCAGCGCGCCCGCCGTCACAAGCAGGCCGACCCCGCCCCGCCACCGATTCCCGACGGTGGCTACGGGCGCGATCCTCGCGCGGTCGCCGACTTCACCGAATCGTTCACCGCTCTGCTCATCGAACAGGGTCTGCCCCGGATGGAAGCCAGAGTGCTTGCCTGCCTGCAGATCACCGACTCCGGGGCGCTCACCGCCGCCGAGTTGGTCGCGCGCCTGCGCGTGAGCCCGGCCTCGATCTCCAACGCGGTCGCTTTCCTCGAACAGCAGGGCATGCTGCGCCGAGAACTGGTCCCCGGCGAACGGCGCGAACGCTACTTCGTCGACGACGACATCTGGCTGCGTAACCTCGTCGCCTCGGTGCAGATGCAGAACTCGTTGTCGGCCATGACCCGGCGCGGCGTCGAGATCCTCGGCCCCGACACCCCGGCCGGCGCCCGCTTCGAACAATCCGCCGAGTTCGTCGCCATCGTCGGCGCGGCACTGCGCCAGGCCATGGAGCAGTGGCGAGTGCGCCTGGCCGAACGCAGCGCCGAACGCGAGTAGCGATCGCGCGACCCCGTGCATCGCCTGCCGGCCGCCGGGTCGTCTCCGGTTCGCCGAAATACGTTCTGCAACAGCCGAATACCGGGGTCTAACCCTGGGCTGTGAGGACTATCCGCGCCACCAGCGCGCGGTGATCGGCGCCGGGAACGGCGACGGTTTCGACGCTGGTTGCGCGGGCGTTCGCGAGCAGGAAATGGTCGATGCCCACCAGCGGCGGGACGGCCTTGTCGGTCGGGTAGGTGACCAGGTGACCCGCGCCGGCTTGAACCGCCGCGTCGGCGAAACGCCCCGACGCCAGGGCGCGGAAGCGGGCATGGTCGTAGGTGGCGTTGAAATCGCCGCCGGCGATCACAGGCCGATCGGTGGGGGATCGGCGCAGGATCTCGTGCAAGCGGGCGAGCTCGTCGGCCCAGACACCGATGTCGTAGACGGGCGGGACGGGGTGGAAGGCATAGATCGCGACCGGGCCGAGGTCGGGGACCGCGGCGGTGGCCGAGATCTGATTGAGGACGTAGCCGTCGTATTCGACAGTGTCCGACAACGGGAACCGGCTCCAGATACCGGTACCGCTGGCAGTCTGGCCCGGTGCGAGGTAGCGGTGGGGCAGCAACTCGTCGAGGCCGGCCTGCGACAAGCTCGCCACGGCCGCGCGGGTGAGTTCGTTGACGGTCAGAACGGCGATGTCGCGCGCACGCACCTGGTCGACGAGCGCCCGCGGATCGGCACCGTCGAAGAGCAGATTGGCCTGCATCGCCACGATCGGCCGTCCTGGACCACCGTTGTGTCCGACATACAGCGGCGCCTGGGTCGCGATCCCCGCACCCGCCACCACCACCGCCACACCGGTCGCGATCCACTGCCTGGTCGCCGCGAAACCGGCGACGCCGAGCACCGCACCGGCCATCAGATAGGGCGCCCCCGAAGCCGCGAGCACGAGCGGCTCCAGCGGCCAGCGGGTGAAATGCAAGGCGACCCCGGCAGCGCCGATCGCCGTCGCGGCACCGGCCAGCACGCGGACACCGACTCGGACAACCTGCGCTCTCATCACATCAGCCAAGCACGCCACCGGCACGCAGGCGAATTCGTAGTTCTGCTCACGCCGAGTCCGGGGCGCGAGCAGCGGCGCAACGGTGCTGAGGGCGGCAGGTGGCGCGACGGGTGCGCGAATGGTGGTAGGAAAGGGGACGTGTCGGCATCTGGCGAGAATTCTGGTTCGAACAAGCGGTCCCGCGCGGAAGACGAGGTGGTGGAGCTGGTCAGCAAGCTGATCCAGTTCGACACCTCCAACACCGGCGAGCTGTCCACCACCAAGGGCGAGCGGCAATGCGCCGAGTGGGTGGCAACGCAGTTGCACGAGGTCGGCTACGAGACCGAATACGTCGAATCCGGTGCGCCCGGGCGCGGGAACGTGTTCGCGCGGTTGAAGGGCGCCGATTCCAGCCGCGGGGCGCTGATGATCCACGGGCACCTCGACGTGGTGCCCGCCGAGGCCGCCGACTGGAGTGTGCACCCGTTCTCGGGCGCGGTGCGCGACGGCTACGTGTGGGGGCGCGGCGCGATCGACATGAAGGACATGGTCGGGATGACGCTGGCGCTGGCCCGCCAGTTCAAAGCCGAGGGCACGGTACCGCCGCGCGATCTGGTGTTCGCGTTCCTGGCCGACGAGGAGAACGGCGGCAAATGGGGCTCGCAGTGGCTGGTGGAGCACCGGCCCGACCTGTTCGACGGTGTCACCGAGGCCGTCGGTGAGGTCGGCGGGTTCTCGCTGACCGTGCCTCGCCCCGACGGCACCGAACGCAGGCTCTACCTGGTGGAGACCGCGGAGAAGGGCCTGGGCTGGATGCGGTTGCGTGCCAAGGCCCGCGCCGGGCACGGCTCGTTCCTGCACGAGGACAACGCCGTCACCATCCTCGCCGAAGCCGTCGCGCGCCTGGGCCGCCATACCTTCCCGGTGGTGCTGTCGGACTCGGTGGCCGAGTTCCTCGCCGCGGTCAGCGAGGAGAGCGGGCTGGCCTTCGACCCGCACGGACCCGATATCGAAGGTCAGCTGGCCAAGCTGGGCACCATCTCACGCATCATCGGCGCCACCCTGCGCGATACCGCGAATCCGACGATGCTGCAGGCCGGGTACAAAGCCAACGTCATCCCCCAGACCGCGGAGGCCGTGGTCGACTGCCGGGTGGTGCCGGGACGGCAGGCGGCGTTCGAACGCGAGGTCGACGAGCTGATCGGACCCGACGTGGAGCGGGAATGGATCACCAAACTCGACTCCTACGAGACCACCTTCGACGGCCACCTCGTCGACGCCATGAACGACGCGGTCCTGGCCCACGACGCCCAGGGCCGCACCGTGCCCTACATGCTCTCGGGCGGCACCGACGCGAAAGCGTTCGCCCGCTTGGGGATTCGCTGCTTCGGTTTCGCACCGTTGCAGCTGCCTCCCGAGCTGGACTTCACCGCCCTGTTCCACGGGGTGGACGAGCGGGTACCGGTGGCATCACTGGAATTCGGCACCCGGGTGCTGGAACACTTCCTTCTGCACAGCTGACCTCGACCCGAAAGGTCCTCGATGACTTACAACCCGTATGACGCGTTGCCGCAGGTGCCCTCGTTCACCGTTACCTCCGCCGACATCACCGATGGTCAGCCCTTGGCCAACGATCAGGTGTCGGGAGTGTTCGGTGCCGGCGGCAAGGACATCTCGCCGCAGCTGAGCTGGTCCGGATTCCCCGAGGACACGCAGAGTTTCGCGGTGACGGTGTACGACCCCGACGCACCGACCGCGTCGGGGTTCTGGCACTGGGCCGTGGCCAACATTCCGGCATCGGTCACCACCCTCGATGCCGGTGCGGGCAGCGAAGGCGGGAGCCTGCCCGCCGGTGCGGTGAGCTTGCGCAACGACGGTGGTTTTCCCGGCTTCGTCGGTGCGGGACCGCCGAAAGGCCATGGTCCACACCGGTATTTCGTGGTCGTGCATGCCGTCGACGTGCCCGAACTCGAGGTCGGGCCCGACGCCACGCCCGCCTACCTGGGGTTCAACCTGTTCTTCCACACCCTGGCCAGGGCAACCCTGATCGGGACCTACGAACAGAACTGAGAAGGTACAACGGCGGTGGCCCTGAGACTTCCAGGGCCACCGCCGTTTTCGCAACTACTTCACGTTGACGACATACTCGGGCGGGGTCGCGGCGTAGAGCTCGGCGATGGTCTCGGCGTACTTGTTCGAGATCGGGGTCCGCTTGAGCGACATCTTCGGGGTCAGCTCGTCACCACCGGGCTCCCACAGGTTCTCGACGATCACGAAACGCTTGATCTGCTCCACCCGCGAGAGCTTGCGGTTGCCCGCGAGTACCGCTTCCCTGACCTCGTCGACGATCTCCTTGCGCCGGGCCAGTTCCGCGTGGGTGGCGTCGGTGGCGCCGAAGTCCTTGGCGCGCAACGCCGCGACGTCGGGGTCGAGCATGATCAGGGCGGTGATGTAGGCGCGGGCCTCGCCGATCGCGACGGCCTGGCCGATCATCGACGAGGCCGCCTTCATGGCGTTCTCGATATTGGAGGGGGCGATGTTCTTGCCCGCTTCGCTGATGATCAGTTCCTTCTTGCGATCCACGATGCGCAGGTAGCCGTCGGCGTCGAGGGTGCCGATGTCGCCGGTGTGCAGCCAGCCCGCGTCGTCGATCGCCTCGGCGGTCTTGTCGGGCATGTTGCGGTAGCCGGGGGTGATGATCGGGCCACGGATGAGGACCTCACCGTCGGCGTCGAGGCGCAGCTCCACACCGTCCATGACGCGTCCGACCGAGCCGGGGCGCGGCTTGTCGATCTCGGTGTAGGTACCCACGCCCGCGGTTTCCGACATCCCCCACACCTCGCTGACCGCGAATCCCAGACCGAGGAAGTATTCGAGGGTCTCCGGCGGCACCGGCGCGGCACCGGACGCGGCGACCTTCAACTCGGCGAACCCGAGCGCTTCGCGCAGCTTCGACAGCACGAGGGTGTCGGCGATCTTGTGCTGCACGCCCAGCACCAGCGAGTTCTCACCGGCCAGTTTCGCCCTGGCCTGTGCGACGCCGACACCGATCGCCCAGTTGGCCAGTGCCTTCTTGACCGGGCTCGGCTCGACCGCGAGTTTGTTCTCGATGCCGGCCTTGATCTTCTGCCACACCCGGGGCACACCGAAGAACACCGTGGGGCGGGCATCGGGCAGGGCGGCGGCGATCTCGCGCGGATCGGTGACGGTGGTGATCTGGATGCCGGTGAGCAGGCTCATCGCATGCGCGGAGATGCGGTCGGCGACGTGCGCGGCCGGCAGATACGACACCGCGCGGTCGTCGAAACCGACCGGCAGCGGACCCGAGACCAGGCCGACGACCTGGGCGATCACATTGCTCTGGGTGAGCTCGACGCCCTTGGACGGGCCGGTGGTGCCGGAGGTGTAGATCAGGGTGGCCAGGTCGCCGGGCTGGACCGCTTGCCAGGCCGCGTCGAAATCGAAGTCCGGTGCGGGATCGGATTCGAGCTCGGCCAACGTGACGGTGCCCTCGGCGGTGCCGTCGACGATGACGGTGTGCTCGATCTCGGCGCCCGAGGCGCGGATGGTGTCGAGGAATGCCTGCTCGGTGATGACGACCTTGTTGCCCGCGTTGGCGAACACGTGCGCGATCTGTTCGGTGGAGCTGGTGTTGTACACCGAGAACGGGATGGCGCCCAGGTGCAGGGCGGCAGTGTCGATCAGGTTGAACTCGGGCCGGTTGGTGAGCATGATGCCGACCGCGTCACCGTGACGCACACCGAGTTTCGCCAACCCGGCGGCCAGTGCGCGCACCCGCGTCGCATATTCGGCCCAGGTGATCTCCTGGGTGCCACCGACCGTGCGCAAGGCGATCTGGTCGGGCCGCAACGCGGCGGTCTGCTGGAAGGCGGCGGGCACGGTGTGCACCGTGACCCCGGATGCGTGCGCGAAACCGATGTCTGTCATATCCCTGTTCCCATAGGCCGAGCTGGACGCCGAGCCAATGCGAGCGAAACTGCCTCGTTGTCTCGAGACAGGGGCGGCAACAGTGGCGTGGCTCACTTATCGTAACCGGACATACGGGATTGCGAGGGGGGTTACCGGCGACCTCGTGGTCGCCACCACGACCGCGCCCGCTCCGATCGCTGCTCGTCGGCGGGTGGATCGGCGGGGATGGTGTGCTGACGGTGGCGCCGTTTGGCCTGCAGGTACTGCCTGCCACGCGGGGAGTGCAAGGCGATGGTGAGGGCGATGGGCTCGACGGTGATCCCGGCCTCGGTCAACGCCCGGCACTTGTCGGGGTTGTTGGTGAGCAGCCGGACCCGGGTGAGTTCGAGGTCGCGCAGAGCGTGCGCGGCGGCGTCGTAGCGGCGGGTGTCGGCGTCGAGGCCGAGGCGCCGATAGCTGTCGAAGGTGTCGGTACCGGACTGTTCGCTCTCCCGATAGCCGCGGGCCTTCCAGATCAGGCCAGCACCGCGACCTTCCTGTTCGAGGTAGACGAGCACACCGGCGCCCTCGGCCTGGATGCGGTCCATCGACTCGGTGAGCTCGCCGCCGCAGTCGCAGTCGTCGGAGCCGAGGCCCTCGCCGTAGAGGCAGCGCGAGTGCACCCGCACGAGGCAGCCGTCGCGGGGCTCGCCGAAGAGGAAAAGGTGCCCACCGTCGTCGCGGCCCGGGATCTCGATCACCCGAATCGGTAACTGCTTGCCCTGGCGACCCAGTCGGTGTGCGGTATCGGCACCGGGTTCCCCGGTTCTGGCACCGCCGAACGACAGAATGGTCAACGATCCTCCGTGCGTGGACAGGGCGACAAGGCGCCGATGCCGGACAGGCGTGAGCTGAATGTCGCGACCTTACCCCCGGATCAGGCCGGGGGCGCGTACAGGCGCACGATGCGGTCGATCTCCTCGGCACTCGGCATCGACACCGCCACCGCACCCAGATTCTGGGTCGGAATCATCGCCGCGGTCGCCCACACGAAATCAGCTGCGGTGAGCGGAGTTCCGGAATTGACGAGACGATAGGCCAGCGCACCGGTGAAGGCGGCGGCGGCGCCGACCGAGGCCTTGAGTACCTGCGGGAAATGGTCGATGACTGTCTCGATCGTGTCGGAGGCGACCACACACCGGAAGTTCTCGACCGTGCACACGGTACCGACTCCGAGGCCACGCAACAGTCGGGCGATATCGGCGGCGGACCCGGCAGATACATCGGGCAGCAGCGCGTCGAGATCCGCGGCGGCGCCGACGAGATAGTCGACCGCGCCCAGATGCCGATACAGGCTCTGCGGCACCGGCATGGCCGGTGTCGGACACACGATAACGGGTGGTTTGGGTCGCATCTGCGACACCATCGACAGCACCTGCTCGATCACCGAAGGTGGCGGTTCGAAACTCAGGATCACCGCATCCGAGGCTTCCAGGGCGGCGCGGAGTTCGGGACGGTGGAGGTCTTCGTCCTGGAGCTGGACGCGATTGTCACGGCAGCCGATGATGCGGCTCTCCCCGTTGGGGGTGATCACCACGGCGGTGACCAGCGACGTCGCGAACGGGACGACCTTGACCAGATCGAGGTGGACGCGTTCGGATTCGATGAATTCGAGGATGCGACGGCCGTATTCGTCGCCGCCGACAGCACAGACCAGATGCACGCCGATGCCGAGACGGGCTGCCGCGACCGCCCGGTTCAGCCCTTTGCCGCCGGGGTGGCCGGTAAAGCTGCCGCTGGCTGCGTTGTCGGCGGCGGGGAAGGAGTCGACCCGGTAGAGGTGATCGATGACGGCATCACCGAAGACCGTGACGACACCGCGTTGCGCGGGCACGGCGGTGGGTTGGGTCACGGAGGGTCCGGCCATGGGATAGCCGGAATCGGTGGCGAGCAACCCGGCGAGCGCGGTGAAGGCGTTGTGTTCGGAGACCGTTCGCAACCGTTTGACGGTGGGTGCCTCGGGAACGGGGTCGACGTCGAGCAGGGTGTGCAGCGCGATCCACTGCTCGGTCAAGGCCTCTCGACGTTCCCCGAGGTTGTCTGCATACAGGCGTTCGACATCGACACCCACGCCGGAGCGGTCGCGGAACAGCCCGAGCGAGAGTGCCGCGTCCACGATCAGCCGGTCCGTCGGCGCCAGCCACTGCGTGACCTCGCGCACCACAGGCAGGATCGAGGACTCGACACTGGCCCCGGTACGTCGTGCGTGCCGGCGCACCGACAGCAGCTCTAGCAGCGGCGCAGCGTCGATCTCGGTGTGGCGCAGGCGTTCTGCGTTCAAGCCCGCGTACTTGCCCAGCCTGGCCAGGATGCTGCGGATCGCGGCGACGCGGGCGTCCTGGGGAACCATCGGCATGCTGCCTCCCGTCCACTTGTCGAGGCCGGCGCGCACCCGATCGGGGCGGACGCCGCAGTGCGATCGCCACAATGCCGGGTTTGCCACGCCCGAAATCCGGCAATTGCCTCCTAACAATGGCAATTGACCAAGACAAATGGCAAATGCCACACTGGATTACGGGGAGTGGATGCCCCGCCAGACGCTCGGGGAGGGCGCAGCGCCCCGCCGGGGAAGGCAGGTCCGCGATGGCTATTCATGGCACAGACGACACGTTACGCAGCGACCGCACGCCGGAATTCGCCCAGCGAACCGACACCGGCGGTTGGCGATTGAGCTGGTTGCCCGAGTACACCTTGACCCGTGAGCAGGCCTGGGCGGGTATGGAGCTCGACGAACTCGTCAGCGATCTCGCCGCTGTGCACGACCGGCTCGCGCACGCCGAGATCAGTGCCCGCGCCGATCTGCTCGGCATCATCTGGCAGCAGGCTCTGATCAAGCTCGCCAAGCGCATCGACGCTCGTAGGCATGGCGACGACGCGGCAGCAGGGGAGTCGTTGCACGATCCACCGGCGCAACTGTCCCGGCTACGCCCGGCGCGATCGATGCACGACGGCCGGGCGCCCCAGGCGAACTACGGCTGAGAACTCAGGCCGAGTGGGCGCGGTGCTCGGCGCCGACAGCGTCGGACAGGCGGGCGTAACCACCCGCGCGCAGGTTGGCGGCGATGCCGCGGTGGATACGCGTGGTCCAGAAGGGGCCACCGTAGATGAACCCGGTGTAGCCCTGCAGCAGGGTGGCCCCGGCCAGGATGCGGGCCCAGGCCTGCTCGGGGGTTTCGATGCCACCCACCGAGATCAGGACCACCCGATCACCGACGCGGGCGTAGAGGCGGCGCAGGACCTCCAGGGCGCGTTCGGCCACGGGGGCCCCCGACAGTCCGCCCGCGCCCATGGCTTCGACCTCGGCGGTCGGGGTGGCCAGGCCGTCGCGGCGGATGGTGGTGTTGGTGGCGACGATGCCCGCCAGACCCAGCTCGACCGCGAGGTCGGCGACGGCGTCGATGTCGTCGTCGGACAGGTCGGGGGCGATCTTCACCAGGACCGGCACCGACACACTGTCGAGCACGGCCTGCAGGATCGGGCGCAGCGACTCCACGGCCTGCAGGTCACGCAGGCCGGGGGTGTTGGGGGAGGACACGTTGACCACGACGAAGTCCGCGAGCGGACCGAGTAATCGGGCGCTGGTCGCGTAATCGCCGGCCGCGGCATCGGGTTCGGTGACCTTGGTCTTGCCGATGTTCGCGCCGATCGGGACAGTGGGGCGCGCGCCGTGCAGGCGAGCGGCCGCGGCGGCGGCACCGTGGTTGTTGAAACCCATCCGGTTGATCAGGGCGTGGTCGGCCGGCAGCCGGAACAGTCGCGGCGCGGGGTTGCCGGGCTGGGCGTGTGCGGTGACCGTGCCGATCTCGGCGAAACCGAAACCCAGTGTGCCCCAGGCATTCGCGCCGTCGGCGTTCTTGTCGAAACCGGCGGCCAGACCCAGCGGCGCGGGAAAGTCGACACCGAACGCGGTGGTGGCCAGGATCGGATCCTGCACCACGGTGAGCTTGCGGGCCAGCCAGCGCGTCGGCGGGAACCAGGTGGCGAAACGCAGCGCGGCGAACACCAGGTGATGCACCCGCTCCGGCGGGATCAGGAACATCAGGCGTAACAGGAGGGCGTACATGGTCGGCTCACAATCCGGGTTCGGGCACAGGCAGGACGGCATTCTTGCGGCGGCGCAACAGCACCCGGCGACTGCCGTCGGTGTAGGCGCGTACCCGGGACAACTCCCAGCCACCGAATTCGGCCTGGATGGCCAGTCGCATCGAGGCGGTGACCCGGTTGACCTCGGGTGGCAGCCGCAGGGGTACGTATTCGTAGTCGTCGTTGCTGGTTTCCCAGCTCGGCGGTAACGCCGAGCGCGCATTGCGAGGTGTGGCCATCACTGCCCTCTCTTTTGCTCTTGCACGCCGATCCGCTGCAGGCCATCGCCCGCGGCCGAGGCGACGAACAGGTCGCCGGTGCGTTCGTCGACGGTGATCGCGTCGGGCTGGCGCAGTGTCGCCAGCCTGGCCACCTCGACACCGATGCCGGTCGACAGGTCGTAGCCGACGACCTCGTTGCTCAGCGTGGCGCTCACCCACACCAGCTCCGACCGCGAGTCGTAAGCGAGCGCGTAAGGCGATGATGATACCGGGAAACGCTGGCGCAGCACGAGCGGACCGGCCGAGTAGACCAGCAGTTCACCGCCCGCGGTGTCGGCCACGATGATGCGGCCGTGCGGGTCGGTGATGGCGTTGGTGGCGCCGTCGCCGGCGCGCAGCATCAGGCCGAGCGCGTCCTCGCCCACCGCGACGACGGCGGTCTGCTTGCGGTCGAGCACAGTGATGTTCTCGCCGGTCACCGCGATCGCGTCGGCCGAGACGAGGCCGGTGATCGTGCGGGTGACGGTGCCGTCGGCGTTCAGTTCGCGCACGGTGCCGTCGGCGGTACCGACGACGAGTGTGCCGTCGGTGCGAGTGTGCACGCTGTGCACGTCACCGGCGACAGCGGTCTCGGTGAGCGCGCCCGTGCCCGCGTCTACCCGCAGAACCCGGTCGGGGGCGGCGACGAGGACCTCTCCCGGCTTGCCCTGAGCCAGCGACGCGCCGGCGGCGGGGAGGGCGACCGCGCGTGAGGTTGCCGGAGCGGCGGGGTCGATCAGCGACAGCGTGGTGCCCGCGGTATCGAGAGCGGCGAGCAGACCGGTCGAGCGCTCGGCGAGCAGTGCTTTGGTCGCGACCGCGGCGAAGACCTGCCCCGCGGGATCGACCGCGGCGGGCGAGACCGCCGCGGTCGCCGGCGCCCTGGTCGGCACGTCGGCACCGCCGTCTTCACCGCTGCACCCGGTCAGTACCACCAAAACCGCCGCGCCGACCAACGCAGAGGCGACCGAGCCACGAGGGCGCATGCACCGAACTCCTTCAATCCGCACGAGGTGACTGCCTTGATCACCATCTGACCATGATGACTCACCAGTAGCTCCGACCGGGTATCTGGCGTCGGAGCTGTCGGTGACGCGCGTTACTGTTGACGTGTCGAGCAATTGATCGCCATGCAACGGCAGGAGATCCCCACGATGACCGACCGGACACCAGCGGGTTTCGGCATCGATGACATCTCCGTGGGACCGTTCGCCCACGGCTTCGGCACCACCGACGACGGTCACCCCTTCGCCTTCCGCACCCACCGCGCCACCCTCACGGTGCAGATCTATCGCGCCGACCTGGGCGACGCGGTGCCCAGATCCGATGACGTGGTGGCCCAAGCCCAGGCTCAGGTGACCGACATCGACCTCGGCGACGAACGCAGCGTCAGCGCCTTCGTGCGCGATCTGCTCCTCGACGCCGACCCTGTCGAGGCGCCCGCAACCAGTGACATCTCCACAGTTCGCGCCATCCTGGGGCGGATCAGTGCCGTCATTGATGGTATGTAGATGGTGATGTCTTCCACACTTTCCGCCAGGGCCGCTGCGGCCACCGCCTGCCTCACGGCCCTCGTCGCCCTCGCCGCGTGCGCGGGAACCACCGACGAGGCCTCGGTCGACGCCGCACGGTCTTCGGCCAACGCCTCCCTCGCTTCCTCCGTCGCGACCTCGGCCAGCAAGGCCAATGTGCCGCTGCCGACCGCCCAACAGCTCGACGCGCAGATCAAACGCGCGCTCGACCCGGGCCTGCCCGATGTCGAACGCACCGAACTGATCGAAGACGGCGCCGCGTTCTCCGACGCCATCCCCGACATGTACAAGGCGCTGCGCGACAACCCCCACGCGGTGTACGGCGTCGTCGACCCGGTCTTCGACAACCGTGACGGCACACTCACCGCCACCATGCGCCTGGACAAGGACGGTTCGGGTACCAACGTGCGCACCACCATCGTGCATTTCGTGTTGCTCGACGGTAAGTGGAAGATCTCGCGCACCGACCTGTGTGGCATCCTGCGCTCGGCCGACTACCGCACCGCCGCCTGCGGCTGAGATGCGCGAATCTCGATCCGTGCGGTGGGGCAGGTTCGTCTACCGCCACCGATTCCTCGTGCTCGGCTTCTTCGTGCTGACCGTGCTGATCTCGGGGTGGTTCGGTCGCGACCTCGCCGACCGCTACACCCAGGAGGGCTGGTTCGACGAGTCGAGTCAGTCGGTGGCGGCGTCCAAACTGGCCGATGACACGTTCGGCCGCGACACCGACGGCGATCTGATCGTCATCTACACCGCCCCACCCGGCACCACTGTCGACGATCCCGCCGTCCGCGGACCGGTGACGGCCGCCCTGGCCGACCTGCGCAAACAACACGGTGAGCGCATCCACAAGATCGACAGCTACTGGGACAGCCCCTTCTCCGCCAATGCCTCCGACCCGACCAAACAGCACGCCTTCGCCAGCATCGGGCTGGCCGGGGGCGGCGGAACCGCGACGGTCAACAACTACCTCGCGCTGAAACCCCACCTGCACGCCGATGTCCCCGGCGCCGGGCCCGGCGGGACGACAGTGCAGCTGGCAGGGCTGCAGCCGGTGGTCGAGGGCATCAACATCGGAATGCAGCACGACATCAAGCGCGCCGAGATCATCGCCCTGCCGATCGTGGCGATCCTGCTGTACTTCGTGTTCGGCGGGGTGATCGGCGCACTGCTGCCGGTGCTGATCGGTGGGCTCACCATCCTCGGCACCTCCGGGATCTTGCGGGTGCTCACCGCCCATATCGAGGTCAACGTGTTCGCCAGCGCGGTGATGACGTTGGTCGCGCTCGGGTTGGCGATCGACTACGGACTGTTCACGGTGACCCGGTTCCGGGAGGAACTCTCCGCCGGGCGATCGGTCGAGGACGCGACCGCGCGGACCGTCGCCACGGCGGGGCGCACGGTGCTGTTCTCCGCGGCGATCATCGCTCTGAGCCTCGGTGCGCTGTTCATCTTCCCGAACGGGGTGCTGCGCTCGGTGCCCTACGGCGGCATCTCCGCGGTGATGCTGGCGGCGCTGCTGTCGGTCACCGCGCTGCCCGCCGCCTTGAGTATCGCCGGCCACCGTATCGACTGGCTGGGCTGGAAACGTTTCTCGCGCAGCAAGACCGAAGCCGAGATCGACGCCGGGTTCTTCTCCCGGCTGGCGCAATGGGCGATGCGACGGCCGTGGGCGGTGGTGATCCCGATCGTGCTCGGACTGCTGGCGCTGAGTATTCCGTTGCGCCACATCGAGTTCGGTGGGATCAGCGAGAAGTACCTGGCCGCCGACAACCCCGCGCGAGTGGCCCAGGAAGACTTCGATCACCTGTTTCCCGGTTTTCGCACCGAACCGCTGAAACTGATCGTGGTCGGCGCCTCACCCGAGCAGTTGAGCGATATCCGGTTCGAGGCCAACCAGGTTCCCGGACTCACCGGGCGGTTCGAACCCGCCGCGGCGACCAAGGACAACGTCAACGTGCTCTCCGCCGGGCTCGGCGACAAACGCGACGCCGACCGCGTGATCGACGCACTGCGTGCGCTGCCCGCCCCGCCGGGCGTGCAGGTGATGGTCGCCGGCATCCCCGCGCTCGAACGCGACAGCATCAACGGGTTGATCGACGGGTTGCCGCTGCTGTTGGCGATCCTGATCGCGGCGGCGCTGGCATTGATGATCGTGGCGTTCCGGTCGGTGGTCCTGGCGGTGAAAGCCGTCGCGATGAGCGCGCTCAGCCTGGTCTCGACCCTGGGTGTGCTGACCTGGATCTTCGTGGAAGGGCACGGGTCCGGGGCATTCCAGTTCACGCCGGGACCACTGATGTTCGCGGTGGTCGCGTTGATCGTGACGGTGATCTTCGGATTGTCCACTGACTACGAGGTGTTCCTGCTGTCGCGGATCGCCGAGAAACGGGCCGCGGGCGCCGATGCCGCGGAGTCCATCCGCTACGGCGTGGCCCACACCGGTGGGGTGATCACCTCGGCGGCCGCGATCCTGATCGTGGTGACCGGGGCGTTCGGGTTCTCGGATCTGGTGCTGATGAAATACATCGCCTACGGGATGATCGTGGCCCTGATCATCGACGCCACGATCATCCGGATGGTGCTCACCCCGGCCCTGCTGAAGATCATCTGGAAGTAGCCCGCTCAGAACTGCTGATTGCCGTAATCGCGGAACCAGGCCACGATCTGGTCGTGGTCGGCGGTTGCGGCCAGAGCCAGCAGGAGCAGCAGGCGCGCCTTCTTCGGTGCGAGGTCGCCGCCGCTGACGACGCCCATCTTCGGGTCCACGGTGCTCGCGCCCGAGCCGTAGCCGTTGGTGGCGACCAGGGCGATGCCCTTGGTCGCCATCGCGGCGTTGGCCTGGCTCGGAGACGGCGTGCCCGCGAACACGATGCCCTTGGCACCCGCGGCGACGGCGGCGGTGATCGCCTCGGCGGGGGCGTCGAGGTAGCTGTGGGCGATGTCGACACGCGGGAGGGTGTCGCGAGGGATCGAGGTGAGGTCGAACGGGGTCGTCCAGCGGGCGGGGTCGTCGCAGCGTTGGACGCGGGCGGGGGCGCGTTGCACACGGATGCCCGCCTGGTCGATGGTGCCGAGGTCGCCGTATTCGTGGGTGGTGAAGGTGTGTACGCGGGTCGAGTCGGTTTTGGTGGCGTCGCGGGCGGGCAGGATCTGCTCGTTGAGGGCGATGACGGTGCCGAAGCAGGTGGTGCGGTTGCTCGCCGCGAGGCGGATCGCGTTGTACAGGTTGATCGGTCCGTCGCTGCCGATCGCGGTCCACGGTCGCATCGCCCCGGTCACGACCACGGGTTTCGTGCTGCGCACGGTGAGGTCGAGAAAGTAGCTCAGTTCTTCCATGGTGGCCGAGCCGGTGCTGACCACGACCGAATCATGGTCGCGGAGGCGACGTTCGACCAGCTGCGCCAGGTCGTAGAGGTCGGCGACGGTGTATTCGCCGGATCCCTTCTGCCCGAAGTCCTCGGTCGTCACGGCGGCGATATCACCGATTTCGGGGCGCAGCGAGTCGACGAGTTCGGCGATCGGGCGGGTGCCCGGCCGATAGGTTTCGAGGTCGGTGCGCCGGTCGGAGGTGCCTGCGATGGTGCCGCCGAGGCCGATCACCGCGACTCGCTGCGCGGCACCGGCCGGTGCGGAGTCGGCTGAGCTGACACCGATTCCGGCACCGGCGACGGTTCCGGCGAGAGCGATCGTGGCGGCGACTTTCGAGACTGTGGGCATGTCACTCACGCTAGGAACACCACATGCCCGACCACATCCCTCCCGCGCGGTACCTCGATCCGATACCGAGGTACCGCGCGAGTGAGATCAGATCGTCTTGACGATGCCGCCGTCGATCACCACGTCGGCGCCGAGGATGTTGGCGGACTTGGCCGAGGCGAGGAAGGCGATCAGCGCGGCGACCTCGTCGGCTTCGGAGATCCGGCGCGAGGCGATGTCGAACTGTTCGGGCAGCGCCTCGAGCAGTTGCTGGTGGGAGATGCCCTGGGCGGCAGCCAGTTTGGCGCCGATGCGGTGTTCGTCGCGCCAGATCCTGGTGCCGACGGGGCCGGGGGAGACGGTGTTTACCCGCACGCCCTGCGGGCCGAACTCCTCACTGAGTCGTTTGCCGAGGGAGGTGAGGGCGGCTTTGGCTTCGCTGTAGCCGGTGGGGCCCACCGCGGGCAGGTGGGCGTTGATGGACGAGACGTTGATGATGGTGCCGCGGCGGTCGAGCAGACTCGGCAGCGCCGCGCGGGTGGCCCGGATCGCGCTGAACAGGTTGATGTCGAGGAAGTGGTGCCACTGGTCGTCGGTGGTGTCGAGGAACCCGGCCAGCGTGAGCCGATCCGGGTCGCCGCCGCCGACATTGTTGACCAGGATGTCGATGCCCCCGAGTTCCTTCAGCGCGGCGTCGATGACCGTGGTGACGCCCTGCGCGGTCCCCAGATCGGCGGCGACCGTCGCGGCCGCGACCTTGTCGAGCTCGGCAGTGATCGTGCGTGCGGCGCCGACGACGCGCACGCCCTCCGCGGCGAGTGTTTCGGCGACGGCCAGACCGATGCCGCGCGAGGCTCCGGTGACGACGGCGGACTTGCCGGTGAGTTCGAGATCCATGCTCGTACCTTTCTTGAACTACAGGTCAATAATTAGGGCATGCGGAAAGTGCTGGCGGGACGAGAGTTTCAGAGGGTGGTCAGTGCTACGTCGATGAGGCGGTAGAGCTGGGCGGCATCGTTGGTCTTCGCCATGAGACGCAGGCCCGCGCTGGTGGTGAACAACAGGGCCGCAATCGAATTCGGGTCCACCTCACGGTCGACGTCGCCGTCGCGGCGGCCCTGGTCGATACGAGCGGCCAGGGTGGCGACGATGCGCTGTTCGATGCCGCGCAACACCGCGGTGGCTGCCGCGTCGTGACCGCCGAGTTCTGCCGCGGTGTTGACGGCGAGGCAGCCACGCCGGGTCGGCGAGGCCATGTCGAGATCGACTGCGGCGCGCAGGTATTCGCGCAGGCACTCGCGGGTGGTTCCGGGCCGGGACATGAAGTCCTCGGCCATGGCCACGCCGCGTCGGCCGTAGCGGTCGAGAACGATGTCGAACAGGGCGCGTTTGCTGCCGAAGGTGTTGTACAGGCTGCCTTTTCCGATGCCGGTGGCTTCGGCGAGCTGTGCGGGGGAGGTGTTGGCGTAGCCGTGGGTCCAGAACTGGTCCATCGCACGGTCGAGGACCGTGTCGGTGTCGAAGTTCTGGGGCCGGGCCATATCTCGACGATAGACGTTCTATACCTGTAGGTCAATAATTCGGGCGAAAGATCGTGGCCGTGCGTGCCACGATCTCGTGCGCTACTTGCCGATGATGCCGAAAGCGTTGCCGTCGGTGTCTTCCAGGACACAGATACGGGCGCCGGGGCTGACTTCGCGCGGGGCGGTCCGTTCGGTCGCGCCCGCGGCGATCGCCGCTGCTCTGGCCTTGTCCACATCGTCGACTCCGGCGAAGGCGACCGGACCCGCCGCGACGTCACCGCTGGGATCGAGGCCGATCTGGACGTCTCCGACCGCCCAGCCGACGTAGTACGGCTCGTCGGTGTGGGGTTCGCCGTAGAGGGTGGTGTAGACGGCTTTCGTCGCGGCCAGATCGGATACGGGGATGACGACGCTGGCGATGGTGGGGCTCATCGGATCTCCTCTTGCGATAGGAGCGAGCCACGTTCGCGAGCGACGAGTGGACCGATCGTCGTGTGCGATGGTGACCGCGGTGGACGAATGACCTCGGCGCCCAGCCTACTCAGCCCCGCTCAGCCCTCCGTCGCTGCCGAAGCCCGCGTGTCGACGCTTCCGCAGCACGGTCGCGGTCGATCAGGACGAACCCGTCGCGTCAGTGGTGACCGCGTTCGGGCAAGACGAGCTGGGCGCCGGTGGTCGGGTGATCGAAGACGTCGACGGGGTGGTGGTAAACGGTGGTGAGCAATTCGCGGGTGAGGATCTCGCGCGGGGGTCCGTCGGCGGCGACGCGTCCCGCGTCCAAGACGGTGACCCGGTCGGCGTAGGCGGCGGCGACCCCCAGGTCGTGGACCACGACGACCACAGCGGCGCCCTCGGCAGCGCGGGTGGCGGCCAGGCGCAGGACGGCTTCCTGGTGCCCGAGGTCGAGGGCGGCGGTCGGTTCGTCCAGCAGCAGGGTGGCGGTGTCCTGAGCCAGAACGCGAGCCAGGGCCACCCGGGCACGCTCGCCGCCCGACAGCGACGGGAACACGCGCGTGGCGAGGTGGGTGACGTCGGTGGCGGCCAGTGCCGCGGTGACGAGGGCGTCGTCGTCGCCGGCGGCGGGAGTGTGCAGCCACGGGGCGCGGCCCATGGCGACGACCTCACGCGCGGTGAACGGGAAGCCCACGGCGTGCGATTGGGGCAGCACCGCGCGGCGGCGGGCCATGTCGGCGGGGGTCCAGTGCGAGAGCGCGTGGCCTTCGAGTTTCACCGCGCCGGCGCTGGGCTCGAGTTCACCGGCGAGGGCGGCGAGCAGGCTGGACTTGCCCGCGCCGTTCGGGCCGACGAGCGCGACGATCTCGCCGGCCGCGACCTGGAAGTCGACCTCGTCGAGGACGGTACGGGCGCCCCGCTCGACGGTGAGCCCGGTGGCGCGCAGGGTGACGGTGCCGAGCTCCGGGCGCGTGGGCACGTCGGGGGTCCGTGCGAACAGCGAACGCCAGGAGGCGCGGCGCTCGCGGGTGGTGTCGGTCATCCCCAGCCTCCTGCACGGGCGCGGGTGCGGCGCAGCAGCCAGAAGAAGAACGGGCCGCCGATCAGGGAGGTGAGCATGCCCAGTGGCAGGTCCGCGTTGTGGACCAGCGTGCGGGCGACGACGTCGGCGCCCAGCAGTACCACCGCGCCCACGATCGCGCTGAGTGGGACGAGCACCCGGTGTCCGGGGCCGACCATCATGCGCACCAGGTGCGGCACGATCAGGCCGACGAACAAGATGATGCCGCTGAACGCCACGCCCGCGGCGGTGAGCACGGCGACCACCACGATCACCTGCCTGCGCAGCCGCTCCACGTCGACACCGAGGTGGCGGGCTGCGGAATCGCCGAGCGCGAGCAGATCAAGGCGTGGTGCGATGAGGATCGCGGCCAGGATGCCGACCGAGGCCAGCGCCGCCACCACCGCCACCGACTGCCAGGTGGCGCCGTTGAGGCTGCCGAGCTGCCAGAACACGATCTGATCCCGCGCGGCGGGGCTGGCGACGAACAGCAGCAGCGCGATCAACCCGCCGGCGAAGGCGTTGATCGCGACACCGGTGAGGATCAGCGTCACCACTTCGGTGCGTCCGTTCGACCTCGACAGCACATAGACCAGGGCGGTGGTGATCAACCCGGCGACGAAGGCGGCCGCCGCCACCGACCACGCGGCGACGAACGCGCCGCCGACGACGATCACCGTGCCCGCTCCGACCGCCGCACCGGCCGAGACCCCGATGACGCCGGGTTCGGCGAGCGGATTGGCGAACACCCCCTGCAACAACGCACCCGCTGTCGCCAGGCAAGCCCCGACCAGGATGGCGAGGGCCACCCGAGGAAACCGCACCTCCCACAGCGTCACCTCACCGGCCGGATGCGCGGGCACGGGCCCGATGTCCAGGCCGATCCGGTGCGCCACACTGCCGAGCACCTCGGCGGCGGTCGTGGGGACCTGCCCGAGCACCGCTGAGACCAGCGCCAGCACGAGCAGGGCGAGCAACGCCACCGCGAACACAACGGTCACGCGCGTGCCCCGGTGCCCCGTGGGCGGCAGGGGATCGGGGGTGGCGTCGGTGATCCGCGGGGTGTCCGCGGCTTTGGTCAGGTCGGGAACTTCGCTCATGCGGGGTCCGCCCGGCACGACTGCTGAGCGCTCATGCCGATTTGCCGTAGACGGCGTCGGACAGCGCGGAGACGACGCGGCCGGTGTTGGGACCGAAACTGAGGATCACCGCGTCGGACATGTCGACCACGCGTCGATTGCGGCCCGCCGGAGTCTGGGCGATACCGGGCACCTTCTCCAGTCCCTCGACCCCGCCCACCGATTTCAGCCCGTCCGACATCACCAGCAACACATCGGGGGCGGCGGCGATCATGGCCTCGCTGGTGATGGACACGAACGGTTCGTTCACCCCGGAGGCGGTGCCCGCGTCCACGCCACCGATCGCGGTGATCAGCGAATCAGCGCCCGAGCCGCGCCCGGCGATCATGGTGATCGCGGCGCTGCGCAGGTACAGGAAGGCGATCTTGGGCTGTGGATCCTGCTCGGGCACGCGGGCGGTCGCGGCGGCGATTTCGTCGTGGGTGCGCGCGCCGAGCTGCTTGCCCGCTTCGGGAACGCCCAGCGCGGTGGCCACCGCCTCGATCTGCGGGACGACACCGTCCATGCTGCGATCGGGGTCGAAGTAGACGACGGTCACCCCGGCCGCGCGGAGCTGCTCGCGTACGGCCGGGGCTGC
Organism: Nocardia sp. NPDC057272; assembly: GCF_042668615.1. Lineage (NCBI taxonomy): Bacteria > Bacillati > Actinomycetota > Actinomycetes > Mycobacteriales > Nocardiaceae > Nocardia > Nocardia sp. NPDC057272. The sequence continues at coordinate 153,928 of NZ_JBHUYK010000002.1, read as the reverse complement.
GCTGGTGGTGTCGGTGAGGAATACCGACGGGCGCAGGTTCAGGACCGCTTCGACGCTGAGGCTGCCGTTGCCGCCGGCCACATTGGGCACGGACGCGACGGCGGGGAACGACGCCGAGGTGCTGCGACCGACGAGGTTCGCGCCCAGTCCGAGGGCCCACACGGTTTGGGCGAGGGTGCCGTACCGGTCGACGGCGATGATCCGCGAGGTGTCGGCGATGGTCACGTCGGTGCCGTCATGGGACTTCACCGTCACCGGCAACCGCGGACTCGGCGCGGATCCGATCGGCACGGGGTCGAGGTCGGCGAGCTGGGCTGTCACCGGCCCACCGGAGTTGGCAGTCGATGCAGGATTGCTTCCGGTGCAAGCGACGGCGCCGGTCAGCACCGTCGCCGCGAGCATCGCCGTCAGCACACCACGCAGTTTCATGCAGGTAAGGCTAGCCATCATTCGGAACGGGCGCTCACATCGTCCAGTGCCGCCGCGATCGCCCGCGGCAACTCGAGGGTTTCGGCGGCCAGCACACCGGTGAGCTGACCGATATCGCGGGCACCGACGATCATGCTCGTTATGCCCGGCCGATCCCGGATCCAGGCCAGCGCCACCGCCAACGGTGACGTGCCCAGCCCGTCGGCGGCGGTGACCAGCGCGTCGACCACTCTGGTCGCGCGATCGTCGTCGAGCCTGCGCCGGATCTCGGCCGCGGTCGCCTCGTCGGCACCCCGCGAATCCGCGGGGACACCGTCGCGATACTTGCCGGTCAGGATTCCACCCGCCAGCGGCGCCGACGCGATGACGCCCACCCCGTGGTGGCGGGCGGCGGGAATCACATCGCTCTCGGTACCACGCGCGAGCAGCGAATACGGCGTCTGCGCGGCGCTGATCGGTGCGATCGCGGCCAGACTCGCCAACTGCCACGCCGCGAAGCCACGCACCCCCGCGTACCGGGTGCGGCCGGTCCGCACCGCGGTCTCGAGGGTCGCCGCGACCTCATCGAGCGGGGTGTACGGATCCCAGGCGGCGATGCTCCAGATGTCGAGATGGTCGGTGCCCAGTTCGAGCAGGGTCCGATCGAGTTGTTTGAGCAGCGTGCGTCGCGACGCGTCGACCACCGGGCCCATCGCCGCGGGCGCGGGCACCGAGTCGCCGACCCCGGCGCCGGGCGCGTGCATCACCACACCCGCGCTGCCGCTGAGCACCAATTCGTCACGCGACACCAGGTCGCCGAGCAGGTCCGCCAGGATCCGCTGCGCCGCTCCCTCGCCGTAGACGGGCGAGAGGTCGACGAGCGTGCCACCGGCCTCGGTGAACGCCGCCAACTGCACCGATGCCTCGTCGGCATCGGTATGTGTCCCCCAGGTATGGGTCGCCAACCCGATCCGCGACACCCGAAGTCCGCTGCGTCCCACCGTTCGCTGTTCCATCACCGCGCCCGCGCATTCGTCACGGCGACAGCCTAATGCGCGCACCACCGCTGCCTCGCTCGGCGACCCGTGCCACGGCGCGGCAGAACGCGATCTCGGTGACGGGCGGGCGACGACCGACCGCGACGACGGGTAGGGTCGCTGCGAGATCGTGGCGGTCACAGCCACAGGTGAAGGAAAAGCCCAGGAGGACGCCGTCTTTCGGGCGCGAGTCAGCAGGAGGACGTGTTGGGCGAGTCGATGACCTGGTTCCAGGCATTGGTACTCGGATTGGTGCAGGGACTCACCGAGTTCCTGCCGATCTCGTCCTCGGCGCACCTGCGCATCGTGTCGGGCGTGTTCTTCGGTGACGACGCGGGTGCGTCGTTCACCGCGGTCACCCAGCTCGGAACCGAGGCAGCGGTGCTGGTGTACTTCGCCAAGGACATCTGGCGCATCCTCGTCGCCTGGTTCACCACGCTCGGGATGCGCTGGCGCGAACGGTCCCAGCGCGAGGTCGCGGTGGGCGACCGGGTCACCACGAAGCTGCCGGTGATGGACCGCAGTGCCCGTGACGCGCACGAACGCGACACCCAGCGCGAACTCGACTACCGCATCGGCTGGTACGTGATCATCGCCACCATCCCGATCGGGGTGTTGGGATACCTGTTCAAAGACGAGATCCGCACCGGTGCCCGCAACTTGTGGTTGGTCTCGTTCATGCTGGTCGCATTCGCTCTGGTGATCGCCGCGGGTGAGTACTTCGGCAAGAAGGAACGTCCGATCGAACAGCTCACGACCCGCGACGGCATCCTCATGGGCCTGGCCCAATGCCTCGCGCTGATTCCCGGCGTGTCCCGCTCCGGCGCCACCTCCACCGCGGGTCTGTTCCTGGGCCTGAAGCGCGAAGCGGCCGTGCGGTTCTCGTTCCTGCTGGCCATCCCCGCGGTAACGGCATCGGGCCTGTTCAGCCTGCCCGACGCGTTCGAACCGGCAGGTGAGGGCCTCAATGCCAGTGGGCCGCAGTTGCTGGTCGCCACCGTGGTGGCGTTCGTCGTTGGGTATGCCTCGGTGGCGTGGCTGCTGAAGTTCGTCGGCAAGCATTCGTTCTACTGGTTCGTCGGTTACCGGATCATCCTCGGTATCACGATGCTGGGCCTGCTGGCCGCCGGCGTCGTCTCCGCCACCTGATCCCGACCCCGACCCATGGTTAGGCTGGTCCCATGACGGTGATCCTGCTCCGGCACGGAGTGTCCACCTCCAACACCGCGCGCACCCTCGCGGGCCGCGCCCCCGGTGTCGAACTCACCGAGCGCGGCACCGAACAGGCCGCCGCGGTGGCCGACCGGCTCGCGATGCTGCCGATCGAACACATCGCCAGCTCACCGCTGCTGCGCTGCCAGCGCACCGTGGCGCCGCTGGCCGAGAAACTCGGTCTCGAACCCGACCACGACGAACGCCTCATCGAGGTCGACTACGGCGACTGGACCGGGCGCCCGATCGCCGAACTGGTCACCGAACCGCTGTGGCGGATCGTGCAGGGTCACGCCTCGGGCGCGGTGTTCCCCGGTGGGGAAGGGCTGGCCCAGGTCCAGCAGCGCGCGGTCGCCGCGATCCGCGACATCGAACGCACCCTGGCCGAGAAAGCGGGCCGGGATGTGCTGTGGGTGGCGTGCGCGCACGGCGACGTCATCAAATCGATCCTGGCCGACGCTCTCGGCCTGCACCTGGACAGCTTTCAGCGGATCGCGGTGGAACCGGCCTCGATCAGCGTCGTCCGCTACAGCCCACACGGGCCGTCGGTGTGGAAGTTCAACGACACCGGCGCCGATCTTTCCGCGCTGGCCGCGGCCGCACCGACGACACCGACACCCGGTGGAGAGGTACCTGCGGCCGCGAACGCGGATAATGGGAATGCGGGGCACCGCGATTCTCCTTAGAGGAGTGTGTTCGTGAGTGTCGATCAGGGTCACGTATCAGGAGGTGCATGTGTCACGCGCAATCCATGTATTTCGCACCCCCGATCGTTTCGTCGCCGGGACCGTCGGTGAACCGGGCGATCGTTCGTTCTACCTGCAGGCTGTGCAGGAGCCGCTGGTGGTGAGCGTGCTGCTCGAGAAGCAGCAGGTGAAGGTGCTCGCCGACCGGATGGGTCTGCTGCTCGACGAGGTAGCGCGCCGCTTCGGCGCCGAGGTGCCACCCGAAGGTGAGGACGTGCGCGATGTCGCGCCGCTGGTCACCCCCATCGACACCGAATTCCGGGTCGGCACCATGGGTCTGGGCTGGGATTCCGACGCCAACGCCGTGGTGGTCGAGTTGCTCGCGATCACCGAGACCGAGGTCGACGAATCGGTGGTGCTCGACGACACCGACGAAGGCCCCGACGCGGTGCGGGTTTTCCTGACCCCCATCCAGGCACGCGAGTTCGCGTTGCGGTCGGCGCGGGTGATCGCGGCGGGCCGCCCACCGTGCCCGCTGTGCGGGGAACCGCTGTCCTCGCGGGGGCACATGTGTGTGCGCACCAACGGGTACAAGCGCGGCGAGATCTTCGGCGCTGCTGAGCTCGAAGAGGAGTGATCTCCTGTGCCGGTACTCACCGAAGGTGACCTCGACATCGTCGGCCGGATCGGCGTCGCCAGCAACCTCACGCTGGTGTGTGAGATCGCCGCACCCGAACCCGACGGTGCCCCGCTGCGGGTGGTGTACAAGCCGGTGCGTGGTGAACGGCCGCTGTGGGACTTTCCCGACGGCACCCTCGCGGGCCGCGAAGTCGCGTCGTATCTGATCTCCGAACACCTCGGCTGGGGCGTGATCCCGGAAACGGTGCTGCGCGACGGGCCGCTGGGGCCGGGCATGGTGCAGCGCTGGGTCACCTCGGTCGATAACCGCACCGACGCCCGTCAGCGCCTCGACCTGGTCGATCTGTGCACGCCGGGAACCGTGCCCGAGGGATTCTGCGAAGTGCTGCGCGCGCTCGACGAGCAGGGCAACGAGGTCTCGCTCATCCACGCCGACGATCCGCGCCTGCAGCGGATGGCGGTGCTGGATCTGTTGCTCAACAACGCCGATCGCAAAGGCGGGCACGCGCTCGAAGGTGTCGACGGGCAGGTCTACGGCGTCGACCACGGCATCTGCTTACACGCCGAACCGAAGCTGCGCACCGTGCTGTGGGGCTGGGCGGGGCGGCCGGTGCACGAGTCGCTGATCCCCGACATCACCACCTTCGCCGCGAATCTGCCCGGCGCCGTGGCCGATTCGCTGGCCATCCACATCACCGACGCCGAGATCACCGCCCTGGCCGAACGGGCGAAGGCCTTGCTGGATCACCCGGTGATGCCGATCCCGAACTCTTCGCGTCCGATCCCCTGGCCCGCTTTCTGACAGCAGGTCCGGAGCCGATAATCGGTCGTGCTCCGCCCGGCCCGGTTGCTACATTGCAGCCATGAAGGTCGATTCACGAATCGCTGCCGCGACCGCACGAGCTCTCAGCTCGCCGGTCGCTGCCGCCTGACCTTCTCTCCCACGCCGGCGACCGGAAACGGTCCGCTGGCGTGCGTCGGTCTTGTCGCTGTTCGTCATGGTGGCCGCTTCCGGTCGATGTCACCTCGATGGAGCAACCACCATGATCACCACAGACCAGACCGTTCAGACCTTCCTCGACTATTTCCGCGAACGCGGGCACGAACTCACACCGGGCGGATCGCTCATCCCCTCGCCGGGGGATCCGGTGCTGTTCACCAGCTCCGGGATGCACCCGTTGACCCCGTATCTGAGCGGCCGGCCCCACCCGCTGGGCCGGCGACTCACCGGGTTGCAGCGATGCTTGCGCACCACCGATCTCGACGAGGTCGGTGACGACACCCATCTCACCGTGTTCGAGATGCTCGGATCGTGGTCACTCGGCGACTACAGCGGCCCGCAGAGCCTGCGGTGGGGAGTGGAACTGCTGCGTGACGGCTTCGGTATCGACCCGAACCGAATGCACGTCACGGTGTTCGGCGGTGACGACCATGTCGGGCCCGACCACGAGTCCTGGCGCACTTGGGACGAGCTGGGTCTGCCGGTCGAACCGACCGTCGACGAGAACTGGTGGTCCAACGGCCCGACCGGCCTGTGCGGGCCCGACTCCGAGATCTTCGTCTGGACCGGCGGTGACATGCCGCAGGGCACACCGATGACCGATGACCGGTGGGTGGAGGTGTGGAATCACGTCATGATGCGCTACCTGCGCCATCCTGACGGCAGCCTCGAACCGATGCGACGACCCTGCGTCGACACCGGGCTGGGGCTGGAACGGCTGGTGCGAATCCTGCGGAACACTCGGTCCGTCTTCGAGATCGACCTGTTCGAGCCCTGGCTGACCACCCTGCCCCGAATCTGGGGCCCGCTCGATGATCGGTCGCTGCGCGTGCTGTCGGACCATCTGCGATCGAGCATCGTCATCCTCGGCGACGGGGTCACCCCGTCCCCGTCGGGGCGTGGTCACATCCTGCGGCGTTTGATCCGCCGCACCCTCACCACGGTGTGGCGCGACGATCCGACCCGCACCCTGACCGACCTGCCGATCGAGCTGGTGGACCACACCCTCGGGCACTTCCGGCAATCCGTGCGCTCCCAGGACGTGCGCACCCTGCTGGTCGAGGAGGAACACAAATTCGGTCTGCTGCTCCAGCGCGGGCGAAAGGTCTTGTCCCACCGTCGTTTCAGCGGACCCTTGACCGACGGCGACTACCACTACCTGCACGACACCCACGGTCTGCCCCGCGATCTCGTGGTGTATCTGATCACCGAAGCCTCAGTCGGATGAGAGGGTGCCGCGCTCGTGCTCGGTGTCGCCTGACGGATCCGGTCGGACACCTTCCCGTAGTGTCCGAAACGTCGAGGTGAGGGCCGATGAGTTTCGAGCGCGAAGGAGGTCTACACGGTCATGAGGAAACTGATCTACGGGTTCGGCGTGTCGGTCGACGGTTACGTCAACGACCGCGACGGCAGAATCGACTGGACCGACCCCGACGACGAGCTGCACCAGTACCACAACGACAGATTCCGCGGGCTCGAGATCGCGCTGAACGGTCGCAGGCTCTACGAGCTGATGGCCGAGTACTGGCCGCACGTGCCCGAGGACGCCCCGCCCATCCAGCGCGAGTTCGGCGAACTCTGGACCCGCACACCCAAGGTCGTCTTCTCCCGCACGCTCACCGAGGTCCACTGGAACAGCACCCTGGTCAGCGAGAACGCGGTCGAGGAGGTCCGCAGGATCAAGGCCGAGGGCGACGGCGTCATGGAGGTCGGGGGTGCGAGCCTCGCGTCCGCGCTGATGCCACACGGGCTCATCGACGAGTACCAGCTGTACGTCTCGCCGATAGTGCTCGGTGGTGGCACACCGATGTTCCCGGCACTGGACCAGCGGATCGGGCTGCGATTGGTCGAGACGCGGCGCTTCGAAACGGTGATGCTGCTGCGCTATCAGGTCGACTGAGGTCCGCTCACCGCGGGTGTAGCTGGTGTTTCTCACGGTGTCCGAGGCTCTGTTGCCTGGTCAGCGCCGGTGCTAGTGTGCTCCAAGCACTTTCGTTATCCCCGTGAGATCTGAGGAAACCTATGTCGACCCGTTCTATCGTCACCGCCTCCGCGGCCGCGTTGCTGCTCACCGGTGCTGCCGCTGCTGTGGCCGCGCCCGCGCAGGCGTTCCCCGCCGGCTGGTGGGCTGAGAAGACCTACGTGTGTTCGTCCACCAACCAGGCCGGTGCGCCGCTGCCCGACGTTACGGTGAAGGCCGGCAACGAGGTTGGCGCGGCGTACTACGCGACCCAGCAGCTCGGCCCGGACGCGGCGCAGATGCAGTGCCGCGAACTGTGATGTGAACATGTTCGGTGTCGCCGCACGTCGGGGAGCGGTGGCACCGAAGTCTCATCCCGCGTGCGAGAGCACGAATTCGCCGATCGCAGCAGTCTGATTCACCAGCGCGTGCCCGGCTCCGGGCAAGAGCCGCACCTCGCCTCGGGTGAAGGCACGGGCGCGTTCGGCGGTGCGTGCGGAGTCGAACAGGGCGTCGCGTTCGCCGATGATTATCAGGACCGGGATGTCCACTTCGCGTAGTTGTTCGTCGCGGAACATGGGCAGTTTTCCGGGGCGGGGCGAGAAATGGGTGAACGTCAATTCGATGTCGTCGATGATCGGATCCGCTTGCGCCCCATCGAGGCCGAGGCCGAGGCGTGCCATGTCGCGCACGCTGTGCCTGCCGATCATCCGCAGCCCGATCGCCTTCACGAGCCAGCCGTAGCGGTGCTTGCCCAGTCCTCCCGGGCACAGCAGAACCAACGTCGTGACCCGACCCGGTCTGCGCAGGACGTAATCGAGTGCGGTCCACCCACCCAGTGACATGCCGACCAGCGCCACGGTGTCGAGGCCGAGTCCGTCGACGACCTCGTCGAGCCAGTTCGCGGTCGCATCGCTGTCCAAGGCCAGCCGGGTGGGGGCGCTGAAGCCGGGTTCGCCGGGCAGATCCACCGCGTACACGCGGAAACTTCTCGACCAGTCCGCGATGTCGGCGCGCCAGGTGCTCGCGTTGGCTCCTGAGCCGTGCAGTACGACCAGCGGCGGTGCGTGCACCGGCCCGGAGGCCACGACGAACGTTTCGCCGATGCCGGTGTCGATCCGCACTTCCTCGCGTGGAACCGGCCAGGCGTCGAGGTGTTCGCGGTAACGCTGCTCGACGCGCCGTCGGCCTTCGTCGGATTTGTAGATCATGAGCGCAGGATTCCGTCCAGGTAGTCGAGCAGGCGGGAACTGTCGGCGAGGCTGCCGAGCAGGATCACTTTGAGGCGGTGCCGGGCCGGGTCGTAGCTGGTTTCCACGCGCATCGGCTGACCGCCGCCGCCTCGGGTCCCGGCGGTGGCGGTGAGCAGGGTGGTGATCCGGTCGACGGTGGCGCGGTCGATGTCGTCGATCTCGACGATGGAGGAGGACTCGGCATGGCGACGCGGTGTCGTCTGCGGTGTGGTGATCGGCAGTCCGGTGAACGTCTCGAGGTCTTCGTGGGTGATGCGGTACTGCTTGCCGATGCGCGCGGCGGGCAGTTTGCCGTCGCGCACATAACTGCGCACGGTGCGGACATGCAGTCCGAGCAGTTCGGCGACCTGCTCCACCGAATAGAGACGATCTGTCATGAAACAACCGTAAACGGAGGTACTTATAGGGATCAATAGGGATGTTTTGTGAATTGTGGACTGTGACAATGATCGCGATGGCAACCGTTCGCCCAGGGGGGACCGCACACTGGGCACGACACGCCCGATTCGCCCCGCTACCCCCGTGACCAGCGGATCTGCTCGAGCGCAAACCTTGACGCGGCCGCCGTGACACGTTTGTGTGCAGGTAGCGGGCCGTACCGCGACGCCGCGAGCAACCCCATGGGCCGGGCCGCGAGCCGAGCACCTCGACAGGGGCTCTACCCTCGAAGACATGCAGTCCTGGTCCGATATCGCCCTGCCGACAGTCCCCGGAACAGGGCCGCCGTTGCGTTTGTACGACACCGCCGACCGTCAGATCCGCCCGGTCACCCCCGGCGAGACCGCGAAGATGTACGTCTGCGGCATCACGCCCTATGACGCCACCCACCTCGGTCACGCCGCCACCTACCTGACGTTCGACCTGGTCAACCGGATCTGGCGCGACGCGGGCCACGACGTGCACTACGTGCAGAACGTCACCGACGTCGACGACCCGCTGTTCGAGCGCGCCGAGCGCGACGGTATCGACTGGCGCGACCTCGGCAGCCGCGAGATCGACCTGTTCCGCGAAGACATGGCCGCACTCCAGGTGCTGCCCCCGCGCCACTACATCGGCGCCATCGAATCGGTGGAAGAGGTGGTGGAGCTGGTGCAGAAGTTGCTCGCCGCAGGCGCCGCCTACATCGTCGACGATGCCGAATACCCCGACATCTACTTCCGCACCGACGCCACCGATCAGTTCGGCTACGAATCCGGCTACGACCGCGCCACCATGGAGACGCTGTTCGCCGAACGTGGCGGCGACCCGGACCGGCCGGGCAAACGCGACATCATCGACGCGCTGCTCTGGCGGGCCGAACGCCCCGGTGAACCGTCGTGGGAGGCGCCTTTCGGCGCGGGCAGGCCCGGCTGGCACATCGAGTGTGCGGCGATCGCGCTCAACCGCATCGGCGCCGAGTTCGACATCCAGGGTGGCGGCTCGGACCTGATGTACCCCCACCACGAGTACTCCGCCGCGCACGCCGAGGCCATCACCGGCGCCCGCCGCTTCGCCCGCCACTACGTGCACGCCGGCCTGATCGGCCTGGACGGCGAGAAGATGTCGAAGTCCCGGGGCAACCTCGTTCTCGTGTCGAAGCTGCGCCGCGCCGGTGTCGACCCTGCCGCGATCCGCCTCGGCCTGCTCGCCGGTCACTACCGCGCCGATCGCATGTGGACCGACGAGGTGCTCACGGCCGCGCAGCACCGCCTCGACCGCTGGCGTGAAGCCGTGTCGCTGGCCTCTGGCCCCTCGGCCACCGACACCGTCGCCCGGCTGCGGCAGCACCTGGCCGACGACCTCGACACCCCGAAGGCACTCGACGCGATCGACAACTGGGCCGAACAGGCCATCGCCTACGGCGGCGCCGACACCGAAGCGCCCGCCCTGATCCGCGCCGCCGTCGACGCGCTCCTTGGCGTCGGTCTCTGACACGATCGCGGGTCAGCGCGGCGAGGGCCTTCCTGATGCCGCGGTGACCTGCGCCGACCTGTGACCCGCTGCCGGTAGAGTCGCCGAGAAGTGAAGCGCGGGGCGCTGTCGCGTCGTGTGCACGACCGGCGACAGGAGCGGCGATGCCCGACCCGCAGGATCAACCGGCCTCCGCCACAACCGTCCTGCACGTGGGCGGGCAACTGCGCGCCAGCTCCCACGGGATACTGGCCAACGGTTTGCGCCACCGGCCAGGCGTCATCGCTGTCGACCCCAATCCGGTCGCCCAAACCGTCACTGTCACCTACGACCCCACCCGAACATCGGTCGCCGACCTGCGCACCTGGGTCCGCGACTGTGGCTATCACTGCGCGGGGCGCTCGGTCCCGACCCACGTCTGCGACCCGGCGAGCGAGCCGACCACCCGCACACGGCCCACCACGTACGGTGCCGAATCCGCCACCGCACCCGAGCAGTCCACCGATTCCGTGGTCGGCCACGCGCCGCCTGCGATGCCACCGCATGGCGAGTCCCCGAGTCATCGCGCGCCGACGCGGGATCAGCCCCGAGCCGAGCACGGGGGTGGGCACACACACGGCGGGCACGCGTCGATGTCGATGGACGACATGGCTCGCGACATGCGGAACCGGTTCCTCGTCGCGCTGGTCTTCTCCACCCTGGTGATGCTCTGGTCGCCGATGGCCACCCACATGCTCGGCCTGCACCTGCCCGTCCCGTTCGGGATGCGCGCCGACCTCTGGATGCTCGTGCTGAGCTTGCCGGTGATCTTCTACTCCTCGACGATCTTCTTCACCGGGGCGTTGGCGGCATTGAAGGCCCACACCCTCGACATGATGGTGCTGGTCTCGGTGGGTATCGGGACGGGATGGCTGTATTCGCTGTATGTGACGTTCACCGGCGGCGGTGAGGTGTTCTACGAAGCCTCCACGATGCTGGCGACGTTCGTGCTGCTGGGTCACTGGTTCGAGATGCGGGCGCGCAGCGGTGCCGGCGACGCGGTGACGAGTCTGCTGGATCTGTCGCCGCCGAAAGCCGTTGTGCTGCGCGACGGTCAGGAAGTGCGGGTGCCGACCGCCGACGTGCGGGTCGGTGAGGTGCTGCTGGTGCGGCCCGGCGCGAAGATCGCCGTCGACGGCATCGTGGTGGACGGGTCGAGCGAGGTCGACGAGTCGATGGTGACCGGTGAGAGCATGCCGGTGCTCAAACAGCCGGGTTCGGCGGTGATCGGCGCGACCATCAACACCACCGGCAGCCTGCGAGTGCGGGCCACCAAAGTCGGGTCCGACACCGCTCTGGCTCAGATCGTCGAATTGGTGCAGCAGGCACAGAATTCGAAGGCCCCGGGTCAGCGGCTGGCCGATCGGGCCGCGTTCTGGCTCACCCTGGTCGCGCTGCTGGGCAGCCTGACCACCCTGGCGGTGTGGTTGCTCGTCGGGGCTTCGCTGAGCACAGCACTGTTGTTCGCGATCACCGTGGTGGTGGTGACCTGTCCGGACGCGCTCGGTTTGGCGACACCCACGGCGATCATGGTCGGCACCGGTCTCGGCGCCACACGTGGTGTGCTGTTCAAGAACGCGACGGCGCTGGAGGACGCGGCGCGCATCGACGTGGTGGTGATGGACAAGACCGGCACCCTCACCAAGGGCGCACCCGAAGTCACCGACGTGATCACCGCGCCCGGCGTGGACACCGACCGGGTGCTGGCACTGGCCGCGGCGGTGGAACTCGAATCCGAGCATCCCCTCGCGGAGGCCATCGTCGACTACGCGAAAGCCCATGGTGCGGACACCCTTTCGGCCACCGAGTTCCAGAATGTGGCCGGCCGCGGCGCGACGGCCACGGTCGACGGGCAGCACGTGATCGTGGGCAACCGCGGACTGCTCGAGGCCGACCACATCGAGCTGGGCGAGTTGGCGAAACACCGTGACGAGCTGGCGGCTTCGGGCCACACCGCCGTCCTGGTCGCCGTCGACGGTCACGCGTACGCGGTGATCGCGCTGGCCGACGCTCCACGCCCGACCTCGGCCGACGCCGTGCGGGCACTGCACGACCTCGGTGTCGGCGTGGTCATGCTCACCGGTGACAACACGGGCACCGCCGAACGCATCGCCCACGACCTCGGCATCGACACGGTGATCGCCGATGTCCTACCCGAGGACAAGGCCGACCGGATCGCCGATCTGCAACGCACCGGCAAGAAGGTCGCGATGGTCGGCGACGGGGTGAACGACGCGCCCGCTCTGGCCCGCGCCGATCTCGGTATCGCCATCGGCGCCGGCACCGATGTGGCCATCCAAACCGCCGACGTGGTGCTCATGCGCTCGGACCCGTACGCGGTGTCGACGGCCCTGCGTATCGGCCGCGGCACCGTCCACAAGGAACGCCAGAACCTGGGTTGGGCAGTCGGTTACAACGGCATCGCCCTGCCCATCGCGGCCGGTGTCTTCGCCCCGTGGGGTCTGACCATGCGCCCGGAGATCGCCGCGATGGCGATGTCGGGGTCGAGCCTGATCGTCGCTCTCAACGCTTTGCACCTCAAACGCCTGTCGCTGCCCTCCGCGCCCCAGCGCGAGTGAGGGCCGCAACCTCGCGGACGGGCACGGCCGCACCGGTTGCCCGCAGTGTGCTGCGCTTATACTGTGGGCCACAGCGCAGCTGACCTGCCGTCGATCGGAGAGCGTCACATGGGGTGCTATCAGCGCATCGTCGTGGGAACCAACGGCTCGGAGGCCGCGCAGACGGCGGTAGCGGTGGCGGGGGAGTTCGCGGTGCGCCTCGGTGTCGCGGTCACCGCGGTGAGTGTTTGGAAGGACGCGGGGCGCAAGTCGGCCACCGACGCCGACTGGGCCGAAGCCAACACCCGCGCGGCCGCCGAAGCCCTGCTCGAAGCCGGTGTGGCCGAGGTCGCCCGCGCCGAACTCGACGGCACGGCAGGGGCGTTGCTGCTCGAGATCGCCGAACGCGAAACCGGCACGTTGCTCGTGATCGGTGGCGGCAGCCTGGGCAGTTCCAAGGCGCGACTGCTCGGCTCGACAGCCAATTACGTCTCCCACCACAGTCAGACCGATGTCGTGTTCACCAACAAGGTCCCCAAACGCTGGACCACCATCGGGCTCACCACCGACGGATCGGCGAGTTCGCTGACCGCGGTCCGTCGCGGCTACGAGCTGGCCCTGGCCTTGAGCGCGCGCCCGTTCCTGGTGACTTCCGCCAAGACCGACGACGACGGTGCCGACATCCTGATCGACGTCGAAGGTCAGATCGCGGTCGAGGACCCGGAACTGTTCGGACGCGACATCCTCACCGGGGTCCCCCCGGCGGAGGCAATCTGCAACTCGGCCTGGAAATACGACCTCGTCGTGATCGGCAACCGTGGAATGAGCGGTCCCGCACGTCTTCTGGGCTCGGTGGCCAACAAGGTGACTCACGACATCGACACCAACTTGCTGCTGGTCAACACCACGCACTGAGTCTTCGGCCGTCGCGCGCAGGAGCCTCGGGGAGGTGTCGGCCGCCAATCAGCTGGTGGACACCACGTTCGTGGCGATCGCCGTTCGAGCGGGCGTGGTGAGAGCGCCGAGTCTGGTCTTGATCGGGTGTTTGCTCCGGTTTAGCGGGTAACCGCGGAACTTGCCCGGACCGGGGAGTTCGGTCGCCTATGATGACCGTACGCGCGATGTTCGCCACACAACGGAGTGGACGCCGGATGAATGCTGGGATCGAGGCGGCGGGTTTCTTCGGCCTGCTGGACTGGGAGAAGACGACCGGTCTGAGCAAGTTCTGGGTCGACATGATCACCATCCCGATTTTCAGTGCCATGGCCGGTCTGATCACCAACTGGACCGGGGTGATCATGCTGTTCGCGCCGGTGCGGTTCACCGGCTTCTATGTGCCGGGCCTGAAAACGATCTTCCCGCTGCTGCCGCGCAAGGTGCAGATCCTGCCGACCTTCGCCCCCGGCGGCATCCTCGGCTTCCAAGGCTTCATTCCGGCCCGCTCGGAGAAGATGGCGAGCCTGATGGTCGACAACGCGGTCGCCAAGATCGGCACCGCCAAGGACTTCTTCGACCAGATGGATCCGCGCAAGATCTCCGCGCAGGTCGCGCTGGTGGCGATGCCGAACGTCCGCTCGATGGTCGACTCGATCATGGTCACCGAGCATCCGCGCCTGTGGGCCGACATGCCGCCGCGCGCACGCGAAGCCATCTACACGCGGGTCGAGGCCGAGCTGCCCGCGATCACCGATCGCGCCTTCGATTTCATCGGCGAGAACATCGACCAGCTCCTCGACGTGAAGCTGATGGTCGTGGGCTACCTGCGGCGCAGGCCCGAACTGCTCAAGGACGTGATCTACGGGCTCGGCGCCCCGGAATTGCGGTTCATGATCCGCAGTGGGGTGCTGGGATTCCCGTTCGGGGTGATCGTGGCGCTGTGGTTGTCGTTGCTGCACTACAGCACCCCCCACGGTGACACCCCCGCGGTGATCTCGCTGCCCGGCTGGCTCTACGAGATCCTGCATTTCCTGCCCGCGTGGGCATGGGTGCTCGCCGGTGGCGCGACGGTGGGTGTGCTGGTCAACATCATCGCGATCAAGGTGGTGTTCGAGCCCGCCGTGCCGCAGCCGCGCTACCGATATCCATGGGGGGTCGCGAAATTCGCGAAACGGCAGTACCAGGCGGCAGCGGATCTGGGGCATGCGATCGGGTATCAGATCGTCACCCTCGATGTCGTCACCGAGCAATTGCTCGACGGGCCCAGTGGTGACAAGACGCGTGCGGTCATCGCCCATTTCCTCGAGGCCGAGATCGACCGGATCCTGGGCCCGCTGCGGTCGGTGACCCGGCTCGCGATCGGACCCCGCCATTTCGACGCCATCCAGGCCACCGCGGGCGCGAGCCTGGCCACCGAGATGAAGCCGTGGTTGGTCGAGGACGTGGAGTTCTCTCAGACCACCGCGGCCAGCGTCGACCGGCTCGCCACCGAGAAACTGCGCGAACTTCCACCCGACGAGTTCGTCGAAATGCTCTACACCGCCATCGAACAGGATGCCTGGCTGCTGTATCTGCACGGTGGCGTGCTCGGTGCCTTCATCGGTGCGCTGCACCTGCTGATCTTCGGAGCGTGAGCAATGGAGCCCAACCCTGATCGCGAACCCAGGATCCCGACCGATCTGCTCGGTTTGGCGCGGATCGCGGGATTGTCGTTGCGCCACATCGTCGGCGCGGTGACCAAGGGCGCTGTGCACACCGCCACCGATCTCGTCGACGACCTCCGTTCCGGCGAACCGATATCGCAGATCTTCGACGAGCGCGTGGATCTGTTTCGTCGGGCGGCGTTGAGCGCGCTCGGTCTGACCAGCACCGCCACCGGCGTCTACGGCCCGGTCGAGACCAAGGTCGACGCCGAGGATCTCAAGGCGATGGGCGACGCGATGATCACCGAGGGCTGGGACTCCGCGCAGCAACCGCGTGAGCTGCACCCCTCGTTCGTGCCGATCCTGCACGACCTGACACCCGACGAAGCCCGGATCCTGCGCTTTTTGGCCGTCGCCGGGCCGCAGCCCGCGATCGACATCCGCACCAAGGCGCCGTTCGGGATCGGCTCGCAACGGCTGGCCGACGGCATCAACATGATCGCCGCCATGGCCGGGTGCGCGCTACCCGACCGCGACCACCACTACCTGGGCAACCTCAGTCGCCTCGGACTGGTCCGCTTCTCCACCGAACCGGTCGCCGACTTTCGCCGCTACGCGTTCCTGGAAGCGCAACCACCGGCGCAGGCGGCCTACAAGTCGGTGAAGATGCGGGCCATCAGCTCCTACCGCAGCATCTACCTGACGGTGTTCGGAAAGCAGTTCTGCGACGCGTGTTTCGTGCTGGGCGACTACACCGGGGGCGGTTGGGCAGGCGATGACCGTGGCGACATCTACCTGGGCAAGGGCCCCCGGCTGCCCTGATCCGTTCAGTCCCGGTTGCGGAGCGCGTCGAGGACTTCGGCGAACATCACGGATTTGATCGCTGTCATCGTGGTCTGGTCCTTGCCGCCCAGCGGCGCCACCAAAGCCAGTGCGGTGTCGAGGACTTCGCTTTCCGCGGCGGTGGCATCGACGAGGTCCAATGCCAGCGCGTCGGGGCCGCCGAAGCGGCGGGCCGTGGTCATGCTGGCCACGGCGGTCTTGGGGGTCGTCTTGGCCTGGATGAGCGCGGCCATGCCGTTGGTGAACGGGATGCGGATGTCGGCCTCGGGGAAACAGAAGTAACCACGGTCGGCGCGCATCACCCGGTAGTCGTGCGCCATCGCCACCATCGCACCCGCACCGAAAGCGTGTCCGCCGATCGCGGCGACCGTCGGCATGGGCAGGGTGAGGACCCGGGCGAACAGGGTGTGCACCGCCGCGACGTATTCGGCGGCCCGGTCACCGTTGGCCGAGAGCCAGTCCAGGTCGAGACCGTTGGAGTAGATCTTGCCGGTCGCGGTGGTCACCAGCGCGGACGCGCCCTCGGCGACGACCGCGTCGAGGTGGGTGTTCATCTCGTCGAGGAAGTCGGGGGAGAAGCGGTTCTCGCCGTCACCGAGGTCGAGCACGGCGATCGAATCGTGGTGGCGCAGTGTGGGCATGGGACTGTTTCCTTTTCAGTGGGGACCGAGGTCGAGGACGGCACGCACGGCAGCACGCAGCTGAGCGCGGGCCAGGGGGTCGGTGAGCCGGTCGCGGCGCAGCAGCAACGCGGTGGGCAGGTCTACCAGGCAGGTGGTGACGGTGGCGACGCCGCGCCGGTCGGCGCGACCCCACAGGGCGCGCGCGAGCCGGTTGAGCGCGGCGACGAGGGCCTTCTCGGTGTCGGCGATCTCCTGTGCCAGTGCGGGCGCGATGTCGCCGGCGAGCAGTTCGGCGCGGTCGACGATCAGCAGCAGACGCGCGGAGTCGGGATGGTTTTCGGCCAGTCGCGCCGGTGCCTCGGCGGCATCGAGGACCGCGTCGATGCGGGTCTCGGGGTCGGGCGCGGCGACGGCGCGGTCGATATCGGCCGACTGGAGGGCGAGGAATCGGTGCGCGGCGCGTAACCACGTGCGCGCCAGGACAACCTGGCGGGACTGAAATGTGTGATAGAGCGCGCCATTGGATACTCCGGTTGCGGCGGCGACCGCGCGCACCGTGACAGCGGCGGGTCCGGCGCCGGCTGCCAGCTTCTCGGCGGCGTCCAGCACGGTCTCCGGGTCGTGGGTACGCGGTCTCGGCATGAACAAAAGTTTACAGAGCGTCCGCTCTGCTATTCCATTCGGATGGGCTTTTGGGCCTTTGTGCACGTATTTCGTTCCGCCACTTGGTATTTCGTTGTTCGGTCGGCCCGTTGGAGCACAGCGTAGACAACGTTATGTACGCGCGAGGGCTCGATACGATGGGGTACTGTTCGGATTCTTCGGCCCTGCCCGCACGAACAGAACGGCATCGCGATGTCCCGAGTGGTCACCAAGGAGCAGTACTTCGACACCGCGGTGGCGGTGCTCGCAGAGTTCGGTTTCAAAGGTCTCAACATCGGGGTGCTGTGCCGTCGCCTCGGCGTCACCAGCGGCTCGTTCTATCACCACTTCGGCTCCTGGCAGGGCTTCGTCGACACCCTGCTCGAACACTGGGAGAACCGTCAGATGGTCGAGCTACGCGCGCTCGACGTCGGCCACGGTGACGCCGACGCCGACGTGCGGGCGATGTCGGTGCTCGCCAGCGGACTCGAACACGGCGCCGAAGCCGCGCTGCGCGCCTGGGCGGCCAACGACGAATCGGTACACGTCACCGTCAAGCGGGTCGACGAGTCGCGTCGGCGCACCGTGCACCGTGTCATCGACGGTGTCGTCGACGACACGGCCACCGCCACCGTCGTCACCGAATTCGGCATGGCGATGATCATCGGCTACCAACAGCTCGCCGCCGCGGGCGAATCCACCGAACTCGACCACCTGCTCGCCGAATACGCGCGTCTGATCTACTCCCACCGCGGCTGACGACCACGTCGGTGAGCTAGCCGAGCAGTTGGTCCATGTAGCACCATCGCCAAGCTTCCCCAGGCTCCACACTGCGCATCACCGGATGCGCCGAGTCGCGGAAATGGGCGCTCGCGTGGTCTCCGATCGAGGACTCGCAGCAGCCGATGTTCCCGCAGGCGGTGCACATTCGCAGATGCACCCAGCGCAGACCCTCGTCCAGACACGTCTGACACACCAGCTCGCCGGCGGGCGGCTCCGCCAGTAGCGGCGCGGCGTCCAGATGGGCGCACCCCACCGCACCGGCGGCGGTGGACAGCGGTTCGGCGCGGCGATCGTCGTCGCTCTCGTCGAAACGGTCGATCATCGACTCCTCGAGGTCGAGCCGGGCCAGCACATGTTGGAGGACTTCGTAATCCACCGCCCCCGCGTCGCGAACCTCCAGCACCGCATCGCGTTCGGCGGCCAGCATCGCCAGCCGTATGCGCCGGTACTCCGCGGTCGGTGTCACCAGTTCGGCCTCCGGGCGGCCCAACCGTTCCCAGGCGGCGTTGGAGCGCCAGATCAGTCGCTGTCGCAGCGATTCGATCACCGGTTCGGGAGTGTCGGGCCCGATACTGCGGTCGAGTTCGGCCAGACCGGCGGTCGAAGCCTGTTGCAGCAGATCAGCTTTGGCCAGTGCGTCTTCCTCGCGACTGGGGCCTCGCAACCGCAGCAACCGCACCAGCCACGGCAGCGAACTGCCCTGCACCAGCAGCGTGCCGCCGACCACCACCAGGGCGAGCAGTTCCAGCACCGGCAACTGCGGTGTCGATTCGGGCAGCAACAACACCGCCGCCAAAGTCACCACCCCGCGCATGCCCGCCCACGACACCACCGCCGCATGACTCAACGGTTCGGTCGCGCGCCCGAACAGCCTGGCCACCAGCACGGGCGTGAACACCCACACCGGGCGCGCCAGCATCACCGCGGCCAGTACGCCCACCGCCGCGACGACCAGCGTGGCGTGATCCAACCCGCTGTGCCAGGCGGCGTCGACGATCCAGCGCACCTGCAACCCGATGATCAAGAACACCGCGCTCTCCAGAATGAACTGGATGGTGCGCCAATTGGTGGTCTCGGCGACCCGCGAGGCCGCGCCCTGCCACCGTTGCGCGCCGTGGCCCAGGATCATTCCGCACGTCACGACCGCGATCACGCCCGAGGCATGGAAGTGCTCGGCGGGCAGATACGCCACGAACGGGGCCAGCAGCGACACCGAGGTATCGAGCACCGGGTCGGTGATCCGCCGGCGCAACATCGCCAACGCCGCCGCCACCACGGCCCCGATGACACCACCACCGACGGCCGCGAGCAGGAAATCGCCGCCGATCTGCCACGCGGTCACCGCACCGGCCATCGCCGCGATCGCCGAACGCAACGCCACCAGCGCGGTCGCGTCGTTGAACAGCGACTCGTCCTCGAGCACCGTCACGATGCTGCGCGGCATCCCCGTGCGTCGGGCCACCGCGGTCGCTGCCACCGCGTCCGGGGGAGCGACCACCGCACCCAACGCGACCGCCGCCGCGAACGGCACCGGCAGCAACCACCACACCACCAGTGCTACCGCGAACGTGCTGAACAGCACCAGACCGACCGACAGCGACGCGATGGTGCGCAGGTTGTCCTTGAAATCGACCAGCGAGGTGCGTAGCGCGGCGGTGTAGAGCAGCGGCGGCAGCAACCCCAGCAGCACCACCTCCGGTTCGAGGTGCACCTGCGGCACCATCGGCAGATACGACGCGGCCACCCCGGCCAACGTCAGCACCAGAGGTTCCGACACCCCGAATCGCCGCGCCAGCGCCGCCAGCGCGGTCGCCGAGCCGATGAGGACAACCAGACCGATCGCGACATCCACTCGCGCATTCTCGCACCCACGGACCCATCAGTCCGTCGACGCCGCCCACGACAGCCGCGCCGGTACCGACCACCACGAAAACAGTTGCGGACGACATCGGTCTGTCGCGCCGACCCCTATCCCGTTTCCTCGTCCTTCGCGAGGTGGTCGACCGAGCCCCACACGCGCAATGCCAGTCGTGGGCCCTCACGCCGCCACTGCGACACCGACGCGTTGGGCACCGGCTCGAGCGAATCCGGTACCGGCGCACCGAGTCCGTCGAGGATGTAGCGCAACGACACCACCACCGCGTCGTGGGTCACCACCAGCACCTGCTCGCCCGCGGCCACCACATCGAGCTCGTCGAGGAAATTGCGCACCCGCAACGCCACATCGGCCAGCGACTCCCCGCCCGGCGGCCGATACACCCAGTTGCCGACCAGTTCACGACGCAGTCCCTCCTCGGGTGCGCGTCGCCGGATCGCCCGATACGGGTGCAGTTCGAACACCCCCATCTCCCGGTCGCGCAACCGTTCGTCGACCAGGGTGCGGATCGGGTGCAGGTGCAGGTTGCGGGTGGCGGCGGCCTCGGCCATCACCGCCCAGGTGACTCTGGTGCGCAGGTAGGGGGAGCAGACCACCAGCGTGGGTCGCTGCGTGCCCGCCAACCCGGCCAGCCAATCGCCGAGACAGTGCGCCTGCCACCGCCCGTGGGCGGTCAGTTCCACCCCGGAATCGGTGCCCTGCATCGGCCGCTGCTCGGTCGCCGGGTCGGAGAACCACACATTGGCCTCACTCTGCGCATGGCGCACCGCCCACAATCCACCCAGCGCGCGCGGCACCACCAATCCTTCGGGCACCTGCACCCACCCCCTCCGCTGCTCGAACCCCATCGATACCCCTCGTGCTCGTCCCGTCGTGCCCGGACGCGCCAGGGAATAGCGGCCTCGTTGCCGGCGTTACATTCCCCGAATTCGAACGCCTGTCCAGAACTATCCGGCGGACCACCGCCGCACCCCTCGATGCGCCGCAGGAGGCCCGCTTGTCCACCAGAGTAGAGATCTGGACCGACATCAATTGCCCGTTCTGCTACCTGGGCAAAGCCCGCTTCGAAGAAGCGCTGGCCGGCTTCGCGCATCGGGACGACGTCGAGGTGGTGCACCGGTCCTTCGAGCTCGATCCGACGCTGCCCGCCGGTTCCACGCGCCCGGTCATCCCGGCGATCGCCGAGAAGTACGGCATCACCGTCGACCAGGCCGCCGCCAACGAACGCGGCATCGGCGCCCAGGCCGCGGCGATGGGTCTGCCCTACCGAACCGCAGGCCGCGACTCGGGCAACAGCTTCGATATGCACCGGCTCCTGCACTACGCCCTCGACCAGGGCAAGCAGGAAGCCATGCTCGACGCTCTCTACGCAGGCAATTTCGCCGAACCCGAGCCCGTCTTCGGCGACACCGAACGCCTGGTGGCCTTGGCTGTGCGGGCGGGCCTGGACGAGAACTCGGTGCGTGCGGTGCTGGCCGACCCCGACGCCTACGCCGACGCGGTCCGCCGCGACGAAGCCGAGGCCGCCGCGCTCGGTGCCAGCGGCGTCCCGTTCTTCGTCTTCGACGGCAAGTACGCGGTCTCCGGCGCCCAACCTCCCGAAACGTTCACCCGGGCACTGAACACCGCCTGGAACGATCGACCTGCTCCCCAGCTCATCGCCGACGGCGACAGCTGCGGCCCCGACGGCTGCGCGGTCCCCACGACCGATGCCGCGGCGGCCGACTGACCACCGCGGCCTCGCTTCGGCGAGTCAGGCCAGGTCGATGACGACCTTGATATCGGACCCGCCCGGGTCGAACGCCTCGAGCGCCCTCTCCAGCGGCAGCCGCCGGGTGATGAGGCGTTCGAGCCACGACTCGTCCGCTTTGGCCAGCGCCTCGGCGCCCTGTTCGTAGTGGTGGCGGTTCGCGTTCACCGAACCGAACACGACCGCGTTGTCGAGCACGATATTGCGGTTCAAACCGCCGACATCGACATCGGTGTCGACACCGGGGGTCGACACCCCGGTCAGGCAGACGATCACGCCGGGGTTGTCGATCTCCATCGCGTGCAACGCCACCGCGGGCGCACCGGTCGCCTCGATCACGATGTCGGGGCTGATCTCTTTCGCGGCGGCGGCCGCCGTCCCCGTGTGGAACGTGCCGCCCAACGCTTCGACCAGCTCTTCTTTCGCCCCGCCGCTGGTCCGGTCGAGGACGTGCACGTCCAGGCCGCGTTGCTGCCCGAGCAGTGCCGCCAGCAGACCGATCGGCCCGGCGCCGGTGACCAGGACGGTGCGCGGATCGAACCAGGCGCGGTTGTTGATCTTCTCGATCTGATCCCAGGCCTTGGCGACCACGGTCGTCGGTTCCAGCAGTACCCCGACCTTCTCCAGGGCCGGATCGAGTCGCACCGCGAAGTCCTCGCGCACCACCCAGGATGTCGACCCGTACCCGTCGATCTCCTTGATCCCGCGCTCGACGTACATCCCGTTGCGGCACATGTCCCATTGGCCGCGCGCGCACGCCCCGCACGGCACCGGATCCGGCCTGCGCACGATCCCGACGACGAGGTCACCGGGGGCGAATGCGCTGCCCGCGGGCGCGGTCTTCACCCGGCCCAGAGATTCGTGCCCGAGCACCATCTGTGACTTGCCCGGTGGCAGCCAGCCGTAGTTGCCCTGCGCGATATCGCGGTCGGTGCCGCAGATGCCCAGCGAGATCCCGTCGACGAGCAGTTCGCCGGGACCGACGACCGGGTCGGGCACATCCTCCACCCGCAACGATTGCTTCTGCATGGGAACCACTGTCAACGCACGCATTTCGGCATCCCTTCCGCCCGGACGGGCCAACGGTCGACGTCTGCACGAACCACATCCACGACACCCGGGGGAGCAACCCCATCGCGAACTCGCCGCGAACACGGACTACCTGCGACAACGGTACGCGAACAACCCATCGCCCGGTCGATACGAGACCATTCGCGAACAATCGGCATCGCCGAGGGTAGAACGGCACACTCTTCCATCATCGCGGCACAGGGAACCAGAGTCACCGATCCTGTCCGCTGCCTCGGCTACGGTGGACAGCGCTCGCACCGATCGACCCGTGGCCAGCTGGAGGCGTCTTGCGCATCATCGTCCGGATCATGCTCGTGCTCGCCGCGCTCGTGTGCGCGCTGGCACCGGCCTCGGCCGCACCGTCGGTCGATGACGCTTCCGCACGCAAGATCGACGAACTCCTCACCGTGCGCGCCGAATCGGGCGGTCTGGGCCGTGGCGAACTCCTCGAACGACTCTCCGCGCGGCTGCTCGGCACCCCGTACGGCGCGAACATGCTGATCGGTTCGGCCACCGAGCCCGAACAGCTCGTCGCGGATCTGCGCCGGGTCGACTGCTTCACCTACCTCGACTACATCGATGCCGCCTCCCGCTCCAGCACCCGCGACGAGTTCTTCACCAACCTGGTCGCCACTCGCTACATCGACGGTCGCGTCGAATTCGCCCAGCGCAAGCACTTCTTCACCGACTGGGCCACCCGCGAACGGCTCGCCGCCACCGACATCACCGCGAGCCTGAGCCCCGCCGCGGTGACCACCACCAAGCACCTCAACGCGAAAGCGGACGGCAGCACCTACCTGCCCGGCGTTGCCGTGGTCGACCGTGCCGTCACCCACATTCCCGCGGCCGCCGTCGACGGGACAGTCCAGGCCGCCCTGCGCACCGGCGACTTCCTCGGCGCTTACACCCCCGACGCCGGTCTCGACGTGACCCACGTCGGCATCATCGTCGCGACCCCCACCGGCCCGGTCTTCCGCAACGCCTCCTCGCTCGCGGCGAACAACCAGGTCGTCGACACCCCCCTGACCGAGTATCTCCAGACCGTCCCGGGCGTCGTCGTCCTTCGCCCGCTCTGACCGCCGCAGAGGAATCGCCATGACCACGCTGCCCGACCGCCCGAACACCGCACTGCTCGTCGTCGACGTGCAGAACGGTGTCGTCGACGAAGCACCCCGCCGCGACGAGGTCGTCGCGAACATCAACGCCCTTGTCGACCGGGCTCGCATCGCCGATGTCCCGATCATCTGGATCCAGCACTCCTCCGAGGATTTGGTCGAACACAGCGATCCCTGGCACTACGTTCCCGAACTCACCCGCACCGACACCGAACCGCTGGTGCACAAGCACTACGGCGACTCCTTCGAAGACACCGAGCTCGAGGGACTGCTCGCGGCAGTAGGCGCCGGCCACCTGGTCGTCACGGGCGCGGAATCCGACGCCTGCGTCCGCTCGACCATCCACGGCGCGTTCGTGCGCGGTTACGACGTCACCCTCGTCGCCGACGCCCACACCACCGGCGACAAGACCCGGTGGGGCGCACCGAAACCCGAAGACGTCATCGCCCACACGAACCTGTACTGGCAATTCCAGCAAGCGCCCGGTCGCACCGCGGCCGTGCGCCCGACCGACGAGCTTGACTTCAGGTCGACCTGAACAACCACGGTGGTCTCATGACCACTTTCGGATACGAACAGAGCCTCGGCTACGACCGGCGCGCCACCCGACTCCTCACCGGCCTGTACCGGCGGATCGCCACCGACATCGACGCCCACACCCCCGATTCGGCCACGGTCCTCGACCTCGGCACCGGTCCGGGAAAGCTGTTGTCCCACGTGGCAACTCGTCGCCCCGACCTGCGCCTGCACGGCGTCGACCTGTCCCCGCACATGATCGAGATCGCCCGGCGCACCCTCGCTGGACAGCCGATCGACCTGGCCGTCGCAGACGTCGCCGAGCTGCCCCACCCGCACGACAGCATCGACTTCGCCGTGTCGAGCCTGAGCATGCACGAATGGCCGGACCTGCCCGCCGCCGTCACCGAACTGCGTCGAGTGCTCCGCCCCGGCGGCGGCGCCGCAATCTTCGACTTCCGCTTCACCCGAACCCGCGAGATCCGGCGCGCACTCAGCACCGAGTTCGGCTCGGTCGACACCGAAACAGTCCGTCTGCCTTGGCATCCCGTCGCCGTGATTACCTGCTACCGCGTCACCGCATAGGCTCGGCGGATGGCCGAGGAACACACCACGATCGGTGCGGTGGCGGCACAGTTCGGGCTCGCGACCCACGTGCTGCGCCACTGGGAAGACCGCGGACTGCTCACTCCAGCCCGTGACTCGGCCGGACGCCGCCACTACCGCAGCACCGACATCGACACGATCGCGATGATCGTCCTGGGCAAGAAGGCAGGCTTGTCCCTCGACGATCTCGCCATCCTGTTCATCCGTTCCCCCGATCGGCGCACCCGCCGAGAAGTACTCGAAGCCCATCGCGACCGCCTCGCCGACCAGATCGCCCGCACACGCGCCGCCCTCGATGCCGTCACCCACGTCCTGGACTGCGACGCCGAGGACTTCCGCACCTGCCCTCACTTCCGCGCCGAACTCGCCGGGGTCCTCGACACCCACACCGACCCGCCGGTGTCGGCAACACCGTCCGACGTGGGACGATCGGCTATGTGACCGGCCCACCCGCGAAACCACAGCACTTGCGCGACCTCGCGCTGCTGCGTCGTGTGCGCGACCGCATCGACCGTGAATACGCCCAGCCACTCGACGTCGAAGCGCTCGCCCGCGGCGTCCACATGTCGGCCGGGCACCTCAGCCGGCAATTCCGTCTCGCCTACGGGGAATCGCCGTACTCCTACCTGATGACCCGCCGCATCGAACGGGCCATGGCGCTGCTGCGCCGCGGCGACCTGAGCGTCACCGAGGTGTGTTTCGCGGTCGGCTCGTCCTCGCTGGGCACCTTCAGTACCCGCTTCACCGAACTCGTCGGTGTGCCGCCCAGCACCTACAAACAGCTGCAGGACGAACAGACCGCGGGCATGCCGTCGTGCGTGGTCAAGAAGGTGACCAGACCGATCAGGAATCGAGAAGCTTCCGCTCCGGCCGATAATTAGCGTGGTCGGCATGAACCTCACCATTCACTCGAGCTACCTGCCGCAGGACGATCCCGACGCCGCGCTCGCCTTCTACCGCGACACGCTCGGCTTCGAGGTACGCAACGATGTGGGCTACAACGGGCTGCGCTGGATCACCGTGGGCCCCACCGGCCAGCCCGACACCTCCATCGTGCTGCACCCACCGGCCGCCGACCCCGGCCTCACCGACGACGAACGCCGTGTCATCAGCGAGATGATGGCCAAGGGCACCTACGCGGGGGTCAACCTCGCCACCGACGACCTCGACGGCCTGTTCGAGAAGCTGCAGGCCGGAGACATCGAGATCGTCCAGGAACCCACCGATCAGCCCTACGGCGTGCGCGACTGCGCCTTCCGCGACCCCGCCGGAAATATGGTCCGCATCCAGCAGACCAAGTAAGCCATCGCGCCGGTAGATTCGATATCCGGCGATGTCGACTGATCGAGGGAGACCCATGAGCACGGCCAAGAAGACCGGCACCACCATAGAGCCGGCCGACAGCCACGATCTGATCCGCGTGCACGGCGCGCGGGTCAACAATCTGCGCGATGTGAGCACCGAGATCCCCAAGCGCAGGCTGACGGTCTTCACCGGCGTGTCCGGATCCGGTAAGAGCTCCCTGGTCTTCGGCACCATCGCCGCCGAATCACAGCGCCTGATCAACGAGACCTACAGCGCGTTCGTGCAGGGCTTCATGCCCAGCCAGGCCCGCCCCGACGTCGACGTCCTGGAGGGTCTGACCACCGCCATCCTCGTCGACCAGTCCCGGCTGGGCGCCGACCCGCGTTCCACCGTCGGCACCGTCACCGACACCAACGCGATGCTGCGGATCCTGTTCAGCCGCCTCGGCGACCCGCACATCGGGTCGTCGCAGGCGTTCTCGTTCAATGTCGCCTCGATCAGCGGCGCCGGTGCGGTCGAGGTCGAGAAGAACGGTGTCACCGTCAAGGAACGCCGCAGCTTCGCCATCACCGGCGGCATGTGTCCCACCTGTGAGGGCAAAGGCCAGATCAACGACATCGACCTCACCGAGCTCTACGACGAGAACCTCTCCCTCGACGAGGGCCCGTTCAAGATCCCCGGCTACAGCATGGACGGCTGGATGGGCCGCATCTTCAAGGGTTCCGGCTTCTTCGACCCGACCAAGCCGATCAAGAAGTACACCAAGAAGCAGCTCGCCGACCTGCTGTACAAAGAGCCGACGAAGGTCAAGGTCGAGGGCATCAACCTCACCTACGAAGGACTCATCCCCAAACTGCGCAAGTCGATGCTGTCCAAGGACATCGATTCGCTGCAACCGCATGTGCGCGCCTTCGTCGAACGCGCCGTCACCTTCGGCACCTGCCCCGACTGTGCGGGCACCCGGCTGTCCGCCGCGGCCCGCTCGTCCAAGATCGACGGCATCAGCATCGCCGACGCCTGCGCCATGCAGATCACCGATCTCGCCGAATGGGTCAAGCAGGTCGACGACCCGTCGGTGGCGCCGCTACTCGAGTCGCTGCGCCAGACCCTGGACTCGTTCGTCGAGATCGGCCTGGGCTACCTGTCGCTGTCGCGCCCCTCGGGCACACTGTCGGGCGGTGAAGCCCAGCGCGTGAAGATGATTCGCCACCTCGGGTCCTCGCTCACCGACGTCACCTATGTCTTCGACGAGCCCACCGCGGGCCTGCACCCGCACGACATCCAGCGGATGAACGACCTGCTGCTGCGCCTGCGCGACAAGGGAAACACGGTGCTCGTCGTCGAGCACAAGCCCGAAACGATCGTCATCGCCGACCACATCGTCGACCTCGGTCCCGCCGCCGGGTCCAAGGGCGGCACCATCTGCTTCGAGGGCACCGTCGAGGGGCTGCGCGCCAGCGACACCGTCACCGGCCGCCACTTCGACGACCGCGCCTCGGTCAAGGACTCGGTGCGAAAGTCGACCAGCGCCTTGCAGATTCGTGGCGCCACCGCCAACAACCTCGACAAAGTCGACGTCGACATCCCCCTCGGCATTCTGGTGGCGATCACCGGCGTTGCGGGCTCGGGCAAGAGCTCGCTCGTGCACGGCTCGATCCCGATCGACGAAGGCGTCATCTCCATCGACCAGACCCCGATCAAGGGCTCGCGCCGCAGCAATCCCGCCACCTACACCGGTCTGCTCGACCACATCCGCAAAGCGTTCGCCAAGGCCACCGGCGCCAAACCGGCCCTGTTCAGCGCCAATTCCGAAGGCGCCTGCCCCAACTGCAACGGCGCGGGCGTGGTCTACACCGACCTGGCGATGATGGCCGGCGTGTCGACGATGTGTGAGGTGTGCGAAGGCAAACGCTTCATGGCCGAAGTCCTCGAATACACTTTCGCGGGCAAGAACATCAGCGAAGTGCTCTCGATGCCCGTTGACGAAGCACGCGAGTTCTTCGGTGACGGCGAAGCCCGCACCCCCGCCGCCCACAAGATCCTCACCCACCTCACCGAAGTGGGCCTGGGCTACCTCACCATCGGCCAGCCACTGACCACCCTGTCCGGCGGCGAACGCCAGCGCCTCAAGCTCGCCACCCACATGTCCGACAAGGGCGGGGTCTACATCCTCGACGAACCGACCACCGGCCTGCACCTGGCCGACGTCGAACAACTCCTCGGCCTGCTCGACCGCCTCGTCGAATCCGGCAAGTCCGTCATCGTCGTCGAACACCACCAGGCCGTGATGGCCCACGCCGACTGGATCATCGACCTCGGCCCCGGCGCGGGCCACGACGGCGGCCACATCGTCTTCGAAGGCACCCCCGCCGACCTCGTCGAAGCCCGCTCCACGCTCACCGGCGAACACCTGGCCACCTACGTCGGCGCCTGAACACCCGATGTGCTTCCCCGGGCCACTTTCCGGGGAAGCACATCGGGACAGAACCCGCCACGCGGTGAGCACCCGCAAGATCACTGCCATGCCCGACGCGGCGCCTGGTGACTGATACGCAATGGCGGTACCGGCGAACAGTCCTATCCTGGACCGATGCTCGAGTTCTCCACCGATCCCGCCGCCGTCGACCTCGATTGGCTCCACCACCGGCTGTCCACCGACGCCTACTGGGCACTCGGTCGTAGCCGTGAGCGGGTGCAGCGCCTCGTCGAGAACTCCCTGCCCTACAGCGTGTTCCGCGACGGTTCCCAGATCGCCTTCGCCCGCCTGGTCACCGACCGCACCACCTTCGCCTGGCTCTCCGACGTCTACGTCGACCGTTCCCAGCGCGGACGAGGTGTCGGCAAGCACCTGCTCGATCGCATCATGGCCGACGCGGACGACTGGGGGCTACGTCGCATGGCCCTCGCGACCGGCGACGCCCACGACCTGTACCGGGCCTACGGCTTCACCCCGCACCCGAAACCGGATCAGTGGATGGAAAAGAACTGGCCGTCCAACCCCGCCTGAACCGTTCGGGTTCTCACATCAGGACTTCGGCCAGCTGGTCGGTCGCCGCGATCAACCAGTCGGGATCGCCGTGACACCGACCCCACAGCGCCGCTTTGACCGCACGCACCTGCGCCCACCGGCGGGCACGATCACGGTCGATCTCCGCTGCCTCGCAATACAAGTCCAGCCCGCGTCGAACACCGGCACCAGGATCGGCGGCGAACAACAGCGGCGCGAACCGGTAACTGCGAAGAACGGTGATCGTGTCGTAGGCAGGATCACCGACGTATCCCTTGGGGTCGATCGCCAGCCAAGGCTCACGTTCACCTGCCAGCACATTCGCATCATGGAGGTCACCGTGGACGAGGGTCTCGGGCTGACCCGGACCGAGGTCACGCAAGGTCTCGAACGCGGCATCCAGAACGCGGCGGGGGAGTGGATCGCCCAGTTCGGCGGCCGTCGTGCGGATCTCGTCCGTCCAGTCGGCGACCAGGTCGCTCAAGCGCGGCAGCCCGACAGGGGCGTCGACAGCCAAGCGGCGGGACAGCTGCCCGAGTATGCCGACTGCCTCGTCGAAGTCGGTGATGTCGGCCAGACTTCGGTGGCCGGTGCGCTCGAGCAGCATCGCGAACCGTGCGTCATCACGGTCGAACAATTGCACCGCTCCCCGTCCTTTCCAGGTGGCGAACGCGTCCGGCTCGAACACGTTGCCCGGGTGCGGAAACGAGATCTTGACGACCGCGGGCGCCAGATCCGGACGCAACACCGGAATGACGACCCCGACGTGGCCGTGCATGAGCGGCCCGTCAGGCGTGCACGACCACCGTTGCAGTAACTCCTCCGCCAGTTGGGGCAGTCCCGCGATCCATGCCCGCCCGGGTTCGCCTTCGCGACTGATCGTCGCGCGGGCGAAGACCTGTGGAATCTCGATCATGATCCGACCCTAGGCGCCTAGCTCGAGCCGCGGCTACCGCCGATGTGACGTATCTCGCCGCCCTAGAGTCTGGTCTGCGCGATGACGAGCGGCATAGCCTGAGACCCCGCGCAGGGGCGAAATCTACTGCACTAGAAGGATATTCGGTGCAAACCGGACATTATCGGTCGGTGGACGACTCGCTGATTTCGACACGCGCACACTGCCGTCCCGGGACGTGTACCTCCGGGCCGACGGCAGAATCATGGCAAGGAGCTACACCGGTGCCGGTTCGTCACAATGACCTCAGCCCCGTCCTCACCCGCCGCGGCGCCCTCGCCGCACTGGCACTGCTCGCTGCCGCCGGTTGCGGCGGTTCGGTCGCGGCCACCACGGGCAAGCCGCACTGGGATTACGACGCCGAGGGTCCCGAGCACTGGGCCGACCTCGACCGCGGCTACTCGGCCTGCCGGGTCGGACACGCCCAATCGCCGATCGACCTGGACAGCCCCACCGAACTACACCCGTCCGACCACATCGAGATCGACTACCGCCCCATTCCGTCCGTGAACCTGCTCAACAACGGACACACCGTGCAGGTGAGCGCCCCGGCGGACTCCGGCAACCGCATCGTCGTCGACGGAACGCCGTTCACCCTGACCCAGTTTCACTTCCATCTCCCCAGCGAGCACACAGTCGACGGCGCCGAGACCGCCATGGAACTGCATTTCGTCCACACCGCCCAATCGGGCCGACTGGCCGTTCTCGCCGTCCTGCTGAACGCCCACACCGACCCCACCCCACTGAGTCGAATACTCACCGCCGCCCCGAACCGCTCAGGGCTCACCCGCGCGGTGACCACGGTCGATCCGCGTGAATTCCTCCCGGCCGACCGCGCCCAGTTCCGCTACCAGGGCTCTCTGACCACGCCCCCGTGCACCGAAGGCGTCGAGTGGATCGTGCTGCGCCACCCTGCGCCGGTCACCGTCCCTGATGTCGACAATTACCGCGCGCTGTTCCCGCACAGCAACCGACCCACCCAGCCGCGCAACGGTCGGCCGGTAGTCCTGGCCGGATCCAATTGAGCATTGGGCGCGCACGCCGCGTTCTGCGATCGTCAGCTGGGGGAGGACCGGGGGAGCAGGCCCAGGGTGAGGTGGCGGACCAGGTCGTCGAGTAGCTGTTCGGAGTCGTAGTCGGCGGTGTAGCCGGAGCCGACGAAGGTCGCCAAGCCCTGGAGTGCGGCCAGCGCGGTGACGCCGAGCCGTTTCGGGTCACCTGCCACGATCTCGCCGGCAGCCTGACCGTCGGCGATGAGGGTGATCGGCACCGCGAACGCCCGGTCGGCGGCCTGCTGGATATCAGCCGAGGTGGAGTTGTTTCGGCGCGCGAACATCAGCGGCAAGAGCTCGAGGTTGTCGACGGCGAATCGCAGGTAGGCATAGGCGACGGTTTGCAGGCGTGCCGTGATGGGTCCTTCGATCACGGCTTGTTCGAAGCAGGCGCCGAGGCGTTCGAGCCCGGTGACGGCGAGTGCGTCCAGGAGCGCCTGCTTGTCGCGGAAATGACGACTCGGCGCCGCATGGCTGACGCCGGTGTCGCGGGCCAGTTGACGCAGCGACAGCCCGTCCACGCCGGCCTCGCGCAGTGTCGCCTCGGCGCGCGTCAGCAGCGCGGCGCGGAGGTCTCCGTGGTGGTACGGGGTGTGCAGGGACATGGTACGAGCAGGATATCCGACGGACACCCAATGTTTGCGTTGACTACTTTGTTGTCGCTGACTACATTGACGATTGCCATGACTGACAACACCGCGCCCACCCGCACACAGCGCAACATGCCGATCCGCGAATGGCTGGCCCCGATCACCCTGGTCACCATCCTGGCGGCGCTGCTGGGCACCATGTACCTCGGCTACACCGCCGACCCCGAAAAGCACCTGCACGACTTCCCGATCGCCCTGGTCAACCAGGACGTCGGCGACACCGTCGGTGGCAAACCCGCCAACATCGGCGCACAGATCACCTCGGCGCTGAGCGACAACATCCCCGCCGACAAGATCGACTTGCGCCCACTCGGCATCAACGAAGCCCAGCAACAGCTGCAGAACGGCGAGGTCTACGGCGCCATCGTCATCCCCGGCGACTTCACCAAACGCGTCGCCATCCTCGGCGCCGCCTCGATCGTCCCCGGCCAGGTCGAGCAGCCCATCATCTCCGTGCTCACCAACCCGCGGGCAGGCACCCTCGCCGCACAGATCATGAACACCGTCGCCGACCAGGCCATGACACAGGTGAACAGCACTGTCGGCAAGCAACTCGCCGAACAGGTCCGCACCGCGGCCGGGGCCACACCACTCAGCGGCGCCGCACAGCTACAACTCGCCGAGCCGATCGACGTCGTCGTCACCGCCTACCACCCGCTCCCCGAAGGCACCGGCCAGGGCTTGGCCGCCTTCTTCTACACCCTGGTCCTGCTGATCGTCGGGTTCAGCGGCGCGATGATGATCAATTCACTCGTCGACGCCTCACTGGGCTATATCCCCGCCGAATACGGTCCATGGCACAAGGCCACCACCCCGGCCCCGATCAGCCGGTGGCGAACGCTGCTCATCAAATGGGGGATCGCCGCGATCAGCGCCCCGCTGGCCTC
Source organism: Nocardia sp. NPDC057272 (assembly GCF_042668615.1). Taxonomy (NCBI): domain Bacteria; kingdom Bacillati; phylum Actinomycetota; class Actinomycetes; order Mycobacteriales; family Nocardiaceae; genus Nocardia; species Nocardia sp. NPDC057272. Next base: position 120,986 of record NZ_JBHUYK010000002.1, on the reverse strand, counting down.
CGGCGTGTTCCTCGGCGTCGGCACCCTGCTGAACATGGCGATCGAGCGGCCACTGATGCTGTTCCTCTATGGCACACTGGCCATCGCCGCCATCGCGGTCACCGCCCTGTCGGTGATGGCCGCCTTCGGCACGGCAGGCCTGATGATCAACCTCATCGTGTTCGTGGTGCTCGGAATCCCGTCATCGTCGGGCACCATCCCGCTCGAGGCGACACCGCGCTGGATCGCCGACATGGCCACGTTCGAACCCATGCACCAGATCTACCTGGCCGTGCGCGCCATCCTGTTCTTCGACGGACACCTCGAAGCCGGCATGGCACAGGGTCTCTGGATGACCTGCGCGGGACTGGCGATCGGCCTGATCGTCGGCGCGGTCGCCACCAACACCTACGACCTGCGCGGCATGCTGCGACTCGGCATCGAGCACGCGCCCGCGCAGTAACTGATCACTCCATGTGGAAGGGCCCTGTGATGCATGAGTTCGAAGCCCCGGCTTCCTACACGATTCCCGAGCACGCGAACAATTCCGACAGTGTGTTCCTGCACGCCGAGCACTCGCCCCACACGGTGTTGTTCAACGTCTCCAACGGCAGCGGCGAACTCACCGACGTCACCGCGGCCGAGTTCGCCCGCACGGTCACCGACGTGGCGAAGGGTCTCATCTCCTCGGGCATCGAACCCGGTGACCGCGTAGCGATCATGGCACCCACCCGCTACGAGTGGGTCGTGCTCGACCACGCGATCTGGGCCACCGGCGGCTGCACCGTGGCCATCTACGACAGCTCCGCCGCCGAGCAGGCCAAATGGATCCTGCAGGACTCCGCGACGAAACTGCTCATCGTCGACAGCGACCAACACCGCCGGATCATCGAGGAGATCGACGACCGCGCCCTGCCCGACCTGCGAGAAATCCTGCAGATCGACAAAAGTGCCGTCGAGGAATTGATCACACGCGGGCCGACCTCGACGACGCGGCCGTGCACACCCGCCGAGCCGAGGTCGGCGCGAGCTCCCCGGCCACCCTGATCTACACCTCGGGCACCACCGGCCGCCCCAAAGGCGTGATCCTCACCCACGGGAACCTCTACGCCGAGTCGAAATCCGACCGAATCGCGCTGGGGGAGTTCGTCACCGAGGGCAACAAGACACTGATGTTCCTGCCACTCGCCCACGTCTTCGCGCGCGCGGTGACACTGGCCGCGCTCGACGCCAAGGTGGTCGTCGCGTTCAGCTCCGACTGGTCCACGCTGGTCGACCAGTTCGGCAGCTTCCGGCCGCATTTCATCCTGGCGGTGCCGCGAGTGTTCGAAAAGGTCTTCAACGGCGCCAAGCAGAAGGCACACGCCGGCGGTAAGGGAAAGATCTTCGACCTGGCCACCGAGACCGCCATCGCCTGGAGCGAAGCCCAGGACACCGGCGGCCCCGGAATCTTCCTCGGACTGCGTCACGCCCTGTTCGACAAACTCGTCTACCGCACGCTGCGTCTCGCGCTCGGCGGACGATGCGAGGCGGCGGTATCCGGTGGTGGGCCGCTCGGCGCGCGGCTCGGTCACTTCTTCCGCGGCGTCGGCATCCCCGTCTACGAGGGCTACGGACTCACCGAGACCACCGCGGCGATCACCGTGAACACCCCGGCCGATACCCGGGTCGGCACCGTCGGACGCCCGACCGAAGGCCACGCCGTCAAGATCGCCGACGACGGCGAATTGCTGCTACGCGGCCCTGTCGTGTTCCACGAATACTGGGGCAACCCACAGGCCACCGACGACGCCTTCGCCGACGGCTGGTTCCAGACCGGCGATCTCGGCAGCATCGACCGCGACGGCTACCTCACCATCACCGGCCGCAAGAAGGAAATCATCGTCACCGCGGGCGGAAAGAACGTTTCCCCGGGCCTGATGGAAGACTCGCTGCGCGCCCACCCGCTGATCAGCCAGGCGATGGTGGTCGGTGACGGCCGTCCGTTCGTCGGTGCCCTGATCACCCTCGACCCCGAAGCGCTCCCGGCGTGGAAGCAAAGCCACAACCTGCCCGCCGACACCACGAACGAGGCTCTGATCGACAACCCGGATCTCGTCGCGGAGATCGATGCGGCCCTCGCCGACACCAACAAGAAGGTGTCCCATGCCGAGGCGATCAAGAAGGTCCGCATTCTGCCCGTCGACTGGACCGAGGCCACCGGCGAACTGACACCGAAGATGTCGCTCAAGCGAGCAGAGGTCATGAAGAAGTACGCCACCGAGGTGGACAAGATCTATGAACCCGCCGCCAGTAGTCACTGACACCCAATCGGTGACTCCCGGCTGTTACGTCTAACTAAATACCGCGCACACCACCGAACCAACCCCTCGAGTTCGTATTCTCACCTGGACCGCGCCCGGCGCGCGGCACCGGAACAGGGGTTGAACACAGCAGATGGCTATATCTGACGTCGAGGCGTACACACATCTCTCGCCGACCGACATCGAAGAGTTCGGGCAACGCCTGGACGCGTTGCGCAGGCAGATCGAATCCAGCCTGGGTGAACGCGACGCGAAATACATCAAGACAGTCATCCGCGTTCAGCGAGCGTGCGAGATAGCCGCCCGGCTCGTGCTGATCGACTCGGGCCGGAAAAGCAGTTGGTGGTGGGGGACAGGCCTGCTCACCTTGTCGAAGGTGCTCGAGAACATGGAGATCGGGCACAACGTCATGCACGGCCAGTGGGACTGGATGAACGACCCGGAAATCCACTCCAGCACCTGGGAATGGGACCATTCCATGCCCGCCGCGCATTGGAAGGAAGCGCACAACTACCGCCACCACGTTTTCACCAATGTGCTCGGGCTCGACCCCGACGAAGGGTACGGGCTGCTCCGGATCACCCGTGACCGGCGCTGGCGTCCGTACCACCTGGGCAACTTCGTCTACCTGGTCCCCGTGTCACTGCTGTACGAGCTGGGTATGTGCGTGTACCACCTGGAGATCCCGCGCGTGCTGGCGGGCAAGAAGGACAAGAAGAAGTTCCGGCAGGCGCGCGACGAAATCGCTCAGAAGGCCGGTAAGCAGCTGCTCAAGGACTACGTGATCTTCCCGGCGATGACCGGTCGGAACTGGAAATCGACGATCCGCGCGAACGTCACCGCCAACCTCACCAAGAATGTGTGGGAGCAGATCATCACCTTCTGCGGACATTTCCCCGACGGCGCGGAGAAATTCACCAAGCGCGATATCGAGGGCGAGACCCGTGGCGAATGGTATCTGCGCCAATACCTGGGCAGCGCGAATATCGACGTCGGTCCCCTGATGCGCATCCTTTCCGGCACACTCAGCCATCAAATCGAACATCACCTGTTCCCGGACCTGCCGAGCAACCGGCTGCCCGAAATCCAGCGTGAAGTGCGCAAGCTCGCGGCCGAATATCGCCTGCCGTACACCACCGGCAGCCTGGTCCGTCAGTACGCGCTGACCTTGCGCACCATCGCCAAACTGTCGTTGCCCGATAAGTACCTCACCGCCGACGCCGACAACGCGCCGGAAACCAGCTCCGAAAAGGCCACCGAATCGCGCCGACTCGCCCCCGTTCTGGTCTGATCTCCATGGCGCACCGCATCACGGCGAAAAAGGCGATGCGGTGCGCCATCCAGGCCACCCTCAGTAGTTTCGTCACTGTGACAAAATATGGGCGGGGAAGTGGGAGGGGGAGTGCCGGGTTTCGGGCAGCCGGCCTGGTTCGCCGAGGGTGCGGGCCCAGATTCGCCGATAAGCACATTCAGGGCGAACGGTCATGAATCGGCCGAACCGAGAATTATCCGGATTCGTCAGCGTTCCTTCGGTGTCCCAAAATTTGGCTAGTCGAGCTTGCAAGTACCGAAGCGTCGGCACACACGCGCGGCAATGCCGAGAAGCGACAGTGAGCGCCTGTCAGCATGTGATGCAACTAGGCATGCACCGCAAACAACTGCAAAAACCCCTTCCGACAGGCCGCCTTCAAACGCCGATAATGCACATTATGTCAAGTAGTCCCTCTGCTGGCGGCCAGTACAGCTGCGAGACCTTCCCGCAGGTCCTCGACGAAGAACTCGGGAGCCTCGAGTGACGGGAAATGTCCCCCACTGTCGGGCGATCCCCAGTGGACGATCTGTCGATACCGCTCCTGTGCCCAGACCCGCGGACACTTCTCGATGTCACGTGGATACATGGTGATCGCCGACGGGACGTCGACGCGAAGTTCGGGATCGAGCGAATTGTGGCTTTCGTAGTAGATGCGGGCTGCCGATGCGCCGGTCCGCGTCAGCCAGTACAGGGTGACGTCGTCGAGAACGCGGTCGATGGAAAGCGTCTCGAACGGGCTGTCCTCGGTATCTGTCCATTCGGCGAACTTGTCGAGGATCCAGGCCAGGAGCCCGACCGGTGAGTCGACGAGCGAGTAACCGATGGTCTGTGGCCGGGTTGCCTGCTGCTTCGCGTATGCCGCGCGGTGGCGCCAGAAATCGCGAGTCTCCTCGATCCACGCGCGCTCGAGGTCTGTGAGCCCGTCTGTCGTCAACCCGGGCGGTGCCTCTGCGAACGTGGAGTGGATACCGAGAACATGCTCCGGGAATCTGCCACCGAGAACCGTGGTGATATTGCCGCCCCAGTCGCCGCCGTGGGCCACGAACTCGCGGTAGCCGAGCCTCCCCATGAGTTCCACCCAGGCTGCCGCGATCTTCTCGGTCCCCCACCCGGTGGTGGCCGGCTTGTCGCTGTAACCGAAGCCGGGTAGCGAGGGAACGACGACGTGGAACGCCGGCGCGTTCGCGTCGTTCGGATCTGCCAGTTCGTCCACTACATCGGTGAACTCGGCAATGCTGCCCGGCCAGCCGTGCGTCATGATCAGCGGCGTCGCGTCGGCTCGCGTGGATCGGCGGTGCAGGAAGTGGATTCCCAGATCGTCGATGGTTGTGCGGAACTGGCCGATCCGGTTGAGGCGCTCTTCGAACGACCGCCAGTTGTATTCGGTGCGCCAGTAGTTCACGACCTCGGCGAGATCGGCGAGCGGGACCCCCTGCTCCCATCGGCGCGGGTCGGGTGCGGCGCGATAGACCGTCTCGGGCTCCGGTAGTCGTGCCGCGGCCAGTCTGGCGCGCAGATCGTCGAGGTCGGCATCGGTTGCGTGGGCGTCGAATGCTTGCACGTCGCGGGTGGTACTGGGCACGAGACCTCCTGCACTTGATGAACCGGCTTAGACGGTTCTAACATGACCGGACGTCAGCGTGCAACCAGCTAAGGTGGTTCCATGCATGCTGAGTTCCCTGACTTCCGCCTCGGCACCGTGCTGGCGACCAGCTTCACAGCGACGCTGACGGAGCGCTCCGGCGACGCTGTGGAGCGCATCCCCACGCCGCAGCGGCTCGTCGACTGGCTCGCGGTGAGCGGCCTGGCCGTGAACTCCTGCACCACCGCCCAGCTCGAACTCGCGCGGGAATTGAGGGAGGCGATTCACCTCGTTGCGACAGCCACCGCGGTGCACGACACTCCCCCGGCCGCCGCAGTCCGAGTCATCAACGACCGCAGCTTTCAGGGCCGCGCGTCAGCGGTCCTGACGCCAGAGGGCAATCGGCACTGGCGACTCAACTCGGATTCCTGCGTCGAAGACGCACTGGGCGTGATCGCCGCCGATGCGATCAGCATCCTCGCCGGCGAGCGCGACGGAAAACTGGCTTTGTGCGCATCGCCGACCTGTCGAGCCGCCTTCTTCGACACCAGCCAGAGCCGCACCCGCAAATGGTGTGACATGAACACGTGCGGGAATCGTCAGAAGAAGGCGCGATTCAATGATCGAAAAGCAAGGTTGCCTGTAGCGAGCAGGTGATCAGCAGACGGTCTCCCGGTGGATGGACACTCCCCCGCCCGCGTGCGCGAGAACTCCTTAGCGTGCGCAGCACAGCGGATGGGAGTTGTAATGAGCACACACAATTCGGTGGCACCCGTCGATGCGGGCGATGTCGAGCAGGTCGACTACGAAACCGATGTTCTGATCGTTGGCTATGGGTGCGCGGGTGCGGCAGCGGCGCTCGAGTCGTCCGCCGCGGGCGCTGATGTCATCGTGCTGGAGAAGCTGGGTGGTGGCGGCGGGTCCTCCGCGCTGTCCGGTGGTGAGATGTATTTGGGCGGCGGCACCGAGGTCCAGCGGGCCTGCGGGTTCGACGACACCGCACAGGACATGGAAGCGTTCCTGCTGGCCGCGCTGGGGCCGGACGCCGACCGGGACAAGGTCGGCCTCTACAGCCGTGAGAGCGCGCGGCACTATCAGTGGCTCGTCGACCACGGCGTCCCGTTCAAACCTTCGCTGTGGGACTCGCCCACGTGGGTGCCGCCCACCGACGACGGTCTCATGTGGATGGGCGAAAAGGCCTGGCCCTTCGCCGATCTCGCGAAGCCGTCGCCGCGCGGACACCGGGTCACCTCCGACGGTTTCGGTGGCAAGGTGTTGATGCAGAAACTGTTCGAGGCCGTCGCCGCGACCGCGGTGACGGTGCACACCGACACCAACGCGATCCGGCTCGTCACCGAAGCCGGACGTGTGGTCGGTGTCGTGGCGAAGCAGTACGGCCGGTACTACACCTACCGTGCTCGACGTGGCGTCGTGTTGACCACGGGCGGGTTCGCCGACAATGCCGCGATGGTGGCTCAGCACGCACCGCAGCTGGTCGGGCTCGGCGTCAACAGTGACGGCGGTGACGACGGGCGCGGCATCGTGATGGCACAGGCCGCGGGTGCGGCGGTGCGGCACATGTCCGCCGCACAGGTCGGGATCTCCCTGATTCCGGGGATGATGGTGCGCGGCATGATCGTCGACGACCTCGGCAGGCGCTTCATCAACGAGGATGTCTATCCCGGGCTCGTCGGCCAGGCCGCGCTGTTCAAGCACGGCCTGAAGGTGTGGGTGATCCTGGACGAACAGGCCTACGAGGAAGTGCCGGAGAACGAGCGGTGGGGCGTTCAACCGCATTTCGTGGCCGAGACTCTCGACGATCTCGAACAGCAGATCGCGATGCCGCCCGGCGCGCTGGCGACGACGGTCGCCGAATACAACCGGCACGCGGCTGACGGGCAGGACCCCTACTTCCACAAGGCGGCGCACTGGTTGCGGCCGCTGCGGTCACCGTTCGCCGCGATCGACGTCCAGCGCGGCATCGCTCCGCCCGAGTACGGCGAAGCGGGCCGTGGCGGCGCTGAGGTGTTCACCATCGGTGGTCTGCACACGACGGTCGACGGCCAGGTTCTCGACTTGGACGGCGCACCGATCCCGGGTCTGTTCGCCGCGGGCAGAGCAACGTCGGGCTTGCATTCGTGGGGCTACATCAGCGGCACGTCGCTCGGTGACGGCACCTTCTTCGGTCGCCGCGCCGGTGTCGCCGCGGCCGCGCCCGCCGCGTCGTCCTGAACCGAGTCGGCGGCTACCGAAACAGGCAGTCTCAGCATGGCGATCCTCGAATCCGGGTTGGATCGGCTTGTCGTCGAAGATCATTGTGTGGTGAACGAGGGTTTCCTGAAACAGATCTACCCGAGGTCGGAATGACGGGCGTGCGCCGGGCGGATATCGCGTCCATGCTGCTCGACCGGGTCGGCGACCAGCGACTCGGCCTGCGCACCCGCGACACCGAGTGGAGCTGGGATGCGGTGGTTCGGGAGTCGGCTGCCCGTGCGGAGCTTGCCCGCACCCTGCGCCGTGACGGCCCGTTCCATATCGGGGTGCTGTTGGACAATGTGCCCGATTTCGTCTTCTGGCTGGGCGCGGCGGCTTTGGCGGGTGCGACGGTGGCGGGTCTCAATCCGACCCGGGGTGATGCCCAGTTGGCTGCCGATGTTCGGTATGTCGACTGTCAGCTGATCGTCACCGATGCCGTGGGGATGGCGCGGTTGCGGCAGCTGGATTTCGATCTGGCCGAGGATCGGTTCCTGCTGGTCGATGATCCCGGCTATGGCGCCCGGATCGATGCCTGCCAGGTGGAGCCTGCGGCGGTGGGTGGGCCGGACTCGTTGCTGCTGTTGCTGTTCACGTCCGGCACCACTGGTGCGTCGAAGGCGGTGCGGTGCACCCAGCGCCGACTGTCGGCGGTCGCGTACGCGGCGACGGCGAAGTTCGGGCATGTGCGCGAGGACGTGGACTATTGCTGTATGCCGCTGTTTCACGGCAATGCGATCATGGCGTTGTGGGCGCCTGCGTTGTCGGTCGGTGCGACGGTCTGCCTGACGCCGAAATTCTCTGCGTCGCAGTTCCTTCCGGATGTTCGCTACTTCGGGGCGACCTATTTCACCTATGTCGGCAAGGCGCTGGGGTATCTGCTGGCCACGCCCGAAACCGCAACGGATTCCGACAATTCGCTGGTGCGCGGATTCGGTACCGAGGCGTCGGTGGCCGATCAGGACGAGTTCCGCCGCCGCTTCGACGCGAAGCTGTTCGAGGGATACGGCTCCAGTGAGGGCCCGAGCCTGGCCGCCCTGGATCCGGCCGCACCGCCCGCTGCGCTCGGCAGGCCGGCGCATCCCGGTGTGGCGGTGGTGAATCCGGATTCGTTGCGGGAGTGCGCGCGGGCCGAGCTCGACGAGTACGGCCGGGTACGCAATCCTGATGAGGCCATCGGGGAGATGATCGACAAGGCCGGTGCGCTCGCGTTCGAGGGCTATTACAAGAACGAGGTCGCTGATGCCGACCGCCTCCGCAACGGCTGGTATTGGACCGGGGATCTCGGCTATATCGACACCGGCGGATTCCTGTACTTCGCCGGCCGCAAGGGCGATTGGATCCGGGTGGACGGTGAGAACACCTCGGCGCTGATGATCGAGCAGGTTCTGCGTCGCTATCCCGCTGTCATCGCCGCCGCGGTGTTCGGGGTGCCCGATCCGCGTTCGGGCGATCAGGTGATGGCCGCCGTCGAGGTCGCCGATCCGGGTGGTTTCGATGTCGACGCGTTCACCGAATTCCTCTGTGCGCAGTCCGATCTCGGCGGCAAGGGTCTCCCCCGGCTGCTGCGCGTCTCGGCGAATCTGCCGGTGACGGGGTCGAACAAGGTGCTCAAACGCGACCTGCAAGAACAGGCGTGGCGCACCGATGAACCGGTGTATCGGTGGGTGGGGCGTGGCCGGCCGGTCTACGAGCGCATGACCGAGGCGGACCGGCAGGCGGTGGAGTCGGAGTTCGCCGCGCACGGCAGGCAGCGCATGTTGTGATCAGCTCTGCCTGCGAGACTCAGGTGAGTAGCCGGATCAGACCGCCTGCCAGGTAGGTCACCTGGTCGTCGAAGAAGTGGATCAGGTCGCCGACGCCGGCTCCGTCGTCGGTGCGGCCGCGAACGGAATCCTCATCGCCTACGAATGCAGTGGGCGCGCCGGGATACGGGGCGCGTGGATCTCGACGGTGTCGCAGACGCGTTCACGACCCTGCGTACCCCACAGGATCACGTGAAAATCATCGTCCGGCCCGGCCTTTCCGCGGGCTGACTCCACCGAATGCGGGCAGACCGGGTCTGCCCGCATTCGGTTCAGATGCCGAAACCGCCGGAGACCGACAGTTGCTGGCCGGTGATGTACCCGGCCTGTTCGGAGGCCAGGAACACGCAGGCGGCGCCGATGTCGGCCGCCGTGCCCCATCGCTTCATCGGCACGAAGCGGCGGGCTTCGGCCTCCCAGGCCGCGTCGACCACACCCGCGGCCTTCAGTTCGAGGAACATGCCTGCCTCGATGACTCCGACCAGCACCGAGTTGGCGCGGATATTGTGCCTGCCTTCCTCTTTCGCGATCCCGCGGACCAGCGCCTCGTTGGCGGCCTTGGGCAGCACGGACAGACCGTCGAGCCGGGGCCACCACCGATCACCGGCGGAGCCGAGGTGGATCACCGAGCCGCCGCCGTGTTCGCGCAGATGCGGTAGCACGGCGTGCACGGCGGTGAACATGCCGAGCGCTTCCACCTCGATCGACTGCCGGTAGCGGTCGGGTTCGGTGTCGGCGAGGGTGATCTGGTCGACGACCGGGCCGGCACCCCACACGAGCGTGCGGATCCGTCCGTGCTCGGCGATCACCTCCGCGATCACCCGGTCGACGGCGGCTGCGTCGCGGACATCGACCTGATGGGCGCTGGCCCGCACGCCGAGCTCACGCAATTCGGTCACGGTGGTCTCGGCGACGGATTGTTTGCTGCGGTAGCAGATCGCCACGTCACCGCCCGCCCGTGCGAAGTCCGCGGCGACGGTTCGGCCGAGGCCGCCACTGCCACCGAAGATCAGCGTGACACCGTCGAGAAGAGTCAGTTGCATCATGGGGGAAAGCTAGCGGCGCCGCGTCTTTCGCCACATGCGGGTCTCCCGCACAGCGGGAGCCACGGCTCCTGCCTCAACGGACGCCGAAGAGCGCGCCGCCACCGAACGCCGCGCGATGTGAGACCGGTTGTCCGCCATCGAGATCGGTGATCCCGTAGTCGACGGCGGCCTCGGCTGTGATCACCGTGCTACCGCTGCGCGCGCCGACCTGTGGATCGGTGGCCAGGGCCAGAACGACCCGGCCGACGAATTCCGGTGTCTCCGCGCCGGCGATCGGGAACCCCTCGATGTCTTCGACACCCATCGCCAGTACCTGCTCGGTGCGCACGATGCCGGGCCACAGCGACAGCGTGCTCACGCCGGTGTCGCGCAGTTCCACGGCCATGTCGGCCGCCATCTTGTCCAGGCCGGCCTTCGACATTCCGTACAGCACCGAGTGCAGGTAGCCGCGGGTGCCGAACGAGGAGATGTTGGCGATGACGCCGCTACCGCGAGGCACCATGAGCCGTGCCGCTTCGACCGAGGCCACGTAGTGCGCCCGCAGGCCGACACCGATCAGGGTGTCCCAGTCGGCGACGGGCCGTCGCCAGAACGGATCACTGAATCCGGCGAAACCGTCGGGATTGGCCCAGACGTTGTTGACCAGCAGGTCGAGCCCGCCCTGTTCGGCGGCGATGCGGGTGAACACCGCGGCGATCTGCGCGTCGTCGCGATGGTCGCAGCGCACGGCGATGCCGGCGCCGCCGCGAGCGCTCACCTCGGCGGCCGCGACCTCCAGGGGGCCGCCGTCACCTTCGGTGCCGCGCCCGGTCAGATACACCGTCCAGCCCGCTGCGCCCAGTGCCAGCGCGATTCCCTTGCCGACGCCACGGCTGGCGCCGGTCACCAGAGCGATCTTCGACATGTCCGCTCCTACTGCGCGATCCGGGTGGCGTCATCGAGGGGGCGGGTGATCGCCCACAACTGGTGGAACGTGCACGTCGCGATCTTCCAGTGCCCGTCCTGCACCTGGTATTCGTCGGCGTACTCACCGGTGGCGACGGTTTCGGTGCGCTCGATCAGGTTGGCCTGGCGAAAGCGCAGCGTCCACCGGCCGCTGGCTGTGCCGTCCTCGCGCACGGTGATGTCGGGGTGCACGCCGTGGTGCATGTCGAGGATCGCGTTCTTGCCGTCCACCTGCTGCAGCGCGATCGAGGCGAAGACCGCGGCCATGCCGTCGGCGTCGGTCGTACCGAGCGTGCCGTAGTCCAGCACCGAGCCGGTCGCGACGAAACAGTCACGGAACCCGACCGGGTCTTTGGCGTCGCAGGCACGGAAATAGCGGTGCTTGAGCGCGGTGATCGACTCGATCGCCGCCAACCGTGCGAGGTGGCGGGCCAGGTCGTCGGGCGGCGGTGTTGCAGACATCGAGCTCCTCGGTCGAATCGACAGATCAGACGTGAAGGAGCTCGAAATGGCCGTGAGCGTCCGCTTTCTCTCCTACGTCTCGCGGCCGCCACCGTACGACCGGAACTCGGTCACCGAGTGCCTGCCTTCCCGCTCATCGGGAACGCCCGCGGGTCTGTGTACCACCATCAGGGGCGGTCGACGTCGGGAATGATGACCTCGGGCTTGAAGATGACCTTGTAGTGGTAGGGACTCACCTCGGCGGCCTCGAGCTGTTCGACGAAGTAGCTCACGTTGTCCGAGAGCCCGAGAAAGTGCTTCTTGTATTCCTCGTCGCCGGTCTTGCACGTCACCTCGAGCTGGTTGTTCTCGTCCTTGATCGAGCATTTGCCCTCGATGGACAGCAGGTACTTGTCGGTGATCCCGTTGAAGAACACCACGCGACGGTTGATCTTGAACTGGTCCGATTCCTTGGACAGGTTCTTGGACACCACGTCGGCGTCGCTCGAGCACCCGGTCACCGCGATGGCACCCGCGAACAGCGCCGCGACAGCGGCGATCAGCTTCTTGTTCATTCCCCCACCTCGTTCGTCCTGCTTCCGACCATCATGAACGTCAGCGATCGAGATCGCCACTGTCAGAGCCATTCCCACTCGCCCCGGGCTGTGGCGCGCCGTACGGCGACGAGCAGGTCACCGACCCGATGGTCGCGCCCGCCCTGCTGTGCGTCCCGCACAAACCAGCTGGGCTCAGATTGTCCGAGTCAGGACATGGGGATACCAGCGGCAGATGCCCAGGGCGAAGCGTAGTTCGAAGGTGTCGGTGTCGACAGCGATGCCGTAGCGACCGGTGACCTGTTGGATGCGGTACTGCACGGTGTTGCGGTGGACGTCGAGGACGCGGGCGGTGCGCGAGTAGCTGGCGCCTTCGGCGAGAAACACCTCGAGGGTGTGGCGCAGCAGTTCCACTTTGGCGCTGTCGCCTGCCAGCGATCCGAGAACGCGGTGGACGAGGCCGGTCAGCTCGTCGGGGTCGTCGGACAGCAGCGCGAAGGGTGCGATCGTGTCGTAGTCGACGACGGTGGGCGCGGTGTCCCCGGCCGAGACGACGAGCGCCTTGGCTCGTGCCGCGCCGCGGGCCGAGCGCCGAAAGCCCGGCAGTCCCTCGCCGACCGGCCCGAGCGCCACCCGTATCGGCAAGCCGGAAGCCTCGAGCTGGGCGGTGAGTTCCTCGACCGCGCACGGTTGCCCGGTCGGGAACCACAGGCACATGGCGCGGTCTCCCGACGCGGCGACCAATTCGGCGCCACCGGTGCCCATCGCCGCGGCCAGCAGCTGTCGGGCCTGCTCGAGCGCGCGCACCGCCTCCGCGCCGGTGACCGTCGACCACACTTCGGCCGCGTGGTGCCACTGATCGAGTCGGTAGCCCAGCGCTTCCTGGGCGGCCCCGACATCGACGTCGTCGTTGTCGAGCAGCCGCGCGATCCATTGCTGGCGTGCGGCTTGGCGGCTGCTGAGCCAGCGGTCCCGTTCCGCCTCGTAGATCCGACCCATCGACGAATTGAGCCGATCCAGGTAGGTGCCCGCGAACTTGAGCAGTTCGGCGATCCGGGCGGGCTGGTCAGGGCCGGGAACGGCCAGGACGAGCCCGATCGCGGCATCGAGGATCCGGTACTGCCCGAGCCCGTAGGCGCGCAGCAGGATCGTCAGCGGCACACCGCGCCGGGCCAGCCGTTGGGCATAGGCGGCGGCCCCGGGGGGCGGGCCGGCGGTGGCCGGGTCGATACCGTTCGCCAGCACGTACTGCACGGCGGCGATGTTCTCGGCGATGCTGGCGGCGCGCATCTCGGCCAGATCGGCGGCGACGTCGTTGAGCGGGATCATCTGCTCGGTCACCCGGATGAGGTCGGCGGTGATGGCGTCGACGCGCGGGCCCAGTGCCTGTCCCACCCACACCAGGGATCCGTATGCCGCCATGCGCGCTTCCGTCCGTTGAACAAAAACCGTCGACGGCATTGTGCCATCCGCACAAATTTCTGGTCGATTCGGTCTCGGCGTCGATAAACAAACCGGTCATGTGGTCGTGACAGCGTGACATGTGGTGTCATGGTCGCCGAACGCCCCGATATCGACTCCTTCTTGCTTGTTCGACACTGGTCCGCCCCGGTAGGCCGAATCCGACAGGGTTCGTGGGTCATCGCAGAGCTGTGGGCCGGTTAGCTGAAGGATGTTGTACTCGAATGCGTGAAGCGCGCACCTCTCCACGTGAAGTTCGTCGTGCGCCGCGCGGTCGAGGCAACCGAAAGTCGAGTACTCCCCTCTTCCCTCAGCTGCTGACCGCGGCGGTCGACACCGCCGGTGATGCCGTCGCCGTGTCCTACACCCCCGTCGACGGTGCACGCCGCGAACTCACCTACACCCAACTCGACGAGTACTCGTCCCAACTGGCCAGAGACCTGATCGCACGCGGCATCGGACCCGGCGATGTCGTCGCGCTCGGATTCACCCGGTCGATCGAGTCGGTGATGGCGGTGTGGGCGGTGGCCAAGACCGGCGCTGCCTATGTCCCTGTCGATCCGGCGCTACCCGCCGAGCGGATCGCCTATCTTCTCGAAGACTCCGGCGCCGTCCTCGGTCTCACCGGCACGGCACATCGACAAATGCTGGGCGATTCGGTCGACTGGCTCGACATCGACGACCCGGCCCAGCACGACCGCATCGCCACCTACCCCACCCACCCGATCTCCTACCTCGACCGAGTTCGTCCGCTGATCGATCAGCACCCGGCCTATGTCATCTACACCTCCGGTTCGACCGGCCGTCCCAAAGGCGTGGTCGTCACCCACACCGGTCTCGGTGCCTTGGTCGCGGCCGCCCGGGAACGCTATTCGATCGACGAAGGCGACCGCGTGCTGCACGTGTGCTCGCCGAACTTCGACGTCTCGGTACTCGAGCTGCTGGTGGCCTTCAACTCCGGTGCCACGCTGGTGGTCTCACCGTCGACGGTCTTCGGCGGCCCCGAACTCGCCGAGCTGCTGCGCCGCGAACGCGTGACCCACCTGCTGATCACCCCGGCAGCGCTGGAATCTGTCGACGCCCACGATCTGGATGCCCTGCGTGTCGTCGTAGTCGCGGGCGACGCTTTCGGCCCGACCCTGGTCGACCGCTGGGCCGACGAGCGTGCCTTCTTCAACGGCTACGGCCCGACCGAGGCCACCATCCTCGCCACCGGCACCACCGCACTACGGCCCGGGCAGCCCATCACGATCGGCACGGCATTCGCCGGAGTCGGTGCGACAGTGCTGGATTCGCGCCTGCGTCCGGTTCCCGCGGGCGTGGCGGGTGAGCTGTATCTGTTCGGGCCCGCGCTGGCCCAGAGTTATCAGGGCAGGCCCGCGCTCACCGCCGAACGATTCGTCGCCTCACCTTTCACCGATTCCCGCATGTACCGGACCGGCGACCTGGTCCGGCGCACCGCCGACGGCGATATCGAATACCTCGGTCGCTCCGATTTCCAGGTCAAGATCCGCGGATTCCGCGTCGAGCTCGGCGAGATCGACGCCGCACTCACCGCCCACCCCGACATCGAGTACGCGGTCACCCTCGGCACGAAAGCCGACTCCGGCGCGACCGTGCTGGTGTCGTATGTGCTCGCCCGGCACGGCACGACGATCGACACCGACGACGTAGCCCGTTTCGTCGGCACTTCCTTGCCCGCCCATATGGTGCCGACCGTCCTGATGACCCTCGACGAGATCCCGTTGACCCCCAACGGCAAACTCGACCGCAACGCCCTGCCCGCACCGGTTTTCGGTGCTGTGGGGTCGCGCGCGCCCGAGGGCCCGGTCGAGACCGCCATCGCCGAACTGTTCACCCAGATCCTGGGTCTGGAGCAGATCGGTGCCGAGGATTCGTTCTTCGCCGCCGGCGGTGACAGCATTCTGTCCATCCAGCTCGTGTCGCGAGCGCGCAATGCCGGCATCTCGTTCACCCCGCAGGCGGTGTTCGAGCACCGCACTGTCGCAGGGTTGGCACGGGTGGCGGTGCTGGGTGCCGAGTCCGCGCCCACGTTGACCGAACTGCCCGGCGGCGGTGTGGGCGTGATGCCGTTGACGCCGGTGCTGGCCGCCTCGCTGGCCTCAGGACGGGTGTTCGGCCGGTTCACCCAGCAGATGGTCCTGGCCCTGCCTGCCGGTATCGACCGAAACGCCCTGGTGGACACCCTCACTGCCGTGATCGATCACCACGACATGCTGCGGGCCGGTCTGCGGCAGGTCGACGGGCAGTGGGAGCTGCACACCCTGCCGCCGGGCGCGGTGGATGTGCGCGAGCTGCTCCTGCGCGTCGATGTCCCGGCGGGCACCGACCAGCTCGGTGAGATCGCCGACGCCGCGATGGATTCCGTGCTCGCGGCGCTGGATCCGCAGGCGTACCGGATGATCGGCTTCGCGTGGCTCGCCCGTCCGGACGGCCCCGACGGTTTGGTCGTCGCGGCCAACCACGCGGCGATCGACGGTGTGTCGTGGCGAATCCTGTTGTCGGACCTGGTCGCCGCATGGTCCCAGTTCGGTCGACGTGTCGTCCTGCCCCCGGTCGGCACGTCGTTTCGTCGCTGGGCGCACGGCCTGACCGAGACGGCGCCGAGCAGGCGCGAGGAACTCGACCACTGGCGCCAGACCCTGTCGGTACCCGACCCTCTGCTCGGCGATCGTCGGCTCGACTCTCGCGACACCGCGTCGACGGTGCGAACCATCAACGTCGAAGTTCGCGCCGACATCACCCAGGCGATCCTGACCGACCTGCCAACCCGGTACCGCGCGGGCGCCGAGGACGGCCTGCTCGCCGCCCTGGCCATGGCTGTGCGCAGGTGGCGGGCCCGGCGCGATGTCGACGCACCCGCGACCCGCGTCCGCCTGGAAGGCCACGGCCGCGAACAATCCGCGGTCGACGGCGCCGATCTGACCCGCACGGTCGGCTGGTTCACCAGCATGTATCCGATCGCCCTCGACCTGAGCGAGGTCGAGGCCGACGCCGCATGGCACGGTGGCGACGCCACGGCCGCCGTCGTCAAGGCCATCAAGGAACAGCTGCGCGCGGTGCCGCACAAGGGCATCGGTTTCGGCATGCTCCGCCATCTGGACCCGGAATCGGCACCGCAGCTCGACGGCCCCCTCGGCCAGGTCGGCTTCAACTATCTGGGACGTATCACCACGGGCGATCTCGGCGATTCCGACCACGGCTGGCTACCCACCGACGCGTGGGGCGAGCCCGTCGCCGAACAAGACCCCGATCTGCCCGCTGCGGCCGTCATCGACATCAACGCCCTCGCCACCGGTACCGACGCCGGACTGACACTGCGCGCGTCGTTCTCCTACGCCTCCGGCATCATCGACGAGGCGTCGGTGCGCGAACTGGCCGACTGCTGGACCGAGGCACTGACGATCCTCGCCGAACACCTGCGCGATCCGGCGGCCGGTGGCCTCTCACCCGCCGACGTGCCGCTGGTCCAGGTCACCCAGGCAGAACTCGACACCTGGCATCGCGAACGCCCGCACCTGACCGATGTGCTGCCCTTGGCGCCGCTGCAGCTCGGTCTGTTCTTCCTCGCCCAGGTGTCGCCGGCCGACCTGTATCTGGTCCAGCTCGCGGTCGAGCTGACCGGCGAGGTCGACACCGACCGCCTGCGGCGAGCCGCCCGAACCGTCCTCGACCGCCACGCGATTCTGCGCACGGCCTTCGGATCGTCGGCAGCGGGCACACCGGTCGGTTTCGTGGCCGAGGGTGTCGCGGTGCCGTGGCAGATCATCGACACCGAACTCACCGACGCCGACGAGTTCCTGGCCGCCGAGGCGCGGATCGGTTTCGAACTCTCCACCGCGCCGCTGCTGCGCTTCACGCTGTACCGCCGTGCCGACGGCATGCACCTGGTGTTGACCGCGCACCACCTCCTCGTCGACGGCTGGTCGATGCCGTTGCTGATGCAGGAACTACTGCTCTGCTACGCCACCGACGGCGCCCCGGCGGCGCTGCCGCGGGTACGCCCCTACCGTGACTACCTCGCCTGGCTCGCGGGCCGAGACCGCTCCGCCGCGTTGCGCGGCTGGCGCGAGGCGTTGATCGGGCACACCCCGACCCTGCTGACCACCGCGGTCGCGCCGCCGACCGAGCCGTGCGAGGGCCACGGGATGTGCACGGTCGAGCTGTCACCGGCCGAGGCCGAGGACCTGGCGGCCTGCGCCGCGGCCAACGACGTCACGGTCAACACCCTGTTCCAAGCGGCATGGGGTGTGGTGCTGGCCGGTGCGGTCGGCCGCGACGACGTCGTGTTCGGTGCGGTGGTCTCGGGCCGCCCGCCACAGCTGGACGGTGTCGACACCATGGTCGGACTCTTCGCCGACACCATCCCCGTTCGCGTCCGTTTCGCCGAGTCCGAGCCGCTGCGAAACATGTTGTCGCAGCTACAGTCCGAGCAGATCGCCGTGCTGGACGGCCACCACCTCGGTCTCGCCGAGATCCAGCGGGCCGCTGGCTCGGGCGAGCTGTTCGACACGCTCATGGCCTACGAGTCCTACCCCGTCGACACCGAGGGAATGCGACGCGCGCAGGGCTCCATCGACGGCCTCGAGATCGTCGATGTCCGAGCCGCCAACGCCACGCACTACCCGGTGGCCGTGGGCGTCGAGGTGGGCGAGGGGATCCGCGTCGGCCTCCAGTACCGCCTGGACCTGATCGATACCGGCATCGCGCACACTCTCGCGCACCGCCTCCGCGCCACCCTCGACGCCTTCCTCCGCACACCCGACCAGACCGCCGCGCAGCTCCTGGACACTTTCGACCAGCACAATGATGCGATCACGGAGGCGAGCTACTGGCGTCGCGTCCTCGCGGACCTGCCTGCGGAACTGAACCTTCCGACAGACCGCGCCCGGCCCGCGAGCCCCGTGCAAGCCGATGCCCGCGTCGGCTTCGAGATCCCCGCCGAACTTCATGACCGCGTGCGGCATTTCGCCGATTCCCGCGACACGACCGTCTTCAGCCTCGTGCACACGGCCTTCGCGGTGCTGCTGGCCCGACTGTCCAACACCGACGACGTCGCGATCGACACCCTGTGCCCACAGTTTCCGGACGCCCGCCTGGTGTTGCGACTACCGGTACGCGGTGCCATTTCCGTCGACGAGCTGCTGGCCGAGGCGACTACGGCTCACCGTCGGGCATTCACGCGAAACGCATTGTCATACAAGAGCATTAAGGCTCTCACTGACGCCGCGCAGCCAATGGTCCGGGTCATGCTGGTACCGGACGAATGCGCGACGGCCGCCGGGGAACGCGACCTCGTACTGTCCCTGCGCACCCAGAGTTGCGCCCGCGTCGACGACCACCGGCGATCGGGAGCCGAGGATGACCACGGGCTAGGTGCCGTCGCGGCAGGCTGTGCCGACGACGACCGCCTGACCGGCGGCATCAACGCCGAATTCGTCTACGCGAGCGCACTGTTCGACGAGGCAACAGTCGAAGTGTTCGCGCAACGGCTGATTCGCCTGCTCACCGACGCGATCGAGCACCCCCACACCGCGGTCGGTGACCTCACGATCCTCAGTACCGTGGAGGAAACGACTCTCACCGCGCGCAACACCGACACCGACACCCGCACCGCACTGTTGCCCGACCTGATCGCACGTGGCCACGCGCTGGGTCCCGACCGGATCGCCGTCCGGCACGAGAGCCGTTCGATCACCTACGGCGAGCTGTCCGAGCGGACCTCCCGGTGGGCCCGCGAACTGATCGCCCAAGGCGTCGGCCCCGAAGTCGCTGTCGCCGTTGCCCTTCCCCGGTCCTACGACATGGTCGCGGCCGCGCTCGCCATCGCCGCCGCGGGTGGGGTGTATGTGCCGATGGACCCGCGCAATCCCGCGCATCGCCTCCAGCACCTGGTCACCGACTCGGACGCGATACTCGGCATCACCGACGCCGCGCATCTGGAAGACCTGCCCGACGACCTGACCTGGCTCACCCTCGACGACCTCGACCGAGTCACCGCCACCCACCCGACGACACCGATCACCGACGCCGACCGCCGCGCACCCCTGCGCGTCGACCACCCCGCCTACCTCATCTACACCTCCGGCTCCACCGGTCTGCCCAAGGGCGTCACCGTGACCCACGCCGGTCTGGCACCGCTGGTCGAGGAGGCGGTCCGCCGCTACCGCCTCGAGTCCGAGCACCGCTTCCTGCACATCTGTGCCCCCTGGTTCGACCCCTCCGTGCTCGAATGGCTGTGCGCGTTCACCACCGGCGCGACGCTGGTCGTCGTCGGGTCCGACATCGCGGGTGGGATCGAACTCGCGGATCTGCTGGCCGCCGAGTCCGTCACCCACGCCATCATCACCCCCGCGGTCCTGGGCACCCTCGACCCGGCCGGTCTGCACGCACTGGAATCGTTGTCCGTCGGCGGTGACGTGACCACCCCGGAACTTCTCGCGAAATGGCAGCCCGGCCGCCGCTACCTCAACGGTTACGGCCCCACCGAGACCACGATCATCTCGTCCTATGCCGAACTCGCTGCCGGACAACCGATCTCGATCGGCGCCCCGGTGCACGGCACGCACGCGATGATCCTGGACGCCCGCCTGAACCCGGTCCCGCGCGGTGTCACCGGCGAGCTCTATCTGAGCGGGCGCGCGTTGGCGCGCGGCTACCGCAATCAGCCGACGACGACCTCGGCCCGATTCGTCCCCGACCCGTGGGGTGCGCCCGGCACCCGCATGTACCGCACCGGCGACCTGGTGCGTCTGCGCGACACCGGCGACATCGACTATCTCGGCCGTGCCGACGCCCAGGTGAAGGTGCGCGGTTTCCGGATCGAACCGGGCGAGATCGATGCCGTGCTCGTCAGCCACCCCGATGTCGAATTCGCGGTGACCGTCGGGCGTCGGAGCCCTGCCGGATCGACCACGCTGGTGTCCTATGTGCTCGCGGCACCGGATCGTTGCGCCGACCCCCACGTCCTCACCGCGTACGCCACCGACCGCCTGGCCGCGCACGCGGTGCCGTCGGCGATCGTGGTTCTCGCCGCGCTGCCCCTGACCTCCAACGGCAAACTCGACCGCAACGCCCTGCCCGAACCGGTCATCGCGACCGCGCCCACCGCAGCACCCATCGGTGCGAGACAAACTCTGCTGGCCGAGCTGTTCGCCCGCGTCCTCGGCATAGCGCGCGTCGGCGTGCACGATTCGTTCTTCGCGCTCGGGGGCGACAGCATCCTGTCGATCCAGCTGGTATCACTGGCCCGCGCCGCGGGCATCGTCTTCACCACCCGTGACGTGTTCGAACACCGCACTGTGGCAAAGCTGTCCGACATCGCCGCGCTCGACAGCCCACAGGCGCCCGTGCTGGTGGAACTGCCCGGCGAGGGCATCGGCGATGTCGCGTTGACGCCGGTCCTTGCCGAGTTCCTGACCACCGGTTCCAGCGACCGTTTCGCCCAGACCATGGTCCTGGCGCTCCCCGAGAACATCGACCGCCCGGCTCTGGTCGCCGTCATCGCCGCGGTCCTGCGCCACCACGACATGCTGCGCTCGCGCCTGCGACGAGACAGCGACGATTGGCAGTTCGAAGTCCTGCCACCCCACGCCGTCGACGTGGACGCCCTGATCACCGAGGTCGACGCGTTCACCGCGATCACCCCGGACGAGCTGACCCGAATCGGCACGGCTGCCATGGATTCGGCACTCTCGGCGCTGGACCCCGCCACCGCCCGCATGATCGCCTTCACCTGGATCCGCAGGCGCGGCGACCGCGATGTCCTCGCGGTCGCCGCCCACCACTACGTCATCGACGGCGTCTCCTGGCGGATCCTGCTCCCCGACCTGGTCGTGGCCTGGGCCCAGTACACCGCAGGTCAGCGGATCGCCCTGCCGCCGGTCGGAACGTCGTTCCGCCGGTGGGCGCACGGCCTGGCCACCGCCGACCGCACCGCCGAACTCGACCACTGGCAACAGGTCCTGTCCACCCCTGACCCGCTGCTCGGCGCCCGCGCGGTCGACAGCAGCCTCGATACCGAGGCGACGATGCGGTCGATCACCGTGCAGATCCCCGCCGAGATCACCGAACCCCTGCTCACGACGTTGCCCGCGCAATACCGGGCAGGCGCCGATCACCCCCTGCTCGCCGCCTTGGCCTTGGCCGTGCGGGTCTGGCGTGCCCGTCGCGGTGTCGACGCTCCCACTCTGCGATTGCGGCTCGAAGGCCACGGCCGCCAGGAGGACGCTGTCCCCGGCGCGGATCTGACCCGCACCGTCGGCTGGTTCACCACCGTCTACCCCGTCGCCCTCGACCTGTCGGCGATCACGCCGACGGTCTTCGACGACGAAGCCCTCGCCGCGACGGTGCGCACCGTCAAAGAACAGCTGCTGGCCGTGCCGGACAACGGCATCGGCTTCGGTGTGCTGCGCCGGAACCCGCAGACCCGAAACCGGTTGTCCGGCACCGTCGGCCAGATCGGCTTCAACTACCTGGGTCGCGCGAGCACCGCGATCCAGCCCACCGACGACACCGCGTGGCTGCCCACCGCCGACCTCGGCGACATCGACGTCGACTACGACCCCACCCTGCCCGCGCACACCGTTCTCGACATCAACGCGATCGCCGTCACCACCGACACCGGGCCGCGGCTGCGGGCGGACTTCCGCTACGCCACCGGCATCCTGTCCGAGTCCGAGGTCCAGGAGCTGGCCGACGACTGGACGAGCTGGCTCACCGCACTGGCCGACCACACCCTCCACCCGTGCGCGGGTGGGCTGACCCCCTCCGATGTCGCCCTGGTACAGGTTTCGCAGAACGACCTCGACACCTGGCGCACCACCCACCCGGGCCTGTCGGATGTGCTACCGCTGTCACCGTTGCAGCACTCGTTGCTCGCACTGGGCGACATGCTCGACGAGTCGGTCCACGCCTACGTCATCCAGCTCGTGGCCGAATTGACCGGCGAGCTCGACACCGACCGGCTTCGCCACGCGGCCGCGACGGTGCTGAACCGGCACGCCAACCTGCGCTCGGCCTTCGTCACCACCCCCGACGGCACCCCCGTTCAGCTCGTCGCCGACGCCGTCGAGGCACCGTTGCGGATCGTCGCGACCACCGACACCGAGCTGCCCGCCCTGCTCGCCGCCGATCAACAGGCAGGGTTCGACCCCACGATCGCGCCGCTGCTGCGATTCACGGTGTACACCACCGGTTCCGGGCGCAGCCACCTCGTCCTGACCGGCCATCACATCCTCCTCGACGGCTGGTCCATGCCGCTGCTGATGAAGGAACTGCTCGTCCTCTACGCCACCCACGGCGACGCGACCCCGCTGCCGCCGGTGCGCCCCTACCGCGACTACCTCGCCTGGCTCACCCGCCAGGACCGCACCGCCGCCGAGCGCGCGTGGTCGGAGGTCCTCGACGGGGTGTCGACGACGATGATCGCCCCCGAGCTGACCTGGCCACCGGCGACCGGCCACGGCTACGGCCTGTGCGAGTTCGAACTCGACGCCGCGCGGACTTCCGCACTGACCGCCTTCGCCGCGGCCGCCGAGGTCACCGCGAACACCGTGTTCCAAACAGCCTGGGGCCTGGTCGTCGCCGCGAGCACCGCGCGCGAGGATGTCGTGTTCGGCGCGACCGTGTCCGGGCGCCCGCCCCAGCTCGACGGCGTCGGCGACATGATCGGGCTGTTCGTCGACGCGGTCCCGGTGCGGGTGCGCATCGACCCCACCGCCACCGTCGGTGACCTGATCCGCGCCGTCCAAGCCGACCAGGCCTCGCTGCTCGATCACCACCATCTCGGCCTCGGCGCGATCCAGCGCGTCGCGGGACTGGGCGAACTCTTCGACACCATGCTCGCTTTCGAGTCCTACCCCGTCGACGTCGAAGGCCTCCAACAGGCAGGCGGCGCGCTCGACGACCTGAGTATCGACGACCTGCACGGCGCCGACCACACCCACTACCCGATCACAGTCCTGGTCTTCCTCGGTGCCCGCACCCAGGTGCAGATCAAGTACCGCCGCGACGTCGTCTCGGATCCTGCGGCCCGCGCGCTCACCGACCGTCTCCGCGCAGCGATCGACAACCTCGTCGCCACCGTGACCACGCCTGTCGTCCGCATCGCCCAGCAGCTCACCACCGACCCCGCCGACCCGATCACCCGATCCCGCTACTGGCGCCAGACCTTGGCCGACCTGCCGGCTCGCCTGGCCCTACCCACCGACCTCGGGGTCGCCGCCGGCGCACGCCCCGACCGCTCGCGCGCGCAGAGTGGGCACGCGGAGCGTCGCCTCGATGCCGAGCACGGTTGTGCCCGGACGACCGTCCCGACGACGGTGCACCGAGCCCTCCATGAACTCGCCGACACCGCGAACGTGAGCCGGCAATCGCTGGTCCGCACAGCCTTGGCCGTACTCCTCGCGCGGCTCACCGCGTCCGTCGACATCGTGATCCGAACCCGCACCCCTGATCTGGTGCTGCGCACCGCCGTCGATCTCGCGGAGCCCTTCCTCGATCTGCTCACGCGGGCGCACGAGGCCGAGACGTCGGCGCTGGCTCATGCCGGAATTCCGCTCGCGGACTTCGCCGAGCTGCTCGGCGTGGAGCCCCGTGCACTGGGACAGGTGTCCCTGGAAGTACGGTCCACCGGCTCATCGGACAACTCGTTGCCCGTCCCCGGGGCGGCGACGAGCGAAGCCGGTTCGGATACGCGGCACACCCTGCCCGGGGACAACGCCGTGACAGCCGGTGAACTCACCGTGACGGTGGTCGAGACGGCGTCGGGCACGGCGATCGAGATGACTTTCGCCCGCACCGTTTTCGATGACCACAAAGCGGACACGTTCGTGCGGCGTCTGGCCCGGCTGCTCACCGCGGTCGCCGCCGATCCACGAATTCCGGCTGGCGACCTACCGTTGTCCGATCATGCCGAGTACACCTTCTTGACGCACCTCGGCGACGGCCCGACCCCGGCTGCCACCCCCACCCTGCCCGAGCTGCTCGTACGCGGCACCGGCTACGGCCAGCATCGAATCGCTGTGCGCGACACCGCGAACACCTACACCTACGGCACCCTCGACGCCGATTCCTCACGCCTGGCCCGAGTCCTCATCGACGAGGGAATCGGCCCGGAAACGGTCGTCGCCTCGGCGATCCCGCGCTCCTACGAGTCGATCCTCGCGTTCTGGGCCATCGCCAAAGCGGGTGGCGTGTACCTCCCCGTCGACCCGAACTACCCCGAAGACCGTGTCCGTCACATGATCGCCGACTCCGGCGCCACCATCGGCCTCACCGTCGCCGCCAGGACGAACAGCCTGCCCGGATCGCTGCGCTGGCTGGCGCTGGACGAACCGACCGCCCGGGCCCGTATCGCCGCCCGCTCGTCGACCCCGGTACGCGACCGTGACCGCCGAGCACCCCTGCGCCGCGACAACATCGCCTACGTGATCTACACCTCCGGCTCCACCGGCACACCCAAGGGCGTCTCGGTCACCCATGCGGGACTCGGCGCCCTCGTGACCCACTCGGCGGCACTGATGCGCCTGCGCCACGACCACCGCATGCTGCACGTCTGCTCGCCCAGCTTCGACCAGTCGATCGAGGAACTCGGCACGGCCTTCCACCACGGCGCCACCCTGGTCATCGCCCCGCCGGACACCCTGGGTGGCACCGACCTCGACGACCTGCTGCGCACCGAACAGGTGACGCACACGATCATCACCCCCGCCCTGCTGAGCACGCTGAACCCGACCACCCTGCCCGACCTGCAGTGCGTGTCCGCCGGCGGCGAAGCCACCGCCCCCGAACTGCTGGCCACGTGGCAACCGGGCCGCAGCTTCCTCAACGGCTACGGCCCCACCGAGGCGACCATCGGCGCGACCTACTCGGCGCTGCGTGCCGGGGACCGCGTCACGATCGGTCGCCCCGTGCCGGGCATGCGGGCCGTGGTCCTCGACGCCCGTCTGCACCCGGTGCCGGTGGGCGCCACCGGTGAGCTCTATCTCGCGGGTCCCGCACTCGCACGCGGGTACCGTGGCCGCGCCGCCGCCACCGCGGATCGTTTCGTCGCCTGCCCCTGGGCCGGACCCGGCGCACGCATGTACCGCACCGGCGACCTCGTCCGCTGGGTGCACGGCGACACCTACGAGCTGGAATACCTGGGCCGCACCGACTTCCAGATCAAGATCCGCGGCTTCCGCATCGAGCCCGGTGAGATCGACGCCGTCCTGCTGCGGCACCCGCAGGTGAGTCTCGCTCTCACGCTCGGCACGCAGAACCCCGCCGGGGACACCGTGCTGGTCTCGTATGTGACAGGCCGCGAGGTCGACCCCGGCGCCATCACACGGTGGTCGGCGTCGATGCTGCCCGCGCACATGGTCCCGGCCGCCGTCGTCGTCCTGGACCGTATCCCGCTCTCGGCCGCCGGAAAGATCGACCGAACTGCCCTGCCCGCACCGGAGTTCGCGACGCGCGCCTACCGTGCGCCCGCGGCCGGGCTGGAACGAACCGTCGCCGAGGCGTTCGCCGAGGTGCTCGGTGCCGAACGCGTCGGCGCCGACGACAATTTCTTCGATCTGGGCGGCAACTCACTGCTCGCCACCCGCCTGACCGCTCGAATCGGTGCCGCACTCGACATCCGGGTGCCGGTGCGCGTGCTGTTCGCCGCACCCACCGTCGCCGCGTGCGCGCACGAGATCGCCGGATTGGCCCGCGCGGCCCGCCGACCCGCCCTGCGGGCGCGCCCACGACCTGATCACATCCCCCTCTCGCCCGCCCAGCAGCGCATGTGGTTCCTCAACCGCTTCGATACCGCAACCGCCGCCTACAACATCCCGGTCGTGCTCCGCCTGACCGGCGAACTCGACACCACCGCGATGCGGCAGGCCTTCACCGATCTCGTCGCACGCCACGAGATCCTGCGCACCGTCTACCCGACTGTCGACCAGGCACCGGCCCAGATCGTTTTGCCGTCGGACCACCCGGATGTACCGCGCCTGCAGGTCACCACGATCGCCCCGGACGTCGACGAAAGCCTGGCCCCCGCAGTGACAGCACTGGTTTCGACCGTTTTCGATGTCACCCGAGAAGTGCCCTTGCGTGCCACCCTGTTCGAGCTCGGCCCGGACGACTACGTCCTGGCCATGGCCGTGCACCACATCGCCGGTGACGGCTTCTCCGGCGGGCCGCTCACCCGCGACCTCGTCATCGCCTACACCGCACGCGCACAAGGACAGGGCCCCACCTGGGCACCGCTGCCCGTGCAGTACGCCGACTACGCGATCTGGCAGCAAACCCTGCTCGGCGACGAAACCGATCCCACCTCGGTGTCGGCCACCCAGCTCGCCTACTGGCAGCAAGCCCTGGCCGGGCTACCCGACCAGCTCGAACTACCCCGCGACCGGCCCCGACCGGCGATCCAGTCCTACGCGGGCGGCCGGGTCCCGTTCACCGTCGACACCGCCACCCACGCCGCCCTCGCCGAACTGTCGCGTACCCACGGCGCGACCCTGTTCATGGCCGTGCACACCGCCTTCGCGGTGGTACTCGCCGAGCTGTCGGGCACCACCGACATCGCCATCGGCACGCCGGTCGCCGGCCGCGGCGAGGCCGCCCTCGACGACCTGATCGGGATGTTCGTCAACACCCTGGTCTTCCGCACCCGCGTCGACGCGGATGCGAGCTTCGCCGAACAGCTCACCCGCCAGCGCGACACCGACCTGGCCGCCTTCGCCCACGCCGACATCCCGTTCGAACGGCTGGTGGAAGTCCTCAACCCGGCCCGCTCCACCGCCCGCCACCCCCTGTTCCAGGTCGGTCTGTCGTTCCAGAACCTGGCCGAGGTGCGCATGGACCTGCCCGGCACGAGTGTGTCGTCGGTGGAGCTCGATCGGGAGCTGTCCCAGTTCGACCTGCACCTGATCGTGGCCGACCGCTACACCGCCGAGGGTTCACCGGCGGGCATCACCGGCTACTGCACCTACGCCGCCGACCTGTTCGACGCGGCCACGGTCGAAGGTTTCCTGGCCCGGCTCACCCGCCTGATCACCGCGGTGGTCACCGACCCGGGCGCACCGCTGCACACCATCGACCTGCTCGCCCCCGCCGAACGAGTCCGGATCCTCGACACCTGGAATCACACAGCGCGCCGAACAGATCCGACCGCGACCCTCGCCTCGCTGTTCGATGCGACCGTCTCGCGCACCCCGGACGCCCTCGCCCTCGTCGCCGACGACACCCGACTGACCTACGCCGACCTCGACGACCGGGTCAATCGCCTGGCCCGTTACCTCATCGCCGCGGGCGTCGGCCCGGAAACGCGGGTGGCGCTGGCGATGCGGCGATCAATCGACCTGGTCGTGGCGATGTACGCGGTCAGCGCCGCGGGCGGCGTGTACGTGCCGATCGACCCCGACCACCCCCGATCGCGCACCGGCTACATCCTGGACACGGCCGCCCCGCTGCTCGTCCTCACCAATGCCGGCACCTGGCTCGGCGCGGCCGACGACCTCGCGACAACCCGTGTTCGATGTGTCGAGCAGGTGGACCTCGCCGCACACAGTCCCGCCCCGATCACCGACCGTGATCGCCGCGCGCCCTTGCGTTCCGCGAACACCGCCTACGTGATCTTCACGTCGGGATCGACGGGGCGCCCGAAGGGTGTCGCCGTCTCCCACGCCGCGATCGTCAACCAGTTGCGCTGGAAGACAGCCGAATTCGGCCTCACAGCACAGGACAGCGTGCTCCTCAAGACCGCGGCCACCTTCGACCTGTCGGTTTGGGAGTTCTGGTCCGCGGCGATCTGCGGCGGTCGACTGGTCCTCGCCGCGCCCGACGGCCACCGGGATCCGGCCTACCTCGCCGACCTGATGCGCCGCGAAGAAGTGACAACTCTGCACGTCGTGCCGTCGATGCTCGACACCTTGATCACCGAGCAACTCCCATCGTCGCTGCGCCGCGTCCTGGCCATCGGTGAAACCCTGCCGGTCGCATTGACGCGCCGATTCGCCACCGCGGCGCCGAACACCGCCCTGTTCAACGTCTACGGCCCGACCGAGGCCGCGGTCTCGATCACCAGCCACCGGGTGAGCGCCGCCGACACGACCACCGTCGCGATCGGCACACCGGTCTGGAACAGCCAGGTCTACGTCCTGGACGCACGGCTACGCCCGGTCCCCGTCGGCGTCCCGGGCGAGCTGTATCTGGCGGGTGCTCAGCTGGCCACCGGTTACCTGGGCCGTCCCGACCTCACCGCCGAACGCTTCGTCGCCGATCCTTTCCACGTCGGCACCCGCCTGTACCGCACCGGCGACCTGGCCGCCTGGCGCGCCGACGGCGAACTCGAATACCGCGGCCGCACCGACTTCCAGCTCAAGATCCGCGGCTTCCGCATCGAACTCCCAGAGATCGATGCGGTGCTGGCTTCCCATCCCGACGTCGGTTTCGCCGTCACCGTCGGTCGCGAGAACCAGGCCGGGGAAACAGTTCTGGTGTCCTACGTGGTGGCCTCGCACGGACACGAGGTCGACGTGGACGGCCTCGCGCGATGGGCGGCCCAGGCACTGCCCACCCACATGATCCCGGCCACGATCATGGTGCTCGACGAAGTCCCCCTGTCCCACACCGGCAAACTCGACCGCGCCGCGCTGCCCGCGCCCGAACTCGCCACCCGCGCCTATCGGGCCCCGGCCACGGCCATCGAACACACGGTCGCCGCAATCTTCGCCGACGTCTTGCGCCTGGACCGCGTCGGCATGGACGATCACTTCTTCGAACTAGGCGGCACATCACTGAGCGCCACCCGCCTGTCGACCCAGCTGGGTGCCGCGACGGCCGCGACCGTCCCCGTCACCTGGATCTTCACCACCCCCACCCCGGCGGGCGTCGTGGCGGCATTGCGCGCCGAAGGCGCCGACAGCGCGGGCATCGATGCGGCTTTCGATGTCCTGCTGCCCTTGCGCGCCGAAGGCACCGGCGCACCGCTGTTCTGCGTCCACCCCATCAGCGGTATCGCCTGGTCCTTCAGCGGCCTCGCAGCCCACCTCGACCACCCGCTGTACGGTCTCCAATCGCCGGCGCTGAGTTCGAGCGAGCCGCTGCCGGATTCGATCGAGGAATGGGCACTGCGCTACCTCAAGGAGATTCGCGCGGTGCAGGCCGAAGGTCCGTACCACCTGCTCGGCTGGTCCCTGGGCGGTGTCATCGCGCACGCCATGGCGGTGCAACTGCAGGAGGACGGCGAGGAAGTCGCGGTGCTGGCCATGCTGGACAGCACCCTGTCGTCGGCTTCGACGGCTGTCGCGACGACGGTGACCGCCGCCGACCTGCTCGGCGGATTCGCCGGCCCCGACCTAGTGGACCTCGCCGACCCGGTCGACATCCACCAGCTCGCCCGGACATTGTTCGAGCTCTCCGCACCACAAGCCGCAGCCGACCCGTCCCGCATCGACCGGATCGTCGACGCGGCGACAGCCTCGGTCGCCCTCGACGCCGCCTACCACCCCCGCCGTTTCGACGGCACCCTCACCTATTTCACCGCGGCCCACAGTGATCCGACCGGAACCACCGGTGCGTCGTCCTGGTCCGAGGCGGTGACCGGCACCGTCGACAATCACGCGGTGGCCGCCACCCACTGGCGCATGACCGAAGACCACGCCCTCACCGTCATCGCCGACACGTTGCGCAAGGAACTCGGCTAGCCGACACCGATTCCACAACCCGATGCTCGGGTCCGACACGATCGGACCCGAGCACACCGGGTGACACAGATCACTCTTGCGGTTGACCTTGGGTCAACCCGGACGCTCATCTCATGACTTCGAACGCGAACACCACAGCGAACATCACCACACCCGCTGCCGCGCAGCACTATCCGACCCTGCAGCAGACCATCGAGG
The DNA here is from genome assembly GCF_042668615.1 of Nocardia sp. NPDC057272. Taxonomy (NCBI): domain Bacteria; kingdom Bacillati; phylum Actinomycetota; class Actinomycetes; order Mycobacteriales; family Nocardiaceae; genus Nocardia; species Nocardia sp. NPDC057272. The sequence goes on along the minus strand of NZ_JBHUYK010000002.1, from coordinate 90,404 downwards.
AGATCGTCGCCTCCGGATTCGTCGGCCTGCACGTGCGAGTCGACGACGAGCAGGGCACGTGGGTCGGCACCGCCGGGCGCAGCGAGCTGGGCCACAGTGCACCACCGCCGGTCAACGGACGCGTCCGGATCGGCAGCAACACCAAGACTTTCGTCGCGACCGTGGTCCTGCAACTGGTCGCCGAGGGCAAGATCGCCCTCGACACTCCCGCCGTCGACTACCTGCCCCGGTTCGAGTTGGATCCGCGCATCACCGTCCGCATGCTGTTGCAGCACACCAGCGGGATCTTCAACTTCACCGGCGAGTTCTACGAAGACGGGACGAGCGCGCCGGGAGTCGTCGCCTGGGGCGGCAAAGACTGGGTGGACAACCGTTTCCAGACCCACCACACCGACGAGCTGGTGCGGCTGGCATTGGCAAAGCCCGCGCGGTTCGAGCCGGGCACGGACTGGAGCTACGCCAACACCAATTACGCGCTCGCCAAACTGTTGATCGAAGCGGTCACCGGTCACTCATTGGCCGAGGAGACGCAGCGACTGATCCTGGGTCCGCTCGGGCTCTCCGACACCGTCGTGCCGGAGACCTCGACCGAGATCGGCGGACCGCACGCCCACGCCTACTACCGCTACGACGACGCCGGGGTGGAGAAGACGGTCGACGTCACCTCCCAGAACCCGTCCTGGATTTCCAGCGGCGGCGACATGATCTCGACCAGCAAGGACCTGCACACCTTCCTCTCCGCACTGGTGGGCGGCACGTTGCTGCCCGCCCCGCTGCTGGCCGAGATGCTCACGCCCGAAGCCAAGGTCGGCTACGGCTTGGGGGTGTTCGTCCAGCAGACCGAGACCGGCACCGTCATCACCCACAACGGCGGCCACGGTGGCCATGCGGCGCTGATGTACAGCACGCTCGACGGCGCCAAGACCATGACCGCCACACTCAACTACATCGACGACGCCGACCTGTCGATGTCGGCGACGTTCCAGGCCGCGACGCAGCGACTGATCGACGAAGTGTTCGGTACCGCGACGGCCTGAACGCGTCGTCCGGGCCGTGCCGAGCTGGGCGCGGCCCGGATGCTTGACCTCGACGCACCATCAAGGTCAACTTTCTGAGTAGGACTACCTCGAACAAGGCGGGCTGAGCAGATGATGAACGGCGTCACGATCGGCCAGGCCGCGGTTTTCGCCGGTGTCACGATCAAGACCGTGCGGCACTACGAGAAGAACGGTCTGCTCGCCGAACCGGCCCGCGACAGCTCCGGCTACCGGCGCTACGGTTCCGCCGAGCTGTTGCGGTTGGTGCAGGTCAGAACCCTCGCCGCCGCCGGAGTTCCGCTGGCCGAGATCGGATCGCTGCTCGACGCCGACGCCGACGCGTTCGCCACCGAGCTCGTCGACGTCGAACGGCGTCTCACCGAGCGGATCGAGGAACTGATCGTGCGCCGAGATACGCTGCACCGGCTGGCCGACGGCGACCGCACGCTGCTGCCCGACCGCGCGGTGGAGCTGCTCGCGCGCCTGCCCGGCCTCGGCTTTCCCCCGGCAGAGGTGGCGGCGGCCAGGGAAGGGTGGGTGCTGGCCAGAGCGCTGGTTCCGGAGGGCTTCGACGATTACCTCACCAATGTCGAGAACGCCCTCGAAGACACCGAGTTCCTCACCCTGAGCAGGCGCGCCTCGGAATCGGCAACCTGGGAACCGGAGGACCCACGTATCGAGGAAGTGGCCACCGCACTGGCCGAGCACTATCTCGCCCACCCCGAACAGCTGAAGATCGTGACGGGTCTGCAAGCCCGCACAGAAGCCGCGACACGCTACAAATTGATCCGCCACCACGGTGAAGAGCAGGAATCAGCCCCGGCCCGGCTCTCTGCCCTCGTCGAGGCGAAACTGCGGGCCGCCGGCGTCTACATCCCCGGATCCCGCTGACCCGCACGCTCAGATCTGCCGCACCCACGCGACGAAGAACAACCCGCCCGCCGCCACGAGAACCAGGGCGACCGGAATCGCCCACCACGACCGGTCACCGCCGAGCACAGTCCGCGTCACCCGCAGCTGCAACCGGCCGAACAGGGCGATCACCGCGACGAATGCCGGCGCGATCAACGCACCCAACACCGCGTGCACCAGCCACGCGCCCGCCAGCGTCGGCCCGCCCCACGAGGTCTCATAACTGTCGGCGGCGACCCACGGATAGGCGAGCCCGCGCACCAGAACCAGCACGCTGAGCATCGCGAGGAACCAGCCGAGCAGCCCGACACCACCGGAGAGCACCGATTGGATCAGGCAGCGTCGCAGCGAAATATTGTGAGCGCTGACAGGTTCGCGCAGGAGCAGTCGCGGCACCCGCAGCCGGGTCCGCACCCGGGTGAAGGCCAGTGGCAGTGCCAGCAGTTCGTAGAACGCCGACCGTGCCACCGCGCCGATCACCGCAGCGACCCGGCCGCCGCGAGGTCGTCGAACAACAACTGGTCGACCGGGGGAACCAGATCGCGATCCCCGAATCCGAACCAGGCCAGCGCCTCGATCTCGCTGCTGGCCGTGAGCACCCCACGGTAGTCGGCGGTGTAGCACGCCATCCGGACGACGGTGTCGTGCCCGTCGGCGATCGCGGCCTCATAGGTGCCGACGTGGGTGGCGCTCTCGGGCGTGAGCTCGACGGTCAGTTCTTCGGCGACCTCACGGACCAGGGTCTGCAGGTCGGTCTCTACGCCTTCCCGTTTGCCGCCCGGGATGAAGAACACGTCCTTGCCGCGCGGGCGGGCACACAGGATGCGACCGTTCTCGATCAGCACCCAGGCCACCGTATCGATGAGCTGCTGTCTCGCAGGTTCCATCACGGCCCGCAGCTTAATCGGCGCGGGCGCGACAGTGTTGCCCAGTCCCTGCCGCCCGGCCGCCGGCGCGGTGGTGTTCCGTCCGGCGCACCCGGCGGTCAGTGGCCGGGCAGCACGCACACGGTGTCCAGCCCGAGGACACGGTTGAGGCGGCCGAACGCCAGCCAGGAACCGATGCTCATGCTCAGCTCCACCACCTCGGCCTGGGAGTACTCGGCGAACATCCTGGTCCAGAATTCGTCGTCGAGGCCGTGATGATCGGTGGCGTAGCGCTCGGCGTATTCGGCGGCGAGGCGGGTCCGTTCGTCGAACCGGTCGGTGTCACGCCAGTGGGTGACGGCTTCGGCGAATTCCGCTTCGACCTTCTGCCCGTCGCGTTCGGTGCGCCAGTCCTGACAGAACAGGCAGCCGTTGATCTGGGCGATCCGCAGCCGGGCCGCTTCGAATTCACGCAGGCCGAGGGTGGAGTGCTCGTAGACCGACAGCGAGAACGCCGCCGCGGCGACGCCGATGCCGGGCACCATTTCGCCCCACACGTAGCCGATGGGATCTTTGCCCTCGGGAATATCGATGATCATCGTGGTGTCCTTCCGAGTTTGCCGACCGCGGCGCGCAGCGGCACATCGAGTGCGTCATAGAGACCGGGCGGCGCCTCGACCAGCCAGTCGATGGCATTGACCAAACGTCCCACCGCCGTGGCGTTTCCGCCCGCCGCGCGATTGCCGCCTTCATCGGTCGCTTCGACGCTCACCTCGATGCGTGGCGAACCCTCGATGATCACCCGGTGGGCACCGTCACCGTCGGGTGGTGTCGGCCAGTCCGGTGCGCAGCTGGGATGGATGCGGGTGACGTGCTCGATCACGATGCGCGCCTGCCCGTCGATGATGCCTTGCACCTCGAACCGCACCGCCCCCTGCGTGCCGGCGTCGAACGCCCCCATCTGGGTGGTCTGCACTGTCGCGTCGAGGGCGCGCCGGTCGACGGTTTCGCGGATCTCGTCTAGTTCGACACCCAGCGCTCTGGCCATCAGCCGAATCTGGCCGCCCCACACCATCGTCGGCACGCTCGCCATCAGCATCGGCGGCTGGTAGTCCATCGGCTGTCCCATCCCGACGAGGTAGCGCACCGAGTCGGGTTGGTCGTAGGTGGAGTAGTCGAAGATCTCCTGGCAGCGCACCACGTCGACGGTGGCGGCGAGCCCGCTGATCAACAGCGGCAGCACATCGTTGCCCCAGCCGGGATCCACCCCGGAGACGAACAGCGAACCACCGCCTGCGGCAATGGCTTCCAGCACCGGCTCGCGCATTTCGGCTGGTGCGTTGCGCGGGTCGTAGAGGGCGTAGAGCGCCGGGGTGACGACGACGGCGCCTGCCCGGATCGCCCGCACGATGTCGGCGAGCGCGTCGTCGGGCCGGATGTCTCCGGACGCCGCGTACACCACCGCCTGGGGTCCGGTGGCGAGTAGCGCGTCGATGTCGTCGACGGCGGCCACCCCCAATTCGGTGTCCAGGCCTGCGAGCGTGCCCGCGTCTCGGCCGACTTTGTCGGGGTTGTGCACGAGCACCCCGGTGAGAATCAGCGCCGGATGGGCAGCCACGGCACGGATGGCCGCGCGGCCGACGTTTCCGGTGCCCCAGACGATCGTGGGGATCATCGAGCCACCGTAGCAAGCGCTTGGTTCGTCGTCCGGCGTATCCGAAATCTCAGCTCGCGCGGACGCCGAGCCCCGATGCGCCGGTAGCCTCTGCCAGCCGGTTCACCGCTGCGGTCAGGTCGCGCTTCGCCACCTTGCGCGCGTCGAACATCGACACCACGACCTCATCGTCGACCTGTTCCCACGTACCCACGATGCGACCGTCGACCAGCACCAGCGGCGAGATCCAGCCCGCCGTCCTGCTCACCTTCGACCGGTGCTCGGCGGGCAGCAGCACGGTGTCGGCAGTACCGGGTCCCAGCACGTACTGGTCGAACGGACCGAGCAGATGGATACCGCCGTCGAGAGTCGCCGCGGCGAGATCGTCGGCGAACTCGCTCGGAATCCAGCCGATCCGTCCTTCGACGTCGACCTCGGTCAGCGCGTCACCCATCGCCGCGAACCACCCGCGCAGCACGGTTTTGCGCACGCTGTTGCGACTGAGCCACGCGTCGAAGGCCTCCGGGGTCGCGGGACCGTACGCGCCGAGATACGCGCGGATCAGCGCCGGTGCGGCGATATCGGGTTCCGGGATGCCCTTCCACCCGGGAGTCAGGTCGGCCGGCGCGGTGAAGGTGACCTTGGTCCCGCGCGCGGGACCGTGACACAGCGCGCCCTGCCAGGCCAACGGCTTGAGCACCGCACCCCAGCCGGAGCGCAACTGCTCGCCGAGGTGGGCGAAGCCGGGTTCGGCGAGTACCGCCTCGACCAGTTCGTCCCGGGTCAGGACCTGACCGGCCAGGACTCCCGACACCACCTCCACCAGACCGGCCACTTGCTCCGGGGCCGCGCCGAACGTCTTCTGCCACGACGGCTTCTCCCAGGTCCGTGCCGATCCGATCAGCGACAGCGCGGCCGCGGCCTGCTCGGGCACCATCGCGTGCAGAGTGCCGCGCATCGCCCAGGTCTTGATCAACGTGCCCGCGGCCAACGCCTCACCGACACCGAGCCCGCGGGAATCGGAACTGCGTACCGCCACAGCCATCTCCGCCGCCGACGCCACCTGCGCCTGCACCCCGGCCAACCGGGCCGCGACCTCCTCGGCAGAACCCGCGGTCGGTGCCGCGACGAACTGGCGGCCCAGCCGCCAGGCGAACACCTGATTCCATCCGACACTCAGCATGTGTGTCCCCATCCCCGTGACGATCCGATCGGAGTCCCATCAGATCAGATCACTCCGACACGAACGGGCTAACTCGCCTCGGTCCGCCGGGTGGCGACACGGCGCAACGCGGCTCGCAATCCCGCGAATTCGTCGTCACTGATCCGGTCGACGAAGTAGTTGAGGACGAGGTCGGAGCGCCCGCCCACACCGAGCGCCTCGTGCATGAGCCGGGCGCTGTGTTCCTCGCGGGTCACTGTCGGCCAGTACCGGTACGCGCGCCCCGCACGCTCGCGGGCCAGCCAGCCTTTGCGGTGCAGATTGTCCATCGTCGACATCACGGTGGTGTAGGCGATGTCGCGTTCGGTCGCCAACTCGTCGAACAGTTCGCGCACCGTGGTCGTGTCCACATCGCGGTCCCACAGCCGATCCATCAGCACTGCCTCGAGATCCCCGAAACCACGCACCGCCGACCGACTCCTTCACCTTGCCCGAACCGCTTCACAGTACCGGCACCGCCTCGGTGAGAGTCGCGAGCATGGCAATGGCAAGGAGGGAAAACCACTCCTTGCCACCTCTAACATATAGCGCACCCCGGGGCTTGCGGCAAGACCCCGGTGATGCCGCACAATCTCTCGGCGAGCCCGCAACCTGCGGGAATCTTGTCGAAGGGGAGTATTCGATGATCGACGTGATCGTGGTCGGCGGTGGGCCGACGGGCATGATGCTGGCCGCCGAATTGAGGCTGCACGCGGTGCGGGTGGTCGTGCTGGAGAAGGACGCGGAGCCGACGACGATCGTCCGCTCGCTCGGCCTGCACGCGCGCAGTATCGAGATCATGGATCAGCGCGGCCTGCTCGACCGGTTCCTCGCGCTCGGACGCCGCCATCCGCTCGGCGGGTACTTCGCCGGCATCCCCAAACCGGCGCCCGAACGACTCGACACCGCCCACCCCTACGTCCTGGCCATCCCGCAACCCCGCACCGATCAGCTGCTGAGCGAGCACGCCACCGAGCTCGGTGCCGAGATCCGGCGCGGCTCCGAAGTGGTCGGCGTGAACCAGCGCGACGACGCGGTTACCGTCGAACTGGCCGACGGTAACCGACTGCGTGCGCGCTATGTCGTCGGCTGCGACGGTGGCCGCAGTACCGTGCGCAGGCTGCTCGGTGTCGCGTTCCCCGGTGAGCCGAGCCGGGTCGAGAGCCTGCTCGGCGAAATGGCATTGACCGCGTCACCGGAGACGATCACCGAGGTGATGACCGAAGTCCGCAAGACTCAGCTGCGATTCGGCGCGATGCCCCTGGCAGACGGGGTCTACCGCGTCCTCGCCCCCGCGGCCGGAGTCGCCGAGGACCGGGCTGTCGCGCCCACGCTCGCGGAAATGAAACAACAGCTCATCGCCACCGCGGGCACCGACTTCGGCGCGCACTCGCCGCGCTGGCTGTCGCGTTTCGGCGACGGCACCCGCCAAGCCGAGCACTACCGCGTCGGCCGCGTGCTGCTGGCAGGCGACGCCGCCCATATCCACCCGCCCACCGGCGGACAGGGCCTGAACCTGGGCGTGCAGGACGCGTTCAACCTCGGCTGGAAACTGGCCGCCGAGATCAACGGCTGGGCGCCACCGGGCTTGCTCGACACCTACCAGACCGAACGCCACCCCGTGGCCGCCGACGTGCTCGACAACACCCGCGCCCAGATGGAACTGATGTCGCTGGACGCGGGACCACAGGCGGTACGCAGGCTGGTATCCCAGCTGATGGAATTCGACGAGGTGAGCCGCTATCTCACCGAGAAGATCATCGCCGTCGCAATCCGCTACGACTTCGGCGAGGGCGACCCACTGCTCGGCCGGAGATTGCGCGATATCGCCTTGAAACGCGGTCGCCTCTACGCGCACATGCACGCGGGCCGTGGACTCCTGCTCGACCAGACCGGCCACCTCTCCGTGCGGGGATGGGCGGACCGGGTCGACCACATCGTCGATGTCAGCGAAGAACTCGACGTCCCCGCGGTACTGCTTCGCCCTGACGGGCATGTGGCATGGGCCGGTCGAGATCAGCAGGATCTCCTCGACCACCTGCCTGTCTGGTTCGGTCGGCGCGAGGGCACCGCGGCGATATGAGGTGTCGTCCGCAGCATCCACGGGGATCGTCTGCGCGACAGCGTGGTTGCGCTGACTCGCTGTCGCCCGGAATCATCGGCGTATGAGGCGTGCCGGGGTGGCCCGATGACCGAGTCCGACACATTCGCCACATTCCGGCCACTGCTGTTCACGATCGCCTACGAAATCCTGGGCTGTGCCGCCGATGCCGAGGACGTGTTGCAGGACAGCTACCTTCGCTGGCGCGACGCGACGGAAGTGACGCATCCGCGCGCGTACCTGGTGCAGATCGTCACCCGTCAGGCGATCAATCATCTCCGCACGGTCCGGCGTCGTCGCGAGGATTACGTCGGCACCTGGCTGCCCGAACCGATCCGGACCGCGCCCGACGCGGGACAGGATGTGTTGCTGGCCGAATCGGTGTCGATGGCGATGCTGCTCGTGCTGGAAACTCTCGGTCCCACCGAGCGCGCGGTGTTCGTGCTGTCGGAGGTGTTCGGGCACAGCCATCGCGAGATCGCGCGGATGATCGATAAATCCGACACCGCCGTGCGGCAGATCGCCCACCGGGCCCGCGCGCATGTCGCGTCACGGCGCCGGCGCTTCCAACCGGACTCCGACACCAGCCGCGCGGTGATCGGCCGATTCCTGCTGGCCGTTAACACCGGCGATGTCAGCGCCCTCATGGCGGTACTCGCGCCCGACGTCCTGCAGATCTCCGACGGCGGTGGCCGCGTGAGTGCCGCGCGCCGCCCGATCATCGGCGCCGAGCCCGTCGCCCGGTTCCTGATCGGGCTGACCCAGAACTCGATGGCGGGCGCGACAGTCGAATTCGGCAGTTTCAACGCGCAGCCCACGGTGATCGCCCGATCGAAGAACGGCGACCTGGATACGGTGCTGGTGGTCGAGCTGGCCGACGACCTCATCATCGGGCTCTACGCGGTCCGCAACCCCGACAAGCTGCAGTCCATCGATGTCGTGCGCGCTCTCGACCTCGCGGCCGAACACACGCTGTGACGGAGGGCACAACATCTGCGTGTCACGCTGGGAACTCGAGCGGTGTCTCCGAGAGTGTCCAGCAACGCAGCGGAACGAAAGGACCACCCCTATGAAGGTCATCCTCGTGTGCAAGTCGGTGTCGCACGGCAATACCCAGCGCGTCGCCGAAGCCATCAGCCAGGTGCTCGGCGGCCGGGTCGTCGCTCCCGCCGACATCGATCCGGCCGAGCTCGCCGCCTACGACCTCGTCGGCTTCGGCTCGGGCATCTACAACATGGCTTTCCATCCGGAACTGCGCCGGTTCATCGCCTCGCTGCCGGCCAGACACCAGGGCAAGGCGTTCGTGTTCCGCACCAGTGGATTCCCGGAAACGCCGTTTCGCCGCTATGTCACCACCTTGACCCGCGACATCGAGAAGAAGGGCTTCGACGTGGTCGACGCCTTCGACTGCCGGGGCTTCGACACCTGGCTGCCGCTGCGCGTGGTCGGTGGTGTCCGCAAGGGCCACCCCGACGCCTCCGACCTCACCGCCGCGCGCGAGTTCGCCGAAAACCTGCAGGCCAGGACTATCTCCACACCCTGACAGGCCGAACTCGTCGGACCCCGATGCGAACATATGTTCGTGTCCGATTCCGCCGCCCCGCGTCGCCCGCGTATCCAGTCCCGAGCCGAGGCCTCGATCCTGCACGCCGACCTCGACTCGTTCTACGCCTCGGTCGAGCAGCGTGACCAGCCGTGGCTGCGTGGCAAACCGGTCATCGTGGGTGGCGGGGTGGTGTTGGCGGCCAGCTACGAGGCCAAGGCGTTCGGTATCCGCACGCCGATGAACGCGGCCCAGGCGCTGCGCCTGTGTCCGCACGCGATCGTGGTGCCGCCGCGGATGTCGGCCTATGCCGAGGCGAGCAAAGCGGTGTTCGCGGTATTCCACGACACCACCCCGGTGGTGGAGGGGATCTCGATCGATGAGGCGTTCCTCGACGTCAGCGGGCTACGCCGGATCAGCGGCGAACCGATCGACATCGGCCACTGGCTGCGCATGCAGGTGGCCGACCGGGTGGGCCTGCCCATCTCGGTGGGCATCGCACGCAACAAATTCCTCGCCAAGGTCGCCTCCGCCGTCGCCAAACCCGACGGGTTGCGCCTTGTCGAACCCGGCAAAGAGCTCGACTTCCTGCATCCGCTGCCGGTGGACCGATTATGGGGCGTCGGCAAAGTCACCTCGGCGACGTTGCACGCCAACGGCATCACCCGCATCGGCCAGCTCGCCGAACTCGGCGAACCCCACCTGCGTGCCATCCTCGGCCCCGCCGCGGCCCGTCACCTGTTCGCCCTGTCCTGGGCTCAGGATCCACGCCGCGTGGAAACCGGCAAACGCCGGCGCTCGATCGGCGCCCAACGCGCCCTCGGCCGCCGCCCTCGCGACCCCGACGAGATCGCCGCCTACCTCGACGGTCTCACCGACCGCCTCGGCCGCCGCCTGCGCGCCGCCGGCCGCGTCTGCCGAACGGTGGTGCTGCGCTTACGTTTCGACGACTTCACCCGAGCCACCCGATCACACACCCTCGTCGAAGCCACCGACGCCTCCACCGCGATCCGCCACGCCGCCCGCCTGCTGCTGCACACCGCCCAACCACTGATCACCGAACGCGGCATCACCCTGATCGGCCTGTCGCTGACCAACCTCGACGACGCCGACACCAGGCAACTCACCCTGCCGCTGGAAGCGCGTGCCGAGAACACCCTCGACGCCACCCTCGACGACCTGCGCCGCCGCTTCGGCTCCACCGCCGTCACCCGCGCCGCACTCCTGCGCAGCGGCGAAGGCCTCTCGGTCCCGCTCCTGCCCGACTGACCGCGCCGGTAGTCGCCGGCCACCGCAAATCCACGGTGCGAGCCGACGTGGAATAATCGCCGAATGCCATACGCCGTCATCGGCTTTCTGACTCTCGCCCTGTGGGTGTATTGCCTGGTCGACATCATCACCAGCCCCGACGCGGGCATCCGGCACCTACCGAAAATGGGGTGGATCATCGTGGTCGTGCTGATCCCGACGATCGGTGCGCTGCTGTGGTTGTTCGCGGGCAGGCCGGTCGGCGAGTCAGGACCTGTCTCCAATACCCGGTTCGGCGAATACGATCGCCCCGGTCGCCGGGTCGCGTCGAATCCCGACGACGACGAGGCCTTCCTCCGCGGCCTGCGCGAGCGTGCCGAACAGCAACGTCGCGAGGCCCGCAGGCAACAGCAAGAACGCGACCAGGACCCGGCCTGATCGCCCGGGAAGCACGGTGCCGATCGCGCATCTACGTGCGCTGATCGTGTTTGGCGGGCCGGAACAACGACCGCGTCCCGAACAATGAACTGTCGAACCGCTTGCCCGCGTCCGGTTCCCGGTGATACCGCTCGATGCGCAGCACCTCGTTGCGGGAACCGAAGATGAACGGCACCCGCTGATGCACCTGGGCCGGGGGAACCTCCATCATGCGCTCGTGCCCGGTGGTCGCCGCCCCGCCCGCCTGCTCGACGATGAACGCGATCGGGTTCGCCCCGTACAGCAGCGAGACTCGGCCCGGCTGTGCGGGATTGCGCGTATCGCGCGGATACAGATACAGCCCGCCCCTGGTCAGGATGTGGAAGGTGTCGGCCACCAGTGACGCCACCCACCGCATATTGAAATCGCGCCCGCGTGGCCCCTCGACTCCCTCCAAGCACTCGAGCACATACCGGCGCACCGGCCGCTCCCAGAACCGCTCGTTCGCGGCATTGATCGCGAAACCCGAGGTGTCCTGCGGGATTCGCATCTGCGGATGAGTCAGCACGAACGCACCGATCTCCCGATCGAGGGTGAACCCGTCGACGCCGCTGCCCGTGGTGAGGACCAGCATCGTGGCGGGCCCGTACAGGGTGAACCCCGCACACACCTGCTCCACTCCCGGCTGCAGGAAGTCGGTTTCGGCAGGGTCCGCGTCGCCGGCGACCACCGCTTCCGGCGCCCGCAGAATGCTGAAAATCGAACCGACGGGCAGATTCACGTCGATATTGCTCGACCCGTCCAACGCGTCATAGGCCAGGAGATACTTGCCCCGGCGCTGCGTCGCGGGCAGCACCGTCGCTTGCTGCTCGGACAACAACCCGGACAGATGCCCCGACCACTGCGTCTGCCCCACCATGATCTCATCGGTCAACACATCGAGCCGCCCACTCACCGACGTCTCGTCCTCGACCCCCGACCCGATGATCGCCCCGCGCGTCACCTGATTGGCAATGATCTTCGCCGCCGTGGCCACCACATTCACCAGCGCGGAGAATTCCCCCGACGAACCGGGATGCCGATGCTCTTCCTCGATCGTGTACCGCGTCAGCGTTTTCAATCCATTCGGCATTCGGTCACGACCCCCTGCGAAATCCGGTGCGTCCCTTGCCCTTTTCAGAATGGCTCACCGCCCGCCGATAGGCAATGTGAACTCTCACTTGACCTTGCCCCTGGGGGCAGCGTTTACATTCGCTGCATGAGGATCGGAGAGCTTGCGCGGCTGGCTCAGCTCAGCCCCAAGGCCATCAGGCGGTACGAGGCGCTCGGGCTGGTCGCACCGGAACGGCACCCCAACGGCTTCCGCGAATACGACGACCACACCGTCCGCCTGGTGCGCGAAATCCGATCCCTGAACCGTCTGGGCATCCCGGTAGAGGAGACTCGCCCGTTTCTGGACTGCCTGGCGACAGGCAGCGAACACGTCGACGACTGTCCGGCCTCCCTGGCCGAATACCAGCGAACCATCGACGCACTGACCGCGGAAATCGACGCCCTCACCGCCCGCAGAGACGCCCTCACCGATCGCCTCCGCGAGGCCGCACACCGCCACAGCACCACCCGAATGCTTCCGTGGCCGACGGGCGTCCCTGCGCTGCAACCCCCCGATGGGACGACCCAGCAGGCCGAGCGAACACACGACATCCCCACCGAGTACAAGGAATCCCGATGACCCTGAGTTCTGCGATCGTCGGCACCGTCGTGGTGACCGATGAGACATTCGACCGCGACGTGCTCGCCCACCCCGGCCTCGTTCTCGTGGACGTCTGGGCCACGTGGTGCCCTTCGTGCAAAATGATCGCCCCCGTGCTGGCCGAAGTCGCCCGCGAACGTGCGCATACGCTCGCCGTTCGCACCCTCAACGCCGACGAGAACCCGCTCACTGCCCGCAACTACCAGGTTATGGCGGCGCCGACACTGCTGCTGTTTCGTGACGGCCAACTCCTGCGCACCCTTGTCGGCGCGCGCTCCAAGGCCCGTCTCCTCGCCGAGTTGGACGACGCAGTGAGTCACTGAGCCCGCCAACACCCGTCGGTCGCTGTCGGTGGGCTGTGCCACGATCTCGTGCGTGACCGAACCCTCGCACCTCCTCGCCGAGCATCGACTGGAACTGACGCTCGATTACGGCCAGTTCATCCTGCACGGCGGGGAGGGTGAGGAGGACGTAGAGCTCGCGCTGCTCGACGCCGCGCATGCGGATAGGCCGTCGGCGGGCGACGGCCACACCGTGGTGGTGCTCAGCCCGCACCAGAACAACTTCGAGATGCCGATTCACATACAGGTGTGGGATCGGCGACCGGTCGACGAGGGCGAGTGGCAGCAGGTCAGCGAAGCCCGGCTGCACATCGGCGAGCACGGGCTGACCATCAGTTCACCCGTCGACGGCTGGGCCGACGCACCCGTGCCGCCGGGCGACTACCTTGCCGAGATCGCCGGAACGGGTTTCGCGAACTACGGCTGGCCCGGCGACACCACCCCTGGCGACCACTGGCGAATCCGGCTCTGGCCCGACGACGGCACCGCTCCTCGACCCGCCCGGCAGTGGGACATGCCCGGCTACGGCGTTCCCGCCAACAGCGCAGCACCGCCGACCGAGCCTGCCCCGGATCTGCCCGAGCCCGAATCGGACCGGCAACGAGAGATCCGCACAGAAGCCGAGGCCAGAGTGCGCGCCGAATGGGGCGGCGAGCCGATACCAGCCTTCGCCAACACCTATCACGGACGCGAACTCGCAGGCTACGACCGTGCGATGGCGGAGTCGATAGCCGCCATGAGCGCCACGCGATTGCGTCGACTGGCCGAGTACTGCGCACAGCGCGCCTACGATCTCGCCGGTCTCAGCGATCGCGTCTGGGTGCGCCCCGCGCTGGACGCGCTCGCATCCGGCGCACCGCTGCCCGAACCCTTCCACGACAACGACGCCGCGTTCGCGCGGCTGGACAGAGACCAGTACGGACCCGACGAGGCGAGGTTCCAGAGCAGCGTCATGCGGGAAGTGTCAGAGGCCAGTACCCCGACACCGAACCCGTACGACCACGGCAACATCAGTCACCCCCACTTCGCCCTCAACACGGTTTTCCATGCGCGGCATACCGATCCGTTGCAGGGCGCGCTCTCCGCGATTACCGAAGCCGCGATCACCTTCGGCCCAGACGTCGAGAGCCTGTTCACCGGCATCCGCGGCGAGTTCGATCTACCCCCGCGGTCGTGAGCGCAGGCCCCGCCGGTGCTGATCACCGCCGATACCACTGCGCGACTGGTCGATCCGGCGAACCTGCCACGGTGGCGCCGCCCGCGGACGTACGATCCGAGCGTGGCCGAATCCCATGGTTCCACCCCGCTGCGTGTGCTGGTCTACAGCAACGATGCCGATACCCGCCAACAGGTGATCCTGGCGCTGGGCCGTAAGCCGCGCGCCGACCTACCGGAGCTCGACTTCTTCGAGGTCGCTACCGCACCGGTGGTCATCGAGCAGATGGATGCCGGTGGGATCGATCTGGCGATCCTGGACGGTGAATCCGCCCCGACGGGTGGCCTCGGTATCGCCAAACAGCTGAAAGACGAGATCGATCAGTGCCCGCCGGTGGTCGTGCTCACCGGCCGACCCGATGACGCCTGGTTGGCCAACTGGTCGCGCGCCGAGGCCGCCGTCTCGCACCCCATCGACGCCATGCAGCTCACCAACGCGGTCGCGGGCATCCTGCTCGCGCGCTGAACAGGACCATCCGGGCATCGTCCCGACCTGTCGGATAGTCCGCTTCGCACCTTTCTATCTATCACCACTGGTAACGCCAGTGGTTCGCTGCTGCATACCCGCAGACGATTACCCCCGTATCGCTCATGAATCGCGGTACCGATATCGATCAAACCCCACCCCGGAAACGTGCGGCGGACCCCCGAAACGGCGGTAGTCTGTGCTCTAGCTCACACGAGCACGGGCTCTTGTATAACGCTCCGCCATCGCTGCACAGCCTTGCGCGAGCCCCGGTTCGGCGGACAACGTTGTCGGCCCCGTCTCGCCGAAAGCTGCCGTCCGCGGCCGGGCCACACGGCTCGGCCTGCTCCAGCGAGGAGGGGAAGTGCAGTCGTGAATATCGAGGTGCCCGCACTCGTACTCGGCGCCATCGCCGCGGCGTTCGCGGTGTTCTCCGTCATCATGGCGTCGCTGATCGGCCCGAAACGCTACAACCGGGCCAAACTCGAACCCTATGAATGCGGCATCGAGCCGACCCCGCACGCCATCGCCGGTGGCCCGGGAAATGCAGCGGGACAGCGCTTTCCGGTGAAGTACTACCTCACGGCGATGCTGTTCATCATCTTCGACATCGAGATCGTGTTCCTGTACCCGTGGGCCGTGCATTTCGACACGCTCGGGCTGTTCGGTCTCGCCGCGATGGCGCTGTTCATCGTCAACGTGTCTGTCGCCTACGCCTACGAGTGGCGTCGCGGCGGCCTCAGCTGGGAATGAGTGGGAAATAATGGGTCTCGAAGAGAAACTGCCCAGCGGGTTCCTGCTGAGCACGGTCGAGGATTTCGCCGGCTACCTGCGTAAGGGCTCCGTCTGGCCCGCCACGTTCGGGTTGGCGTGCTGCGCGATCGAGATGATGGCCACCGGCGCCGGACGATTCGACATCGCCCGCTTCGGCATGGAAGCGTTCCGCGCCTCCCCACGCCAGGCCGACCTGATGATCGTGGCGGGCCGGGTGAGCCAGAAGATGGCGCCGGTGCTGCGCCAGGTCTACGACCAGATGACCGAACCGAAATGGGTGCTGGCCATGGGGGTCTGCGCGTCCTCGGGGGGCATGTTCAACAACTACGCCATCGTGCAGGGCGTCGACCACATCGTCCCGGTCGACATCTACCTGCCCGGCTGTCCGCCCCGCCCGGAGATGCTGCTCAACGCGATTCTGGCGCTGCACGCGAAAATCGCCGAGATGCCGATGGGCGTCAACCGCGAGGAAGCGATCCGCGCCGCCGAGCAGGCCGCACTGGCCAGCACGCCGACCATCCGGATGGAGGGCCTGCTGCGATGACGTTCGACTCCCCCGACAACACCGACAACCCTGCGGGACACCAGGTTCCGGAGGAATCACCCGCGCAGGCCCAACCCAAACCGCCACAGGACGAGGTGATCGGCACCCGGCGCGGCATGTTCGGCGTCAGCGGCACCGGTGACACCTCCGGCTACGGCGGCCTGGTCACCCCCGTCGCCCTGCCCGCGGGAACACCTCCCCCGTACGGCAGCTGGTTCGACGCCTTCGTCGGCACCTTGCGCGCCGCACTCGTGGGCCGGGTCATCGCCTTCGACACCGTCATCGAGCGGATCGTGGTCTTCCGCGACGAACTCACCCTGCACGTGAAGCGCGAACACCTCGTCGCGGTCGCGAGCACGTTGCGCGATGACAGCACACTGCGGTTCGAACTGTGCCTGGGTGTCAACGGCGTGCACTACCCCGACGACGACGGCCGCGAACTGCACGCGGTCTATCACCTGAAATCGATCACACACGGACGCCGCGTGCGGCTGGAAGTGTCCGCGCCCGATGCCGACCCGCACATTCCGTCGCTGTTCTCGGTCTATCCGACGACCGACTGGCACGAACGCGAAACCTACGACTTCTTCGGCATCCTCTTCGACGGGCACCCCTCCCTGACCCGCATCACCATGCCCGACGACTGGCGCGGGCATCCGCAGCGCAAGGACTACCCGCTCGGCGGGATCCCGGTGGAGTACAAGGGCGCGCGCATACCGCCGCCCGACGAGCGGAGGACCTACAGCTGATGACCGACACCGACTTCCGCCGCGACGAACCACCGGTAGTGACCGTCGCAGGCCAGGACTGGGACCAGGTCAGCGAAGTGATCGACGGCGGCGCCGAAGAACGCATCGTGGTGAACATGGGCCCCCAGCATCCGTCCACGCACGGGGTGCTGCGCCTGATCCTCGAAATCGAAGGCGAAACCGTCACCGAGGCCCGCTGCGGCATCGGCTACCTCCACACCGGCATCGAGAAGAACCTGGAATTCCGCAACTGGACCCAGGGCGTCACCTTCGTGACCCGAATGGACTACCTGTCCCCGTTCTTCAACGAAACCGCCTACTGCCTCGGCGTGGAGAAACTCCTCGACATCACCGACCAGATCCCCGAACGCGCCACCGTGGTGCGAGTGCTGCTGATGGAGCTCAATCGCATCTCCTCGCACCTGGTCGCCCTCGCGACCGGCGGCATGGAACTGGGCGCGCTCACCCCGATGCTGTTCGGCTTCCGTGAACGCGAACTCATCCTCGACGTCTTCGAGAACATCACCGGCCTGCGGATGAACCATGCCTACATCCGTCCCGGCGGCTTGGCGCAGGATCTGCCCGCCGACGGGGTCACCAAGGTCAGGGAACTGCTCGACCTGCTGCCCGGGCGCCTGCGCGACATGGAGCACCTGCTCAGCGCGAACCCGATCTGGAAGAAGCGCACCCAGGACATCGGCTACCTCGATCTCACCGGCTGCATGGCTCTCGGCATCACCGGGCCGGTCCTTCGCGCCACGGGTCTGCCGCACGATCTGCGCAAATCAGATCCGTACTGCGGGTACGAGAACTACGAATTCGACATCCCGACGACCACCGGCTGTGACTGCTACGGCCGCTACATCATCCGGATCGCCGAGATGACCGAGTCGATCAAGATCGTCGAACAGTGCCTGGACAAGCTGCGTCCGGGCCCGGTGATGATCGACGACAAGAAGATCGCCTGGCCCGCCGACCTGGAACTGGGCCCCGACGGTCTGGGCAACTCACCCAAGCACATCGGCAAGATCATGGGCACCTCCATGGAATCGCTGATCCACCACTTCAAGCTCGTCACCGAAGGCATCAGAGTGCCTGCGGGACAGGTGTACTCGGCGGTGGAGTCCCCGCGCGGGGAACTGGGTGTGCACATGGTCAGCGACGGCAGCACCCAGCCCTACCGGGTGCACTACCGCGACCCCTCGTTCACCAACCTGCAAGCGGTGGCCGCGATGTGCGAGGGCGGCATGGTCGCCGACGTGATCGCCTCGGTCGCCAGCATCGACCCGGTCATGGGCGGAGTGGACAGATGACAATCGACAACCCCACCAGCACACCGATTCTCCTGAGCCTGAGCACGCGTCCCGAACCGTATCCGCCGCATGTGCGCGAGCGTCTCGAACTGGACGCCAAGGAGATCATCACCCGCTACCCGCACCCCCGCTCGGCCCTGCTCCCCCTGCTGCACCTGGTGCAGGCCGAGGAGGGGTACGTGACGGGCACCGGCATCGACTTCTGCGCCGATCACCTGAACCTCACCGGCGCCGAGGTGACCGCGGTCGCCACGTTCTATTCGATGTACCGGCGCACCCCCACCGGCGACTACCACGTCGGGGTCTGTACCAACACCCTCTGCGCGATCCTCGGCGGCGACGCCATCTACGAAGCACTGCACCAACATCTGGACGTCGGGCACGGCGAAACCACCTCCGACGGCGCCATCACACTCGAACACATCGAATGCAACGCCGCCTGCGACTACGCCCCGGTCATGATGGTGAACTGGGAATTCTTCGACAACCAGACTCCCGAATCGGCAGTCGCGATCACCGACGCCCTCCGGGCGGGCCACCAGGTCCGCCCGACCCGCGGCGCACCGCTGTGCACATTCCGCGAGACCGCCCGCATCCTCGCCGGATTCCCCGACGAGCGTCCCGGCGCGCTCGAAGGAACACCGGGCGCACCCACCTTGGCAGGGCTCGACATCGCTGCCGCAGAACAGGATTCGGCAGGGGGTTCGCGATGATGGCCCTCACCCCGGTACTCAGCGAACACTGGGCCGCTCCACGGTCCTGGACCCTGGAAAGCTATCGCGCGACCGGTGGCTACGACGGTCTCCGCGCCGCCTTGGGCAAGACACCCGACGAGGTGATCCACACCGTCAAGGACGCGGGTCTGCGCGGTCGTGGTGGGGCCGGCTTTCCCACCGGGATGAAGTGGTCGTTCATCCCGCAGGGGCCCGGTCCCGACGGCACCACGAAGCCGCACTACCTCGTCGTCAACGCCGACGAATCCGAACCCGGCACCTGCAAAGACATCCCGTTGATGCTGGCCACCCCGCACACTCTCATCGAAGGCATCGTGATCGCCGCCTACGCGATCCGGGCCGCGACCGCGTTCATCTACGTGCGCGGCGAGGTGGTGCCGGTATTGCGCCGATTGCAAGCCGCCGTCGCCGAGGCCTACGCGGCGGGCCTGCTCGGCCACGACATCCTGGGCTCGGGTTTCGACCTGGACCTGATCGTGCACGCCGGCGCGGGCGCCTACATCTGCGGTGAGGAAACCGCACTGCTCGATTCCCTCGAAGGCAGGCGCGGACAGCCCCGTCTGCGCCCACCGTTCCCCGCCGTCGCGGGCCTGTACGCGTGCCCGACGGTGGTGAACAATGTGGAATCCATTGCCAGCGTGCCCTCGATCCTGCGCAACGGCACCGAGTGGTTCCGTTCGATGGGCAGCGAGAAGTCACCCGGCTTCACCCTGTACTCCCTGTCCGGGCATGTGGCCCGCCCCGGCCAGTACGAGGCCCCGCTGGGCATCACCTTGCGCGAGCTGCTGGATTACGCGGGCGGGGTGCGAGCCGGGCACACCCTCAAGTTCTGGACCCCCGGCGGTTCCTCGACCCCGATGTTCACCGACGAACACCTCGACGTCGCCCTCGATTACGAAGGTGTCGCCGCCGCCGGATCCATGTTGGGCACCAAGGCCTTACAGATCTTCGACGACACCACCTGCGTGGTGCGCGCGGTTCTGCGCTGGACCGAGTTCTACGCCCACGAATCCTGCGGCAAATGCACACCGTGCCGCGAAGGCACCTACTGGCTGGTGCAGTTGCTGCGCCGACTCGAAGCCGGCGACGGCACCGAAGCCGACCTTGACAAGCTCGCCGACATCGCCGACAACATCAACGGCAAATCGTTCTGCGCGCTCGGTGACGGCGCGGCCAGCCCGATCTTCTCCTCGCTGAAGTACTTCCGCGACGAATACCTCGCGCATCAGCGACTCGGCGGCTGCCCGTTCGACCCGGCCGCCTCGACCGTGTGGGCACCAGCGAAAGAGGACCGATGACAGCCATCGCGCCAGGCAACAGCAGCGATGTGGTGCCCACCGACATGGTGAGCGTCACCATCGACGACACCACGATCGAAGTTCCCGTGGGCACCTTGCTGATCCGTGCCGCCGAACTGATCGGCGTGCAGATCCCGCGCTTCTGCGATCACCCCCTGCTCGACCCGGTCGGCGCGTGCCGTCAGTGCCTCGTCGAGGTCGAAGGGCAGCGAAAGCCGGTCGCCTCCTGCACGATCCCGGTCACCGACGGCATGATCGTGCGTACCCAGAACAGTTCCCCGGTTGCCGAAAAGGCCCAGCGCGGGGTGATGGAACTGCTGCTCATCAACCATCCGCTGGACTGCCCGGTGTGCGACAAGGGCGGCGAGTGCCCGCTACAGAACCAGGCGATGTCCACCGGCAGCGCCGAATCCCGCTTCGACGGCGAGAAGCGGACATATCCGAAGCCGATCCCGCTGTCCACCGCGGTGCTGCTCGATCGGGAGCGGTGCGTGCTGTGCGCACGCTGTACCCGGTTCTCCCAGCAGGTCGCCGGCGACCCCTTCATCGAACTGATGGATCGTGGTGCGCTCCAGCAGGTCGGCATCGCCCAAGCCGAACCCCTCGACTCCTACTTCTCCGGCAACACCGTTCAGATCTGTCCCGTGGGCGCGCTCACCGGTACCTCCTACCGTTTCCGGGCCCGCCCGTTCGACCTGGTCTCCACCCCGAGCGTGTGCGAGCACTGCGCCTCCGGATGCGCACAACGCACCGATCACCGTCGCGGAAAAGTGTTGCGCCGCTTGGCCGGCGACGACCCGCAGGTCAACGAGGAATGGAACTGCGACAAGGGCCGCTGGGCCTTCGCCTACGCCACCGAGCGCGACCGCCTCACCACGCCGATGGTGCGCGGCTGGGACGGCGTCCTGGCCCCGGCCTCCTGGCCCGAAGCTCTCGCCGCCGCCGCTGCGGGCCTGAGCGCGGCGATCGGCAATGCCGGTGTGCTCGTCGGCGGCCGCGTCACCGAGGAAGAGGCGTACGCGTACAGCAAGTTCGCGCGCATGGTCCTCGCCACCAACGACATCGATTTCCGCAGCCGGGTGCATTCGGAGGAGGAAGAACGATTCCTCGCCGCCCGCATCGCCGGACGCGGTGTGCGGGTCGACTTCGCCGCGCTCGACAAAGCCCCCGTCGTGCTGCTGGTCGGGTTCGAACCGGAAGAGGAATCGCCCATCGTCTATCTGCGGCTGCGCAAGGCCGCACGGACCCGCGGGCAACGCGTGGTGTCGCTGGCGCCGTTCGTCTCCCGCGGCCTCGAACGCATGTCGGGCACGCTCATCCAAACCCCGCCGTGCGGGGAAGCCGACGTCATCACCTCGATCATGGCCGAAACGTCCGCCGATGCCGCCGAACTCATAACGATGCTGAACACGACCGGCGCGGTCATCATGGCGGGTGAACGTCTCGCGGGCAGCCCCGGCGCCCTGTCGGCGGTGACCCGCCTGGCCGATGCCACCGGCGCGGCACTGGCCTGGGTGCCCCGCCGTGCGGGCGAACGCGGCGCGCTGGAAGCAGGCGCACTGCCCAGCCTGTTGCCCGGCGGCAGACCCGTCGTGGATCCTTCAGCACGCCAACAGGTTCGACACCGCTGGCAAGCCGGTGAACTCCCCGTCACCGTCGGCCGCGACGCCAACGCCATTCTGGCGAGCGCCGCCCAGCTGGGTGCGCTGGTCATCGGCGGCGTCGATCCGGCCGACCTGCCCGACCCGGCCGCCGCCCTGGCCGCGATCGACGCGGCCCGGTTCGTCGTCAGCCTCGAAATGCGGCACAGCGCCGTCACCGAACGCGCCGACGTCGTCTTCCCGGTGGCGACCGCGATGGAGAAGTCCGGCACCTTCCGCACCTGGGAAGGTCGCCCGCGTCCCTTCACCGCGGCCTCGCTCGACACCACCCGCCGCGTCGCCGCTCCCCTGTCGGACCTGCGGGTGCTGCACTCGCTGGCCGCGCAGATGGGCGTCCCGATCAACCTGCCCGACCCCGCCGCCGCACGCACCGAACTCGACGGACTCGGCGCCTGGACCGGTGAGCCCATCCCCGCCCCGGAGCTGACCAGCCAGACTCGCCCCGCACCCGGGCCAGGAACGGCCGTCCTTGCCGGATGGCGGATGCTGCTCGACGCCGGCCGCATGCAAGACGGTGAACCCAATCTCGCCGGTGTCGCCCGCCCGCCGGTCGCGCGGCTCTCGGCCGCGACCGCCGCCGAGATCGAAGCCGACGATGCCGATCACGTCATCGTCTCCACCGAGCGCGGCGAGATCTCGGTGCCGTTGATGATCACGGACCTGCCCGACCGGGTGGTGTGGCTGCCGCTGCACTCGCCCGGTTCGACGGTCGCCGCCGAACTCGGTGTGACACCCGGCGCCGTGGTGCGCCTGCGTCGCGCCGACGACAGGATGAAGGAACACCGTCATGAGTGATCGAGTCCTACTCCTCGCGGCCGACACCGGGCCTGTCTTCGGCACCGACCCGCTGTGGCTGGTGGTGGTCAAGGCGCTCGGCGTGTTCATCTACCTGATGCTGGTGCCGTTGATCGCGGTCTACGCCGAACGCAAAGTCGTGGCGTGGATGCAGATGCGGATCGGGCCCAACCGGATCGGCCCCGGCGGCATGCTCCAGTCGATCGCCGACGGTGTGAAGATGGCGCTCAAGGAAGACATCATCCCGGCGATCGTGGACAAGCCGATCTTCGTGCTCGCCCCGATCATCTCGGTGATCCCGGCGTTCATGGCCTTCGCGGTGATCCCGATGGGCCCGGAGGTCTCGATCTTCGGCACGCACACCGCGTTG
This sequence comes from Nocardia sp. NPDC057272, assembly GCF_042668615.1. Lineage (NCBI taxonomy): Bacteria > Bacillati > Actinomycetota > Actinomycetes > Mycobacteriales > Nocardiaceae > Nocardia > Nocardia sp. NPDC057272. The sequence goes on along the minus strand of NZ_JBHUYK010000002.1, from coordinate 67,412 downwards.
CAGCTCACCGACATGCCCGTCGCGGTGCTCTACATCCTCGCCATCACCTCCATCGGCGTGTACGGCATCGTGCTCGCCGGCTGGTCCTCGGGTTCGACCTATCCGCTGCTCGGCGGCCTGCGCTCGACCGCGCAGGTCATCTCCTACGAGATCGCGATGGCACTGACCTTCGCCACCGTGTTCCTGCTGTCGGGCACCATGGCGACCTCCGAGATCGTGAGCGCGCAGGAGGGCACCTGGTATGTGTTCCTGCTGCTGCCCTCGTTCCTCATCTACTGCGTGTCGATGGTCGGCGAGACCAACCGGGCGCCCTTCGACCTGCCCGAAGCCGAAGGTGAACTGGTCGGCGGTTTCCACACCGAGTACTCGTCGCTGAAGTTCGCGATGTTCATGCTCGCCGAATACGTGAACATGGCCACGGTGTCCGCCTTGGCGACGACGCTGTTCCTCGGCGGCTGGCGGGCGCCGTTCCCGATCAGCCTGTGGGAGGGCGCCAACTCCGGATGGTGGCCGCTGCTGTGGTTCACCCTCAAGGTGTGGACGTTCCTGTTCGTGTTCGTCTGGTTGCGCGGCACCCTGCCTCGCCTGCGCTACGACCAGTTCATGAACCTCGGCTGGAAGCTGCTCATCCCCACCTCGCTGGTGTGGGTGATGGTCGTGGCCGCCGCACGGGTCCTGGACCTCGAGGGGATCCCCGGACAGAACTTCATCCTGGTCGGTGTAGGGCTGGTGATCACCGCGGCCATGATCGCGATGTTCCTGCGCGCGGGTCGCAGCAAGGGGCTGCCGCCGTTGCCGCCACAGGAGCCCTCGACCTCGTCGGTGTTCCTGGGTTTCCCGGTGCCGCCGATGCCGGCACGGCCCGCGAACGACCAGCCCGAGTTCGGGTTGTTCGACCCGCTCGCGGGTTTCGCGGTCACCGCGGCCACGATGTTCAAGAAGCCCAATACCGAGTCCTACCCGGAGCAGAAGGTGCCGACCGCGCCGCGCTATCACGGTCGCCACCAGCTCAATCGCTACGACGACGGACTCGAGAAGTGCATCGGCTGTGAACTGTGCGCGTGGGCGTGCCCGGCCGACGCGATCTTCGTCGAAGGCGCCGACAACACCGAGGACGAGCGCTTCTCCCCGGGTGAGCGGTACGGCCGCGTCTACCAGATCAACTACCTGCGCTGCATCGGCTGCGGCCTGTGCATCGAGGCCTGCCCGACGCGTGCGCTGACGATGACCAACGAATACGAACTCACCGACGACAACCGCGCCGACCTCATCTACGAGAAGGACCAGCTGCTGGCCCCCATGGAGCCTGGCATGACGCCCGCGCCACACCCGATGGCACCGGGCACCGACGCGGCCGACTACTACCTGGGCCGGGTCGGTCCCGCACCGTCGGAGCAGGAGGTACTGCGATGAGCACCGCACACGTGCTGGCCGCCGAGGTCACCAACACCTCCACGGGTGAGGGCGTGCTGTTCTGGGTACTGGCCCCGATCGCGGTGCTCGGCGCCCTCGGCATGGTGACCGCGGCCAAGGCCGTGCATTCGGCGATGTGCCTGGCCGCCACCATGATCGCGCTCGCCGTGTTCTACATCGCGCAGGGTGCGCTGTTCCTCGGCGTCGTGCAGATCGTGGTGTACACGGGCGCGGTGATGATGCTGTTCCTGTTCGTGCTGATGCTCGTCGGCGTCGACTCCGCGGAATCGCTGCGGGAAACGTTGCGCGGCCAGCGCATCGCCGCCGCGATCGTCGGGCTCGGATTCGGATTGCTGTTCATCGGCGGCATCGGCGCGGCCCTGCGCGACAGCGGAACCGGCTTCCCCGGCCGGGGGTTCGGCGACCGCGACGTGATCGCCGAACTCGCCGAGTTGATCTTCCTGCGCTATGTGTGGGCGTTCGAACTCACCGGCGCACTGCTGATCACCGCCACGATCGGTGCGATGGTGCTGGCCCACCGCGAGCAGTTCACCCCGAAACGCGGACAGCGGGAAATGTCACGCGATCGCTTCCGCACAGCCGGCGAACGGGCCACCCCGCTGCCGACACCGGGTGTCTACGCACGGCACAACGCCGTCGACAGCCCCGCCCAGCTTCCCGACGGCTCCTTCGCCGAACTCTCGGTGAGCACGATCCTGCGTCACCGCCGCAACCGCGCCCACACCGAAGCCGCTGTGCTCTCGGTCGGCACGGTCCGCGACGACAATCCGACGGCCGACGAGGAAGGCAAGCGGTGAACCCCCAGAACTACCTGTTCCTGTCTGCGCTGCTGTTCACCATCGGCGCCGCGGGAGTGTTGTTGCGCCGCAACGCGATCGTGGTGTTCATGTGCGTGGAGCTGATGCTCAACGCGGTGAATCTGGCGTTCGTGACCTTCGCCCGGTTGCACGGCAACCTCGACGGTCAGGTGATCGCGTTCTTCACCATGGTGGTCGCCGCCGCCGAGGTCGTCGTCGGCCTGGCCATCATCATGACGATCTTCCGTGCCCGCCGGTCGACCTCGGTCGACGACGCCAACCTGCTGAAGTTCTGACATGGGTACCGCAACGCTGTGGCTGCTGCCCGCCCTCCCGCTCGCAGGCGCGATCGTCCTGCTCCTGTTCGGCCACCTCACCGACCGCTGGGGCCCCTACCTGGCCACGACGGCCGCGCTGTCCTCGTTCGTCGTCGCCGCTGTCGCGTTCTTCGGAATGCTCGGCCGCGCCGACGCCGACCGCGCCGTGCACAAGGAACTGTTCAACTGGGTGCCCGTCGGTGATCTACAGGTCGGGTTCAGCCTGCAGCTGGACCAGTTGTCGATCTGCTTCGCGCTACTGATCACCGGGGTCGGGTCGCTGATCCACCTCTACTCGATCGGCTACATGAGCCACGATCCGGGCAAGCGCCGGTTCTTCGGCTATCTCAACCTGTTCCTGGCCGCGATGCTCGTGCTGGTCCTGGCCGACAACTTCCTCGTGCTCTATCTGGGCTGGGAAGGCGTGGGCCTGGCGTCCTATCTGCTGATCGGGTTCTGGTACGAGAAGCCCTCGGCCGCAACGGCGGCCAAGAAGGCGTTCGTGGTGAACCGGGTCGGTGACATGGGCTTGGCCATCGCCATGATGGTCATGTTCGCGGCATTCGGGTCCTTCGACTTCCGCACCGTGTTCGCGGCGACCCCGGGCGCGAGCGAAGGCACCCTCACCGCCATCGGTCTGCTGTTGTTGCTGGCCGCCTGCGGAAAATCCGCGCAGGTGCCGTTGCAGTCGTGGCTCGGCGACGCGATGGAGGGCCCCACCCCGGTCTCGGCGCTCATCCACGCCGCCACCATGGTCACCGCCGGTGTATACCTGATCGCCCGCGCCAACCCGATCTACGACCTCGCGCCGAACGCGCGCACGGCGGTGCTCGCCGTCGGTGCGGTGACGTTGCTGTTCGGCGCCGTCATCGGCTGCGCCAAGGACGACATCAAGAAGGCCCTCGCGGCCTCGACGATGAGCCAGATCGGGTACATGATCCTGGCCGTCGGCCTCGGCCCGGCCGGGTACGCGTTCGCGATCATGCACCTGCTCACCCACGGCTTCTTCAAAGCCGGACTGTTCCTCGGCGCCGGCTCGGTGATGCACGCGATGAACGACGAAACAGATATGCGCCGCTACGGCGGCCTGCGCACACTGATGCCGATCACGTTCATCACCTTCGGCCTGGGCTATCTCGCCATCATCGGAGTGCCACCGTTGTCCGGGTTCTTCTCCAAGGACAAGATCATCGAGGCGGCCTTCGACCACGGCGGATCCACCGGAATCCTGCTCGGCGTGGTCACTCTCGTCGGTGCCGCGCTCACCGCGTTCTACATGACCCGCGTCATGCTGATGACCTTCTTCGGCGAGCGCCGCTGGAAGCCCGACACCCACCCGCACGAGTCACCCGCGGTGATGACCGGGCCGATGATCCTGCTCGCGTTCGGATCGGTCTTCGCCGGTGGCCTGTTCGTCTGGGGCTCGTCGCTGGTGAACTGGCTCGAACCCGTCGTCGGTTCCCATCACGCGGAGCCGGTGATCCCCGCGGCGGTCGTCACCGGTCTGGCATTGACCGCGGTCGCAGTCGGTGTGGCCATCGCCTACCGCAAGTACGCCGAGAGCCCGATCCCCGAGGCAGCGCCGGAGCCGGTCAGCGTGCTGACCGGGGCCGCCCGTGCCGATCTCTACGGCGACAAGATCAACGAAGCCGTGTTCGAACGCCCCGGCCGCCACCTCACGAGGGCGCTGGTGTTCCTCGACGCGAAGGGCGTCGACGGGATCGTCAACGGAACCGCCGCCTCGATCGGCGGACTGTCGGCGCGAATCCGCAAGGTGCAGACGGGTTTCGTACGCTCCTACGCCCTGTCCATGTTCACCGGCGCGGCCCTGGTGGCCGCTGCCCTGCTGGCGGTGAGGTTCTGGTGAACTCGTTTCCCTGGCTGACGACGCTCTGGCTCGCCCCCGCGATCGGGGCGGGTGTGGTGCTCGTCCTGCCCGCCGCCCGCCGCACGGTGGCGCGTGGCGTGGCGTTCGCGGTGTCGATCGGTGTGCTCGCACTGGCCGTTGTCCTCGCGGTGCGGTTCAAGCCCGGCGGTGCCCAGTACCAATTCGTCGAATCCCACGAATGGATCCCGACATTCGGTGTTTGCTACACACTCGGCCTCGACGGCATCGCCACCGCCTTGGTCCTGCTGACAGCGGTGCTGGTGCCGCTGCTGATCCTGGCAGGCTGGAACGACGACACCCCCACCGGCGACGGACCCAAGACCATCCACATCTACATGGCGTTGATGCTGCTGGTCGAGTCGATGGTGCTGATTTCCTTCCTCGCCCTCGACATCCTGCTGTTCTACGTGTTCTTCGAAGCGATGCTGATCCCGATGTACTTCCTCATCGGCGGCTTCGGCACTCGCACCACCGACGCCGCGGTGCGCGCCCAACGGTCGCGTGCGGCGGTGAAGTTCTTGCTCTACAACCTCTTCGGTGGGTTGATCATGCTCGCCGCGGTCATCGGATTGTACGTGCTGACCGCCCAGGCGGGCCTCGGCGAGGGATCGGCGGGGACCTTCGATCTGCGCGTCGTGGTCGCCGCGGTCAACAACGGTGAACTCGGGGGCAGTACAGCGGTGCTCAACGCCCTGTTCCTCGGGTTCATGTTCGCCTTCGCCGTGAAGGCGCCGCTGTGGCCACTGCACACGTGGCTGCCCGACGCGGCGGTCTCGGCCACCCCGTCCAGCGCGGTGCTGATGATGGCGGTGGTCGACAAGGTCGGCACCTTCGGCATGCTGCGTTACTGCCTGCTGTTGTTCCCGCTGGCATCGGACACCTTCGCGCCCTTGGTGATCACCCTGGCCGTGATCGGCATCCTCTACGGTGCGCTGCTCGCCATCGGCCAGACCGATGTGATGCGACTGATCGCCTACACCTCGATCTCGCACTTCGGGTTCATCATCCTCGGCATCTTCGCCATGACCAGCCAGTCCCAATCCGGGGCGACGCTGTACATGGTCAACCACGGACTGTCCACGGCCGCACTGTTTCTCATCGCCGGCTTCCTCGTCTCCCGGCGCGGCACCAGGATGATCGCCGAGTACGGCGGCGTGCAGAAGGTCGCGCCGGTGCTGGCGGGCACGTTCTTCATCGCGGGCCTGGCCACGCTCTCGCTGCCCGGTCTCGCGCCGTTCGTCAGCGAATTCCTGGTCCTCATCGGCACTTTCCCGAAGTACCAGGTGGCGGCGGTGATCGCGACCGGCGCACTGGTCCTGGCCGCGATCTACGTGCTGTGGCTGTATCAGCGGTTGATGACCGGCCCGCTGAAGAAGGGCAACGAGCACCTGCGTGATCTGGTGCCGCGTGAGCTGGCCGTGGTCGTACCGCTGCTGGTCGCGCTGCTGGTGCTCGGGTTCTATCCGAAACCGATCCTGGATCTGGTGGACCCCGCGGTGGGACACACCCTCTCGACGATCGGTAAGCACGATCCCGCTCCGACGGTCCCCGCTCCCGAAGCTGGTGCGGCCACCCCGCCCGCAGGCGGCCACAAATGAGGACGGACTCCGTGACCATCACCGAGCTCGCGGCCATCGCGCCCGCACCGAGCATCGAATACCACCTGCTCGCCCCGATGCTGATCGTGTTCGGGGTCGGCGTGGTGGGTGTACTCGTCGAAGCGTTCGTGTCGCGGCCCTACCGGTATCCGACGCAGTTGGTGCTCGGGCTGGCCGGTGTGGTCGGCGCTCTGGTGGCCGTGGTGCTGCTCGCCGGATCCGAGGGCACCGCGGTGGTGGGCGCGGTCGCCATCGACGGAGTCACGCTGTTCCTGCAGGGCACGATCCTGCTGGTCTCGCTGCTGGGCCTGCTGCTGATCGCCGAGCGTGGCGCGGTGCCGCGGGCGCGCAGCGGGCCGGGCACGTGGAGTCGGGCGGCGGCCGCGTTGGATCGAGGGGTCGACGCGTTCACACCGCAGGCCTCCGCAGTGCCGGGAAGCGCGCACGAGCTCGCGGCGGTGCGCTCGGGGGTTTCGACCACCGAGGTGTTCCCGCTGACGATGATCGCGGTCGGCGGTCTGCTGCTGTTTCCCGCGTCGAACGATCTGCTCACGATGTTCGTCGCGCTCGAAGTGTTGTCGCTACCGCTGTATCTGCTGTGTGGGCTGGCTCGCCGCAGGCGGTTGCTCTCGCAAGAGGCGGCGATGAAGTACTTCCTGCTCGGTGCGTTCTCCTCGGCGTTCTTCCTCTACGGTGTCGCGCTGCTCTACGGGCAGACTGGCACGGTGTCGCTGCCGGGAATCGGTGCGGCACTGGACAAGCAGCCCGAGAACGCGACTCTGGCCCTGCTCGGTATCGGCATGCTCGCCGTCGGGCTGCTGTTCAAGATCGGCGCGGTGCCGTTCCAGGCCTGGGTGCCCGATGTCTATCAAGGCGCGCCGACCCCGATCACCGCGTTCATGGCCGCCGCCACCAAGATCGCCGCCGTCGGGGCGACCATGCGGGTGCTGATGGTGGGAGTCGGTGCGCTGGGCTCGGATTGGCGCCCGGTGCTCGCCGCGGTCGCGGTGGCGACGATGGTCGTCGGTGCGATCATGGCGATCACCCAGACCGATGTGAAGCGCATGCTGGCCTACTCCTCGATCGCGCACGCCGGTTTCCTGCTCGTCGGTATCGTCGCCGCCGACAACGCCGGTGTGGCCGCCGTGCTGTTCTACCTGCTGGCCTATGGCCTCGGCACCGTCGGTGCGTTCGCGGTGGTCAGTCTGGTGCGTGACGCCTCCGGTGACGAAGCGACCGCACTGTCGCAGTGGGCGGGCCTCGGTCGCCGATCCCCGTGGCTCGCTTCGGCATTCGCCCTGTTGCTGCTGTCTTTCGCCGGTCTGCCGCTCACCAGCGGATTCGTCAGCAAGTTCGCGGTTTTCGCCGCTGCCTCCGGTGCGGGCTATACCGCCTTGGTGATTGTCGGTGTCCTCTGCAGCGCCATCGCCGCCTTCTTCTACGTCCGGGTCATCGTGCTGATGTTCTTCACCGACCCTCCGGCCGACGCGCCCATCGTGACCGCCCCGTTCGCCACCACCTTGGTCGTGGCGTTCAGCGCGGGCGCCACCGTCCTGCTCGGCCTGTTCCCCCAGCCGGTTCTCGACCTCGCCGACCGCTCCAACCTGTTCATCCGCTGATGCCGCCGACTCCTCAGTCCGACCCCCGCCCGCCGACCAGTCACGAGCGCCAAGCCGGTCAGCCGTGGAACGCGTCCTATCTCGACGGCCCCGCACCGTGGGACATCGGTACTCCGCAGCCCGCTGTCGTGCGGCTGGCCGAATCAGGGGGGTTCTGCGGACCGGTCCTCGATGTCGGGTGCGGCACCGGCGACAACGCCCTGTTCATCGCCGCACGCGGGTTGCCTGTGCTCGGTGTCGACGTGGCCGCAACAGCGTTGGCCACCGCCAGGCAGACAGCCGACGATCGTGGGATCGACGTGGCCTTCGCTATGGCGGACGCCCTACATCTCCAGCGGCTGTATCGCCGCTTCGAAACAGTCCTCGACTGCGGCCTGTTCCACACCTTCGACGCGTCCGAACGCACCGAGTACGTGGCAAGCCTGGCGTCGGTCACCGACTCCGGCGGCACCCTGTACGTGTTGTGCTTCAGCGATACCGGTCCCGACCTCGGACCGCACCCGGTCACCCGGCACGCCCTCACCGCGCCCTTCGATCACAACCCCGCCTGGCACATCGCCACCATCGCCCCCGAGCATCTGCGAACACGATTCTCCGACGCAACCTCAGCGTGGCTCGCCACCATCGAACGGCGGTAGCAGCTCGCCTGATTCCCGGGCCTTGACCTGAAGAGTGGTTGAGCTCTTAATGTCCGTTTCATGAGTGGACATGAGAACGCACAGGCAACGGCAGTCGCAGTTCTGGGGTTGGGTGAGATGGGGTCGGCGCTGGCCGCTGCCCTGCTGGATGGGGGCTATCCGGTCACGGTGTGGAACCGGTCGCAAGACAGGGCACATCCGTTGGTAGCCAAGGGAGCACGGTCGGCCGCGACCCCGACAGAGGCTGTGGGTGCGGCCGATGTGGTGATCGTCAATGTCAAGGGTGGTGCGGTGGCGGCGGATCTGTTGCGTGCGTCGGGTGCGGAGCTGGCGGGACGGACCGTGGTCGACCTGACCGACGGCACCTCCGAACAGGCCACCGCCACTGGACAGTTGGCGCGCGAGTCCGGAGCGGATTACCTGCACGGCCAGATCATGACCATCGCTCCGGCCATCGGCTCCCCGGACGCGGTGGTGTTCTACGGCGGCGCCCGCGCTGCCTTCGATCGACACGAAGCCCTCCTCCGAGCTCTCGGCGGCCGCGCGACCTTCGTCTCCCCCGACCCTGCTGTGCCGGTGCTGTACGGCATGGCCGTCCACGACATCATGTGGGGCCTGCTGAACGGGTTCCTGCACGCCTCGGCACTTCTCGGCAACGCCGGTCTCCCCGTCGGCGACTTCACCCAGCAGGCCGATCCCTCCCTCGCAGCCCTGTCATCACTGATCCCGATGCTGGCGAAAGAGATCGACAGCACCGATTTCGCCATCCCGTACGGCGCCCTGCAGCACCATCTCCCCTCCCTTGACGACCTGCTCGCCGAGAGCCGGACCCGAGGAATCGACACCGACCTACCCACCTACACGAGAAGCCTGGTCGCCGACGCCATCACCGCGGGCCACGGCCACGACAGCTACTCCCGACTCGTCGAACACTTCGGCCGTCGATAGTGACCTCGTGGGAGGGGCGCAACCCGCCCCTCCCAATGGCGCACTTAGGTGCGCGACTTCACGACCGTGATCCAATACCGCCGCGCCGGACCGAGTTCGGTGTCCTGGATGCTCTCGAGAACACCACCACAGCGCTCGATCGTCTTCACCGACCCGGTATTCCCGGTCGCGCAAACAACCAGCACTCGGTCCATCCCAGCCACTCGCGCCTCAGCGATGATCTCTCCCAATGCCCACGTAGCCAGCCCTCGACGGCGCTCGGATGGCCGGATCCCGTACCCGATATTCCCGAGGTTCCGCACGAGGTCACCGTCCCCGTGCCGCAACGCGATCCCGCCGAGTACGCGATCACCCTCGACTATCCAGCGATACGAGCAACGTCCGTCGCGCCCCTCTCCCGACGCGGCGATGAGCCGCGCAACCCAGAGCTCGAATCCCGGGATCGAGTCGACGTCGTCACTCGGCAACAAGCCGAAACCGTCCTCGTGGAGACCGCGCCCCCACTCGACATGCGCGTCGCGCCATTCTCCGTACATGTCGACACTGGGCTCGATCAATCTGTGCCCGGACCCTGCCGGAATTCCACTGGAGGTGAACACTCTTTCAATCTAATCGGCGAGCCGAAGTGAACCGCCGGGAATTCGAGCCAGCTTGCTAGTCTCGCCGATGTGGCCATTGCGCGAAGCTTTGTGAACATCTGCAGCGACCAACTCGCTACGACGCGTGACTTCTACGTCGACCTCTTGGGTTTCCAGGTCGCCTACAACAGCGATTGGTTCGTGCAACTCATCGACTCGGACTCGGGGACAATCATCGGCATCATGGCGCGCGATCACGAGCTGGTGCCCGACCATGTTCGTGGCGGATTCGGCGGCTCCTACATCACCATCGTTGTCGACGATGTGGAGACTATCTACGCCCGTGCCAAGGACCTCGGCATTCCCATCGTCGAGGAGCCCCGGGATCTGTTCTACGGCCAAAGACGCTTGCTGGTAACCGATCCCAACCGTTTCCTCGTCGACGTATCGAGCCCGACCACATCACCGCCCACCGACCTCTGACAGAGCTTCTCCAAAGATGCGGCCGTACATGCCGGGACAAGACCCAGTTGATTCAGCTCGGGAGGTCCAGCGCGTCGAACTGGCCGAGCCCGACACCGACGACATCACAGAACCGCTATCGACTTCCCGCCGACCGCGTACAACACCGGCGGCCGTGCGGATTTCAGGTTCGATGACCATGCTCTCGCCCCGTCAGCGCCGCTCGCCCGCACCGATGCTGCCGACGATCAAATCGGTCAGCGCCGAGATCGCTTCGTCGGGCGTGGTCGTACCCAGGTTCAGTTCCGCGGCCAGTGTTTCGGCCGCGCCGAGCACGCCGACGCAGCGCAGTCGCAGTGCTGTGGCGGTGAGTGACGAGAACGGTTGCAAGGTGGCGGCCATCCAGTCGCGGTAGCTGTCGAGCATGTCGTGCTGGATCGCCTGGACGTCCGGGTTGCCTTTCAGGGCGGCGGAAATCGCGTCGAATTCGGGCATGTCGGTGGCGCAGGCGAAGTAGGCGGTGCTCATGACGCGGGCGATCTCGTCGACGGTAGGGGTGGCGTCGCGGGCGGCTTGTTCCGAGGCCAGGCGGTGGCGTTCGTCGAGTTGGCGGTAGAGCGCGAGGAGCAGTTCGGGGCGGGTGCCGAAGTGGTCGTAGACGATCGGCCTGCTCACGCCCGCAGCTTCGGCGAGAGTGGCCAAGGTCAGGCCGTCGGTACCTTGCTCCCGCACCAGCGTCAAGGCGGTGTCGAGCAGCTGCTCGCGCCGGGCCGGCTTCGCCAATCTGCCCGATCGTGTGGTCATCGTCTTCCCTTGCGCCATGCCCACAGCTTAGCTACAAAGAGTAAGTTACAACTTGTTGCTTAGTGAGAGGAATTCATCATGGAGCAACCGGTACTGATCTTGGGCGGGTCGGGACAGGCGGGGTCGGACACCGCGGCCCTGTTGCGTCGATGGCATCCGGCCCTGCCGTTGACCATCGCGGGCCGTGATCTCGGTCGTGCGCAACGGGTAGCCGACGCCCTCGGCACTGCCACGGCAGTGACGATCGATCTGTCGCGCCGCGACCTCGGTCTCGCCGACGCCGACTACTCCGCGGTCGTCGCAACCCTGTGGGACGACCGGCTCAACGGCCTGCACTACGCACAGGAACGCGGCCTGCCCTACTTCAGCATCTCCAGCGGCCTGCTCGACATCGGCCCGGAGATTGTCGCGGGTGCGCAAAAGTCCAGTGCGGCACCGGTTCTGGTAGCCAGCCATCTGATGGCGGGAACCGTCGTGCTCGCCACGCTGGATTCCGCGCGCGAGTTCGACCGGGTCGACACGGTCCGAGTCGGCGTCGCGCTCGATGACACCGACACCGGCGGGCCTGCGGGAATCGCCGACCTGGAACGCTGGTCGGCCGTCACGACAGCAGGTCTCGTGCGCCGCGACGGCGTCTTCACCTGGCTCTCCGAGGCCGACGCGCAAGCAGACGTCCACACCGTCGACGGCACCGCGCTACCCGGCCAGAGCATCCCGGTTCTCGACGTGCCGAGCCTGGCCCTGGCGACCGGCGCACCGAACGTCCGGGTCGACTTCGCGGTCGGCGCGACCCCGAGCAGGCGGCGCGGCGAGCCCGCCTCCGTCGAGGTTCGGATCGATCTCGCCGGAACCGGCCGCGGCGGCGCACCGCTCGACAGAACACAGCACCTCGTCCATCGGGACGGTCAGCGACCGCTGACCGCGCTCGGGATCGCACTCGGCGTCGAACGGCTGGTCGGCTTGCGCGGCGACCGTCCCGCACCGGGCATCCACACCCCGGAGGCTTTGGTCGACCCCGCCTACGCCGTGGAGCGGTTGAGCGAGATCGGTGCCGTGTGGCATCGAGCCGGCGGTGGCCCCCGGACGTAACCCGGGGGCCACCGACCCCTACCGCACCGACCGGAAGAACTCGCGCACATCCTCGATCAGCAGCTCGGGCGCTTCCATCGCGGCGAAGTGCCCCCCACGGTCGTATTCGGTCCACCGGACGAGATTGTTCTGCTTCTCGGCGATGCCGCGAATCGTGGTGTCGCCGGGGAAGACCGCGACCGCTGTCGGGACACCGGAGCTGGGCAGGTCCGCGCCCCACTGCTGGGATTCCTTGTACAGCCGCATCGAGGAGCCCGCGGTCCCCGTGAACCACAGGATCGCTGTTTCGGCGAGCATGGCGTCGCGGTCGAGGGAATCCTCGGGCAGCGCGGCGGCGGGATCCTTGTAGGTGTTGACGACATCGACAACCCACGCGAGCAGACCTGCCGGTGAATCGGCCAGGGCATGGGCCAGGGTGTGCGGGCGGGTGCTGTGCACACCCGCGTAGGCGGAGGTTTCGTTGTTGCTCCAATCCTGGAGCGCGGCAAGCTTTTCCCGATCCTGCTCGGTGTAGCCCGCGCCGTCGTCGTTCCAGGCGGGGATGGTGATCGCCGCGTTGAGGTGCACGCCGGCGACCCGCTCGGTGTCGACACGACCCACCTGCGGGGCGATGAACGAGCCCGCGTCGCTGCCTTGCACGCCATAGCGCTGGTAGCCCAATTCGCTCATCAGGCGGGCGATCAGTTCCGCGGATCGCTCGGTGGCCGCCTGGCCGGGCTGGTGGGTGGGTCCGGAGAAGCCGAATCCGGGCAGGGTCGGGATGATGAGGTCGAAGGCGTCGCGTGGGTCACCGCCGTGGGCGCGGGGGTCGGTGAACGGCCCGATCGTCGCACCGAAGTCGGTGAACGGCCAGCCGTGCACCAAGACCAGCGGCAGTGCGCCGGATTCGGGTGAGCGCACGTGGGTGAAGTGCAGGCGCTGCCCATCGATCTCGGTGACGAACTGAGGGTGGGCGTTGCGTGCGGTTTCCGCGGCGCGCCAGTCGAACCCGGTCCGCCAGTAGTCGGCGAGCTCGCGCAGGTAGGCGGTGGGCAGGCCGTAGGTCCAGCCGGTGCCGGGCAGGTCGTCGGCCCAGCGGGTGCGGGCGAGCCGCTCACGCAGGTCGTCGAGGTCGGACTGTGGGATGTCGATCCGGAAGCTGTCGATGTCGCTCATACCGGCAACGCTATGGATCGCTTAGGTCAGAATCGTTCCTAAGTTCGCGGCATGATGGAGAGATGTCCGAAACATCCGCTCGGCTGCTCCGGCTGCTGTCACTGTTACAGACCCGCCGCGCGTGGTCGGGGTCCGAACTAGCGACCAAGCTCGATGTCACCGCGCGCACCGTGCGCCGCGACGTGGAACGGTTGCGCGGATTGGGCTATCCGGTGCAGGCATTGCAGGGCAGCGCGGGGTATCGGTTGGGCGCGGGTGCGTCGATGCCGCCGCTGCTGCTCGACGACGAGGAAGCCGTGGCCGTCGCGGTCGGCTTACGTACGACCTCGGGCGGCACGGTCACCGGTATCGAGGACGCCTCGCTGCGTGCGCTCGCCAAGCTGGAACAGGTACTTCCCTCGCGACTTCGGCACCGGCTCACGACCTTGCAACAGTCGATGGTGCGGGTCGCCGCCGAAGCGCCGCGGGTGTCACCCGAGACGCTGCTGACGATCGCGCAGGCGTGCCGACGCCAGGAGCGTCTGCGCTTCGACTACACCGATCACGCAGGTCGGACGTCGCGCCGCGATGTCGAACCCGATTCGCTGGTCAATGTGAGCAGGCATTGGTATCTGGTCGGGTGGGATGTCGACCGGGCGGATTGGCGGTCGTTCCGCGTCGACCGGCTCGAGCCCCGGGTACCGACGGGCCCACGATTCACCCCGCGACCGTTGCCCGCCGGTGACGCGGCCACCTATCTGTCCCGCAGGCTGTCGGCCGCGTCGTGGCCGTGGCGCACCGTCGTCACCCTGCACGGATCGGCCACCGAGGTGGCCGATCGTGTCTGGCCCGGCATGGGCGTCCTCGAAGCGGTCGACGATGTGAGCTGTCTGTTGCATCTGGGCGCCGACTCCCCTGCCGCACTGGCCTGGATGATCACCGCCCTGGACATCGGGTTCACGGTCACCGACCCACCGGAGCTCGTCGCGGCGCTGCGGACGGTGAGTGAGCGATGTCGTGACGCGATAGTCGATGCACCCGATGCCGATTTGCATCGTGTGCCATCACCGCGTTGACAGCGGTGTTCTCGCACGTCGGCCGGTGTGTCGACGAGAGGGGAGATTCAGTCGCACAGCGCGTGGGTGAGCATCCCGCCGAGATCGACAGACGACGATGTGCCGGTATAGGCGATGGTGACCGCGACGCCGGACCCCGTGGCACCGGCGACAGTGGAGAAGCCGGGGACGCCGCCGATGTGACCGACATACCGCGTACCGCACGGCAGTTGGGTGTACCCGAGGCCGAGACCGTAGGACATGCCGTCACTGTTGCCCATGTCGACGCCGTCGAGCATCTGCGCGAGTTGGGGTTGGGGCACGACCCGACCGGCCAGCAGCGCGAGGAAGAACCGATTCACATCGGCGCCGGTGCTCACCAGCGCGCCCGATGCCCACGGCACCGACGGCTCCATCAGGGTCGTGTCGGTGAGTGTCCCGTCAACGGTGGCGTAGCCGGTCGGATGCGGTTGGCGCAGACCGGTTTCACCGGTGGCGGGCAGGTAGGTATTCGACAGGCCGAGCGGTGTCAGGATGCGGTCGCGCAGTTCGTCGGTGTAGCGATGCCCGGTCACCGCTTCGATCAGCATGCCCGCGACGATGTAGTTGATGTTGGTGTACTCGAATCGGCTGCCGGGCGCGAACTTCGCCGGCTGCGCCAGGGCCAGGGCGACCTCCTGAGCCGGGGTGAAGGTACGGCCGTTCTTCGCCGCTTCGTGTTCGTCGAGCTCCGGGGAGCGGGCCGGCTCGGGCAGGCCGCTTCGATGGCCCAGGATCTGGCGGACGGTGATCGCGCGACCGTCCACGCCCGCACCGGTGAGCAACCCGGGCAGATACGTGTCGACGGAGCGGTCGAGGTCGACGCGATGGTCGGCCACCAGCTGCAGCACGATCGCGGCGGTGAAGGACTTAGTGACACTGCCGACCCGGATGTGTTGGGGAACATCGGTACCGATCGGGGTCGCCGCGCCCGCGTCGGCCAGCCCGGAACTGACAACAGTGCCTGCCCCGTGCTCGGTGAGCGTGGCAACGGCTCCGATGGCACCTGAGCCGACCAGAGCGTCGAGATCGCCGCGCACGCTGTCCACGCGAGCCGAGGCGTGGGGCTCGGCCGCGCTGGTCGTGCAGGCGGACAAGCCCAGCGCGACGGCGAGAATCGGCACAGTGAGGGTTCGAAAACGCATGATCGAACGGTAGGAAGCCGAGGCCCACACGCACATTGGACTGCGGTACTACCTCCGCCTCGGTCTCCGGTAGCGGGCAGGGCGGTCCGGTCGCCCTGCCCGCTACCTCATCCGATCAGTTCCGGCGCAACGCCAGCACCGGAATGGTGCGGATACCCTTCGTCTTCTCCTCGTATCCGGCGAAACCGGGGTACCGTCGCGCCTGCTCGGCGTAGAGGCGGTCGCGTTCGTCGCCGGTCACTTCGGTGACGGTGACCGGAAAGGTCTCGGTGCCGACCTCGGCGTCGGCCGCGCCCGCCGAGGTGAGGTTGTAGTACCAGTCGGGATTGGTGGGGGCACCGGCTTTGGACGCGAAGACGTACATGAGCTTCGGGTCGTTCTCGTCGGCCAAATACATCATCGGCGACACCAGTTGCCGGTCGGTGCGCCGCCCTCGGTGATGCACCAGCACCATCGGCGCACCCTCGAAGGGCCCGCCGACGCGGCCTTCGTTGGCTCGGAACTCGGCGATGATCTTGCTGTTCCAGTCCTGTGATTCGCTCATGCCTGGCATCTTCTCCCCCGGCCCGCTCGTGCGCGAGCAACCACGCTCACGGCTCGTCGAGTACTTCTTGCAGGCGGGCGGCGAAGGTGACGGCATCGTTGACGAATCCGATGTGGTCGCCGGGGAACAGGACCGGGTCGACGCCCAGCGCCGATGCCAGTTCCCGCGAGGTGCGATCGCAGAACTGACCGGTGGACTCGGCACCGATCCCGACGATCACCCGGGTGGGGATCGAACGCAGCAACGGCGGGTCCGGTACCCAGGAGGTGGTCGGGCGCAGTTCATGGGCGAACCAGAAACGTTCGCTGGCGACTTGCCGGTGATCACGGTCGCCGCCGAAGATCTGTTCGAGCATCGGTTCCGGGATGGCGATAGCGGCTTGGGTGAAGAACTTTCGCCAGGCGCCGATCACATCGCCGGTGGCGTAGGTGGCGACGATGTCCTCGGTGAGTGGGCGCTGGGCTTCGGCGTCGGGGAGCAGTTCGCGCAGCGGCGGTTCGTGGGCGACGACGGTGGTGACCAGGTCGGGGTTGGTCTGGGCCAGGGCCAGTGCGGTGATCGCGCCACCGCTGGATCCGAACACCACGGCCGGGCCCGCGTCGAGATGGGTGATGAGCTGGGCGAGGTCCCCGGCGCGGGCGAGCACCGTCGAATCCTGATTCGGGTCGTCGAGGGGGCTGCCGAAATGCCCGCGCGGATCGGTGGTGAGGACGGTGTTGGTGGTGGCGAGTTGTTCGGCGGCCGCGGCGAACGAGGCGGCGTTCATCGGGGCGCCGACGAGGACGAGCAGCGGTCCCGCACCACGGACCTCGTAATACAGGCGGGCGTCCGGCACCACGAGGGTGCCGGTGGTGACGGCGGAACTGGCGGTCATGAGGCTCTCCCGGATCTCGGCTACAGGTAGCACTCATACAGACGGTGCGTGCCGAAAGAACTCATCGCTCGCCACGAAAATACTTTTCCGGCAATCTCTTCCGCAGGTCAGGCACTTTTCTGTGGCGAAAGTCCGGTCAGGGCCAGCACCACGACACCGCATCCGGCCACGACAAGCCACCCGATCCGCAAAGACCCGTGACCGGCGATCACCCCGCCGGCGATCGCGATACCGACCGCGGCGCCGACTTGTCGAGCCGTGGAGGTGATTCCACCCGCCACTCCCGCCCTGGCCGCGGGCAACCCGCTCACCGCGGTATTGGTGATCGGCGCATTCGCGAATCCGAACCCGATCCCGATCAGCGCGAACGCGCCCAGCATCGTCATCAGATCCGGATCGCCGCCCGCGCCGACGAGCACGACCCCACCGGCGGTGAGGAATCCGCCCGCGAGCAACAACGGCCGACGGGCACCGACGCGCCCGACGAGAATCCCTGACAGCGGTGCGCACACGGTTGCCGCGACCGCGAGGGGCAATGTGATCGCTCCTGCCGCGACCGCGCTCATTCCCCTCTCGTGCTGCAGATGCCAGGTACTGAGCAGCAAGGTGGTGGTCAGCGCCACGAACACCAGCACCGCGCCGACCACCGCGGCCGTGAACGGCGCGCGCCGGAACAGTGCCGGATCGATCAACGGCTCGGCCACCCGTCGCTCCACCCACACGAACCCGGCAGCTGCCGCGATGACACCGCAGTACCCGGCCAGCGCTGTGGCCGAGCCCCATCCGATCCGAGGTCCTTCGATGAGCAAGGCGATCACCCCGCCGACCACCAGGACGAGCAGCACTTGCCCCGCGCCGTCGATTCGACGCGGTTGCTCTGCTCGCGATTCGGGCACGAACACCGTGCTCAGTACGAGTGCGACCGCCACGACCGGAACCGCGACCCAGAACACCGACCGCCACCCGAACCAGTCGACCAGTGCCCCACCGAGGGTCGGCCCGACCGCCATGCTCAACCCGAACACCGCCGCCCACACCCCGATCGCGCGGGCTCGCTGCCGCGCGTCGGTGATCGCCGAGACCACGATCGCCAAGGCCACCGGACTCAGCATCGACCCTCCGATGCCCTGGGCGACCCGCGCCGCGATGAGCACCTCGATTGTCGGAGCCAGCGCGCACACGGCGGTTGCGGTGCCGAAAACGGCGAGCCCGAGCCGGAATACCCGTCGCCGGCCGATGCGATCCGCGATCGCTCCCGAGGTGATGAGAAAGCTCGCCAGCGCCAGGGTGTAGGAGTCGACGATCCACTCCAGGCCCTGGGTGCCGACGTGCAGAGCGCCACCGATGGTGGGCAATGCCACGGTGACGATCGTCGCGTCGAGCCCGACGACGAACAGGCTCAGCGAGCACACGGCCAGCACGGCCCATGGGCGAACGGCTGCGGTGTGGGTGCGAACAGGGTTGTCCAGCATGGCGGTCCTCCTCGGATCGAGGACCGGAGTATCACCAGCAGTCGGCCGGATCACCCAGAGTTATTGCCGAAACAGCAAATCGCTTGCCTTTTCGGCAATTTTGTCCAGTTCGGGGTGGCGACGGTCGGCCGATTCTCGACCGTGACCGACATGATCCGTCTCGTGAGACTCCATCCGCGGTGCGGGTCGGCTCGTCTACCTCGATATTTCTGGGTGTACAAACGTGCACCGAACTGGTGTCAAGCCCTTCGCGCCGAGGGACGGCCGAGGATACGAATCGCGATGCTTGTGGCCCTCGCCGGACCCTGCGTCAGGGGCGCTCGGTGGGCAGTTCGCCGTACAGCTGACGCGCGCGAGCGGTCAGCAGGGGCAGCACGATGGTGCGCCAGGTCGGCAGGTCCACAGCTTCCGGGCGCCCCTCGACGAGCACGCAAGGCTCTGCCGTCGCGTCGGCGTCATCGACGTCGACCCCGACCCCGACCACCTCGACGATCTCGCGCCGCAGCAGCGCCACGAACTCTGTCGCGGTTTCCGGCGCGACCTCCGCGCACACCTTGTCCCGCACCGCATTCCACGCCACCGGGTCCGCGGGCGACACCCAGTGACGCGGTCGCCGATCGAAGAGCCGGGCTATCTCGGAAGAATCTGGCACCCGCCGGATCCTACCGAGACCCGCTACCCGCCGCCGCGGCGACTTCCCGCGAACGCCGCAGCGGCATCGACGAATCCGCCGGGCGCGCACTCAACGGCGTCGGCGAAGCTCGTCAGCGCTGGCCCGTAGCGTTCCGGCGACCAGTTCACGTCCCTCGTGTGCCAGATCGACGACCTCGCGCGCGCTCTTGCGGCCCGCGTCGCCCAGGATGGCGGCAAGTGCGGTGCCGGTGCGGCGTGCCGCGATGGACAGCTCGTGGATCAGTTCTCGGCCGGGTTCGAATTTGTCCATCTCGGTGGAACTCCATTCGCGGTGCGGGCCGGCTCGGATGCCTGGCAACACATCAGTGTACAGTCGTGCGCCGAACTTGTGTCAACCCCCGAATCCGGCACTACAACCTGCGCGTCACCTGGACACAAATCGCTGCGCGGCCGCATGCCCTGAACGCGTCCTCTTGGCCGCAGGAACACCGGTGCCGCGCAGCCGGGAGCTGCGCGGCACCGGGGGAAGCGAGTTCAGTTGTAGGAGTTGGCAACCCCGTCGAGCAGGTGCTCGAGGGTCTCGTAGGCCGGCACGTCGACGACGTCGATC
Source organism: Nocardia sp. NPDC057272 (assembly GCF_042668615.1). Classification (NCBI taxonomy): domain Bacteria; kingdom Bacillati; phylum Actinomycetota; class Actinomycetes; order Mycobacteriales; family Nocardiaceae; genus Nocardia; species Nocardia sp. NPDC057272. The sequence continues at coordinate 47,734 of NZ_JBHUYK010000002.1, read as the reverse complement.
AGATCGGCGGCCACCGGCACCGAACGTTCGGCGGCGACCGAGGTGAACTGGGCGGTGTCGCCGGTGCGGAAGCCGTGTTCGGCGGCCAGGCGACGCAGTTCGGCGTTGTCGGTGAGCAGTTTGCCGATCTTGTCGCCGCTGGCGTCGAGCGGAACGAGGGTGTGGCTCGACAGGACCGTCGGGGTCGGGTAGGTCAGCACCATGTCCGGCTTGATCCGGCCCTTGCCGGCGGCTTCGACGAACTGTGCCTCGTAGATGCAGACCAGCGGGGTCTGGCCCATGCCGTTGGTGAGGTACTGGTTGAACGGTCCGTCGCTGCTGTTGTCGGTGTAACCCTGGGCGAGGAACAGTTTCGACAACGCCGGCAACACGTGCTGTTCGGCGGTGGCGCCGCGCACGATGGTGTGGTCGTTGGCGACATAGCTGGCGATCGAGAGGTACATGGCCGCGGAGTTCGAGCTGCGCGGGTCGGTCGTCGAGACCAGGATGTTCTTGGCGACCGGGTAGGTGGTGTTGTCGGGCAGGTCATCCCACTGCACACCGGTCCCGGCCAGTTCCAGGTACTTGTTCATATCGAATGTCGCGACCGGGCCGGGCTTGATCACCCCGGCCGCCGTGAGCAGGTCCGCGATCGGCCGGTAGGTGGCGATGACGATCGGTGACGAGAACGGCGTGTACTTGGTGGTGATGTTGCGCTGACGCTGGATTCGTTCCGCGGCCGGAATGCTCGACGGGAACGCGAAATCGAACGCACCGAGGTCGACGGTGGTCGCGATCTGACGCGAACCGGCCGGTTCGACCTCGACCCGCAGGCCGTTGTCGGCGAGCACCTTCGCCACGCGCTCGTCGGCGAAGAACGACATCTTCTCCGACCCCACCACCCCGCGCACCACCGTCACGCCGGCGGCGGGAGCGGCGGCCGGTGCATCGGCACCGCCGGGCAGGAGCACGACTCCGGCGACGACACCGGCCACGACCACAGCCGCGCCGATCGACAACGGCACCACCGCACGCCTGCTCACCGCCCGCTTCGGCGGTTCCTCGGTGGTGTTCGACTCGCGTGCGATCAGTTCCGCGGCGCGCACGCTGGCGGTGGGGGCCGGAACTCGTACCGTCGGGTCGGGATCGGCGAGTTCGCGGCGCACGATCCGCTCGACCAGGATCGGCACGAACTCCCGGATCGGTTTACCGGTGAACCGGTGGTGCGCGGCGCCGACCGCCGACGTCACCTGGTCGACGGGGACGTTCTCGGACAGGTCTTCGACCAAACTCTCGGTCATGCGCCGCATAGCCAGCTCTTCACGCTGGACGGCATCGGCAGCTACGCCGGGGACTACGCGCGACACCACATTCTCCTGGGCTCACAATCGGGCTGCGGACGCGGCGCGCCGAACAGGACCCTCCCCGTGCGCACGCCGCGGGCCACGCTACCGTCGCGCAGCACAGATACCCCAGCCGTGAGCGAGGGTGCACGCAGAGTTCAGCGCTCGCTCGACTGCCCGCAATGTCGCGTTGTCCGTGAGTTCGCGTAAACCTCGAATCCCGAAGTGGCAGTGTGTGATTCGCTACTACAGCTCGGTAGCGGCCCGAACCGGCGGGGTCTGCTCCTCGGTCGCGGACCCGCGCGCCGCCGCCATCGCCGCCCGCCCGAGGCCACCGGCGAGCAGTTCCATCACCGCGATCACCACCAGCCCGGCACCGGCCATCGTGGCCAGCCCGGTGACCGTCTGGAAGGTGATCGCGATGATGGCGATGCCGATCGCGGTGGTCGCGAGCCCGCACAGTTCGTGCGCCCAGCCGTCCTCGACGCTGTCATCCCACGCGGCGACCAGCGCGTGCACCACACCGCGCACCGACCAGCCGATGCCGATCCACAGGGCCAGCAGTTCGATATTGCCGCCCTGGAAGACCAGGCCCGCCAAGATCCCCGTCAGTGCGGCGCTGACCAGTACCAGCACCCGCAGCGGAAACGCGATCCGCGCCATGAACGTCAGATACACCTGCACCACGGTGCTCAGGATCAGCGAGATCCCGAACAGCGTCGCCAGCGTGGATTCATCGCGCCCGGGCCACAGCAGCAGCGCTACACCGAGCAAAAACGAACACCCGCCCGCGACCAGCATCGCCGTGCGGGTCCGATCCGCGCTGCCGGTCATGTCAGCCGCTCCAGCAGGTAGGGCGCAGTCCGGCTGACCGTACTGTCCGCCACCTGTTTCGGTGTCCCCTGCGCCACGATCCGGCCTCCCTGCCCGCCGCCGCCCGGTCCCATGTCGATCACGTGGTCGGCCCCGGCGACAACAGTCATGTCGTGTTCGACCACCACCACACTGGCGCCGCTGTCGACGAGCGAATTCAGTTGTGTCATCAGGATATCGGTGTCGGCCGGATGTAACCCGGTAGTCGGTTCATCGAGCAGATAGACGGTGCCCGCGCGTCGGGCCCGCTGCAACTCGGTGGCCAGTTTCACCCGTTGGGCTTCACCGCCGGACAGTTCGGTGGCGGGTTGACCGAGCCTCAGGTACCCGAGGCCGACATCGCGCAGCGTGCGCAGGGCACGCGCGACGACGTCGACGTCGCCGAGGAAGTCGGCGGCCTGGTCGACGGTCAGGTCGAGTACCTCGGCGATGGTTTTGTCGCGGTAGGTGATATCGAGGGTTTCGGGGTTGTAGCGCGCGCCGTGGCAGGCCGGGCACGGACTGTAGGTGCTGGGCAGGAACAGCAGTTCCACGGTGATGTATCCCTCGCCCTGGCAGGTCGGGCAGCGCCCCTCGGCCACATTGAACGAGAACCGGCCGACGCCGTACCCGCGGGCTTCGGCGGCGCCGGTCGCGGCGAAGAGTTTGCGGACCGTGTCGAACAGGCCGGTATAGGTGGCCAGGTTCGACCGTGGGGTGCGCCCGATCGGCGCCTGATCGACTTCGACGACACGCACGATGTCCGGATCGGCGGCGGCGGTCGTCGACACAGCGTGCAGCAGAGTGGATTTGCCCGAACCGGAGACGCCGGTGATCGCGGTGAACACCCCGAGGGGGATGTCGGCGTCGAGGTCGTGCAGGTTGTGGCTGGTGACGGCGCGTAATCGGAGCTCGCCGGTCGGGGCGCGGGCCGTGCGCGGTGGGCGGACGATCTCGTCGAACAGGTAGGGCCGGGTGACCGAGTCGGCCACCTTCCGCAACCCCTCGACCTCACCGGCGTAGAGCACCGTGCCGCCGTTCACACCGGCGCCGGGACCGATGTCGATGAGCCAGTCGGCGTGGCGGACGACGTCGAGATCGTGTTCGACCAGGAACACGCTGTTGCCCGAGCGCTTGAGCCGGTCCAGCACTGTCGTCAGTGCCGCGGTGTCGGCCGGGTGCAGTCCCGCCGAGGGTTCGTCGAGAATGTAGACGACACCGAACAGGCCCGACCGCAACTGCCCGGCCAACCGTAATCGTTGCAGCTCACCGCCGGACAGTGTCGGGCTCTCCCGGTCGACGCTCAGATAGCCGAGCCCGAGCTCGATGAGCACATCGATGCGGGAGGTGAGGTCCTGGGTGAGTACCGCGACGGCTTCCGTGCCGGGGGTGTAGGGGCGCAGTACCTCGACGAGCTCGACGAGCGGCAGGTCGGCGAGTTCGGTGATGTTGTACCCGGCGAAGGTCACCGCGAGCGCTTCGGGTTTGAGCCGTCGCCCCGCACACAGCCCGCAGACGGCGGTGTGCAGGTATTCGGCCGCGCGGGCCCTGGTCGCCGCGCTCTTGGATTCGGCGTGCGAGCGCAACAGCAATTGCTTGGCACCGGTGTAGGTGCCCTGATAGGGGCGGTGGATGCGATGCGGTTCGCGCACCGGTTCCACTGTGACCACCGGCTTCTCCTCGGTGAACAGGATCCATTCGCGGGCAGCGGGTGAGAGTTCACGCCACGGGCGGTCGATGTCGTAGCCCAGCGCGGCGAGCACGTCGCGCAGATTCTTGCCCTGCCAGGCGCCGGGCCACGACGCGATCGCGCCCTCTCGGATGCTCAGCGACGGATCGGGGACCATCGACGCCTCGGTGGCCTCGTGGACGACGCCCTGTCCGTGGCAGCGAGGGCACGCGCCTTCGACGGTATTCGGGGAGAACGCGTCGGAGTAGAGACGGTTGGTGCCCTCCGGGTAGTGCCCGGGGCCGGTCCTGGCCGGGGTGTCGGGATAGTCGCCTTCGCGGGACATGAGCATGCGCAGCGTGTTCGAGATCGCGGTGACGGTGCCGACCGTCGAGCGTGACGACGGCGAGGACCGGCGCTGGGCCAGGGCCACAGTCGGCGGCAAGCCGGTGACGGTGTCGACATCGGGTGCTTCCACCTGATTCAGCAACCTGCGGGCATACGGTGCCACCGACTCCAGGTAGCGGCGTTGTGATTCCGCGTAGAGCGTGCCGAACGCCAACGAAGACTTGCCCGAACCCGACACTCCGGTGAAGGCGACCAGGGCATTTCGTGGCATGTCCGCGTCGACATCACGCAGGTTGTGGACCCGGGCGCCACGCACCCGAACCGAAGAATCGACCTCGTGCGAATCCACAGCTACCTACCGTACTCGCGAGGGAGCGACCTTCGGGGTGAACGCGCCCGTTGCCGAGGTATTAGAAGAACCACCCCAATTGCGGCGCACGGTCGGTGGTGAACGCTTCGTCGAACGCACGCAGTGCCTTCGGATCCTCGACGGCGATCCGGTGCGCGGCGGCGAACGTGTTCGCGCGATGGGCACCGAAGTACAGAGCGCCGAGAATATTGATGTCGAAGCCGAGAGTCGCTGTCCGGGTGGTCGGCTCGCATTCGGCGAGGCCGTCGCGGATCCGCAGGGCGAAATTCCCGCCCGCGTCGCGGAACGGATCGCGCACCGCCACGACGGTATCGAGGTCGGCGCGGTAGGTGCGGGCGGTCAAGGCGGCGGGGACATCCATGACCCGCGCCCACAGTGCGTCACCGCGGTGGGTCATCTGCACGGTGCGCGGGTCGGTGAGCATGTAGGCGAGCGGATCGTCGTCGGCGATCTCGGCTTCCACGGTGTCGACGAGGTCCATACCGAGCAGCACCCGCCACAGCGCGGCGTGCGCGTCGGGGGTGACCGCACGCAATTCCCACACCGAGGCAATGTCACGGTTCTCGCGCCGCGAGCGCCGATACAGGGCATAGCCGTCGGCGTGCAGCAGCACGAACAGCGTCGTCGCACCGTGGCGGTGGCGTTCTACGTCGGCGAAGAACAGGTCCCACTTGGCATCCGGCCGAACCTGCGCCCCCGCCGTCACCTGCTGCCAGCGCTCGTAGATCTCGCGGATCCGCGGGGCGGCCTCGTGCAGCGTCTCCAAGGTGACGCCACCGGGATCCGGTGTGGTGGAACGGAATTCGGCACGCCGCGTATCGATGGAGATCGCAGTGTCGATGACGGCCACCTCGTAGCCGAACCGCCCGTAGATCGTGCCCTCACTGGCCGTGAAGATCGTCAACGGCAACCCGTCGGCCTCGGTCCGAGCATGCTGGGCCAGATACAGCTCGCGCAGGATCCCCCGCCGCCGATGCGTCGGCGCCACCGCGACCCCCGACACCCCACACGCGCGCACCGTCCGCTCCCCTGGCACCGTGATCGTCATCGTCCGATCCACCGTGTGCCCTACGATCCGGTCACCCTCCACCGCGACCAGTGACCGTTCGACCGGAAAGACCGCTCCCCGGTATTCGTTCTCATCACTCCCGTACCGCATCCCGAACCCGGCCTCCTGCAACCCCACGATCGCCGCCGAGTCCGCAGGAGTCGCCGCCCGAACGCACACGCTCTTCGCCGATGCCATGCTCGTACCCTGCCATGCCACCCCGCCCCGGCACATCCGGTTTTCTCCCCGGCAGAGCCCGTGTCGGTCCGGCGCGCACGGGCCGCGCTATGCCCAGTCGGTCAACACGCTGATCAACTCGACCACCGGGCCCAGCGCCGAGGGTGCGGCGACCGAACCGGCTCCGCCGACCCATAACGACACCGGCACACGATGGAATCGCACGGCAGCGGACCCCCAGGGAACATCGGTGTGGGCGACGCCGTCCACAGCCACGCCGAGGCTGCCCTCGGCCGACCCGGCCGGTGTCACAACGACCGTCGGGTCGGACGTGTCGCTCAGACTCTGGGCCTGAGCGGTCGCGCGGCCGGTCAGCAGATCGATGACGGCGGCGATCGCGACCGGATCGCGGGTCGCGTCGTAGATCCAGCGCCGGCCGAGCACCCCGTGCTCAGCAGTGCCGATCAGCGCCGAGTCGCCGCCGTGCAGCGGTGCCCCGCGATAGGTCATCGGCACCTGATACAGCACCTGGTCAGGACCGGAATCGTCGACGAACAGCACGAATTCGATCCCGACCTCACCGGCCGGGTCGTCGAGGCGGAAGCCACCGACTCTGTCCAGGCACGGAGTCGCGCCCAGGTACCACTGCCGACTGGGCAACCAGGCCGCGACGAGATCGCGCTTGGACGGGGTGACGGTGGTCTGATGAATCACTGCCATCGGGTGCCTCAGCCTTTCGCGGTCATGGCGCGCAGGTCGGGCAGGGTGCCGATGCGCTGGGTGGTCGGACGGCCGGGGGCGGCGGTTTGGGGCGAGCCGGTGGTGCGGAGCAGGGTCCGGATCTGCTCGGGGGTCGCGCGGCCGGGGCCGGCGGTGCGGATGCCCTGGTAGGCGGCGATGGCGCCGACGACGATCGGGGACGCGCTCGAGGTGCCGCTGAATTCGTCGGTGTACCAGAGGTCTTCGTCGGGACCGCCTTGCAGGTCGCCGTAGCCGGTGGTGGTGACCTCGCGGCCCCAGCCCTGGGCGTCGAGGCGGGCGCCGTGGTTGGAGAAGTCCAGGCGCGAGCGGGCGGGTCCGTGGTCGCGGCCGTGCAGGCCCGGCGGTGGGGCGCCCGCGCCGACCAGGATGGCACCGGAATCGGCGGGGCCCGCGCGAAACGGGTTGTGCCAGGTGGCGGGGAAGTCACCGGGGCGGGTGTCGTAGACGGCGTCATCGAGGTTCTCGCCGCCGTTGCCCGCCGCTTCCACGACGACGATGCCCCGGCTCACCGCGTAGCGGATGGCGGCCAAGTCGTCGGGCCACCATTCCACGGCGATGTAGCCGCGCTGATCGGGAGTGGCCTGGTAGTCGAATCGTGGTCCGGGGCGGTGCAGTTCGATGAGCACGATGTCGCCGGGATGCAGAGCGTCGGCCGCGGAGCGGATCGCGGCGGCCGAACCGATGCCGAAGATCGAGATGGCCCTGATGTGGGCGTCGGGTGCGATTCCGGTGACGCCGAATTCGTTGAGGTCGCCACTGATCTCGCCGGCGACGGCGGTGCCGTGGTTGCGCCATCCCAGATCGGCGGAGGCGGTACCGCCGATGACTCCGCCCTGGTTCTGTCGCAGATCCTCGTGGGTGAACCGCCACGCGCCCTCGACGTCGATCACCCGCACGCCGGTGCCGAGCCCGCCGGGCCGACCATGTGCCCACACCGCGTCGATGCCGTGCGGTGCGGCGTCGAGATAGGCCTGTCTGACCCGGAAATCGGGTGTCACCGCCGGCGCTCGTGGTGCGACGATGTTCTCCGCGAGGGGCGCCAGCGGAGGTTCGGCCGCCGGCTTGACGTAGGCGGCGGCGACGGTGTCGTCCTCGCGCAGCCGGTGCGCGAGCTCTCCGAGGTCGCCCAGTTCACCGTGCACCGAGTAGTAACTGAGGTACTCCCCCGCGACCGGCGCCTGCGGTGTGCCGGCCAGGCGGGCCGCGAGCCGGTTGTCCGGCCCGAAGATCGGTACCAGACGCGCGGTGGCGGGCAGGAGTTCATCGACCCTGGTGCGCACGGACCGGTTCTCGCGCAGCGCGATCGGCGTGATCTCCGGGCCGGTCGGCGTGGTGACGACGATCAGTTCGCCCGGCGGGACCGAGGGTGCGGGCACCCCTGGTCGGCGCTGCCTGCTGGATCGGGTGGAGGCCATGGCTATCAGTCAACCGTGCCCCGTGCCCGCCCGCTACCGTTCTGCCACACCGGCTTTGGCGACACGCCGCTACCACACCGCGGCGACGGCCCCGACCACGGCGATCGCCCCGACATACCCCAGCACCAGCCGGGTATCACGCAACCAGCATCGACTGCGCTTCAACCCCGCCCGCCACGCCCGCCAGTATCCGACGAACGCGAGCGCACCGAACCCGACCACCGCCCACGGCCCCACCAACCACGTCAGCAACGCCACCGTCGCGACCACACACAAGGTCAACGGGTCGTGCGGTTGCTGCCCGCGCATCGCCTCCTCGTAGTAGACCCCGCGCTCGCTCACCGCACCTCCACCGGCAACAACGCCCGCCCCGCCGGTGCCGCCGCCGACAATCGCTGCCGCGACAGCGCGGGCCAGGCCTGCACCGCGCAGAACGGCGCGCACTGATCGGCATCGGCACGGGTCCCCACGTGCACGCAGCACTGGGTGAGCCGTTCCTCGATCATCGTCGACATATCCATGAACGGTTTCACCGTGATCCGCACAACGCGTTCCCCGAGCAGTGTGCGCAACCGTTGACGCCGCCCCGGCAACGCCGACGACGCCAGCGTGAGCAGGGTCGACATCCCCAGATCGCAGTTCTCGCAGATGTTGCGCCACACCCGCCCGATCTCCGGATGCGACAGCGACGACTGCTCCGAGAGCAATCCCAGCAACGATTCCTGGACCGCTACCCGCAGTTCGGCGGGCAGTGCCGAGTCCGCGATCCGGTTGGACACCAGTCCCAGCTGCTGCTTCAGCCTTTCGTGCCCGATCAGCGAGACCAGCGACCGCCATCGGCCCGCGTCGTCGCGCAGCAGATAGCCCACCGAGCAGCAGTGTGGATGTGAGCACGGCAGCGCGGTGAGGTCACGCCAAGTCACCAATCCGTCGGTCTGGGGACCGAGTCGGGCCAGCACACCGGTGTGGGTGAGCCGGTTCATCGGGTCGATCGCTCCCGAACGCCCGGAACCGAATTGCGGTTGGATCGAGACCCCGCCGACGAACGGTGTGTCCATCGCGGTGCGTAGGACCGCGCCGATCTCGTCGTCGTTCACACCCAGGGCCACGGTCATCACCAAGGTGGTGAAGACGGCGTTCGACGACAGCCGTCGCAGGGCCTGCTGTTTACGGACACGCAGGTCACCGCCGCGGTGATGGCGTGAGGCCTGCGCGGTTTCCCCGTCGTATTGCAGATACACCTCGACCCGGTCGCGATGGGCACGCAGCAGCGCCAGCAGTTCGTCGTCGACGGCGATGCGCAGACCGTTGGTGTTGAGCAGGATCCGGGTGATCGGCCGTGTGGTCAGTTCGGTCAGCAGCCGCGCCAACTGTGGATGCAGGGTCGGTTCGCCGCCGCTGAGCATCAGCACGTCCAGGCGCCCGTTCTCGCGGGCAAGGCGCTGATCGACATTGGCCAGCACGTCCTCGACCGGCACCACCCCGCGCAGTTCGGGTGAGGAGTCGGCGAAACAGGTGGGACAGCGCAGGTTACAGCTGTCGATGATGTCTTCGAGCAGGATGCAGGTGTGCTGGGTCTGCATCTCGGGCAGCCCCCGCAGATACGCCGAGGGCACCGGGTCGAAATTGCCCACGGTGTCGGGCAGGTGCGCTTTGGTCGGAGCGGTCCATTCTTCGAGGTAGGCCAGGATTTCCGGGTCCTCGTCGTAGAGGGTCCGCACCATGCCGTGCGTTCGACATCCTCGTTCGAGGAATACTTTCCCGTCCCGTTCGGCGAGCCACCCCGACAGTCTCGCGACGTCGGGCAGCGCGGTCTCGGGGTGTTGGTCGTGGCAGCGGGGACAGAACGCGGTGACATAGCGCAGGATCCGATCGCCCCGCAACGGCATCCCGGTCACGGTGCCATCCCGAACATGCCCGTGTACAGCTCCGGGTTGATGGCCGTGCACAACCCCGCCGTGCACACCGTGACCAGCGACCACCCGATCATCAACCCCATCCCGAACCCTTTGGGCGCGGGCCGTTTGCGCCGGATCAACAGCCAGCCACCCCCGAAAGCCGCTGCCGCGCTGACCACCGCGGTCAGCCCGAACAGCGCTTTGGTCGCGGCGTCGTCATTGATGGAGGCGACGACCATGAACACGAAGAATCCCGCCATCGCGTTCGCCAGGATGAACGCCATCGCCCCCGCCAACGCCATCGCCGCGACCTGACCGCCCTGGCCCGGCGGTTTCCCGCCTTGCTGCGGCGGTGGGGGCGGCATGTTCGGTGGTGGTCCGGGAGGAAAGTTCATGCCACGACCTTTCGTCGAAGTACACCGTCGTAGTTCCCGCGCCGGTAGCCGATGCTCCAGCGCACCGCGACCAGGGCCAGTCCCGGCAGCAGGAACCATTGCGGGCGGGTCAGATCCAGCCATACCGTGTCGTTGGCGCGGGTGAATTCGACCAGGAACCGGAAGATCGCGTACGCCCCGACGTAGAGGGTGAACAGCTCACCCGGCGTGCTGATCCGGTCGCGCAACCACCACAGTGCGCCGAAAGCGGCCAGCTGGAACACGATTTCGTAGAGATAGCTCGGATGCATCGCGACACCGGCCACACACCCGGGGCACTGCGGCACCGTGGCGGGGGCGTGGATTGCCCACGGCAGGCTCGTCGGCCGTCCCGGCGCCTCGGTGAGCAAGCAGCCGATGCGCCCCACCGCCATGCCCAGCGCCACCGCGGGGGCGAACAGGTCACCGGTGCGTTCCCGATATCCGATGATCCTTTTCGCGATCAACACGCCCACATACGCGCCGAACAATCCGCCCAGCACGCTGCGCGCACCGAACATCCAGCTCTCGTACGGATCGAGGGTCTCGACCAGACTCGACAACCGCATGCCGATCGCCCCACCGACCAGTGCACCGGTGACCGCGACCAGGGACTCTTCGCGCAGCGCGTCGCGGCGCCTGCACTCGGCCACGAACACCACCGCGGCCACGGCGACACCGAGCGCGACGAAGAACCCGTGCGTCGGGATCCCCCACATCAGCTGTGCCACCATGGCGAAAGGTTAGCGGGCCCACGGGCAGGCACGCGTGAGTGAAACTACTCCCGAATTCGGGTACTACCCTGTTCGTTGGTGAATGCCGGTGCGGGAGTAAGTGTTTCGTTTAGAATTATGCACGGTGAGATCCTCACCCCGGTACCGATCCTCGGGTACCAGCGTCAATCATCGCGATAGTTCCACCATCTCGGGAATTCCATCGGATACGCAGCCATACAGGGGGTCAATCATGTCTACAGCTGTCGATTTCGCGGCCAGGCTCATCGAACCGCGGGCGATCGTCGCCGCGGGCCATTCGGCGGTTCTCGCCTACATCTCACCGAGCAGGCCGGGCGCGAACTTCGGCGCCAAACCGATCACCGCCGACTACGCTCACGCGCTCACCGCCGCCGGGCTCGACATCGTCTCCATCTGGCAGTACGGCAAACCCGGCGACGCGACCCCCTCGGACTGGACTACCGGTTTCGACGGCGGTCGCCGGATGGCCGAACAGGCGCTGGCCACCCACCTGAGCGTGGGCGCGCCTCGACGCGCACCGATCTTCTTCGCCGTCGACGAGGACATCTCGCTGTCGCAGTGGAACAGCACGGCCGTGGAGTTCTTCCGGGGCGTGAACTCGGTGCTGGGCACCGCCTGGACCGGGATCTACGGGCATTCGCGAGTGTGTGCGTGGGCGATCGAGGACGGGGTGGTCGGCGCGCGCGGGGAATTCAGCTGGGCGTGGCAGACGCGGGCCTGGTCGGGTACCGAACGGGAACCACGCGCGGTGCTCTACCAGCGGGTGATCGACACCCCGAGCAACCCCGGACCGATCATCGACGGCACCCGCGTCGACGTCAACGATATCCTCGCCCCCGACTTCGGGCAGTGGGCGCTCGATCGTTCGGTATCGGTGCCGCAGTTCACCGAGATCGACCGGCTCGGACCATCGCACTCCCCGCGCGAAGGGGCCCGCATCACCAATTTCCTGTTGCACACCCAGGAAGGCAACGGCACCGCCGAATCCCTTGCCGCCTACCTCAACAACCCCGCCAACGGTGTGTCCTACCACTACACGCTGCGCGACGCGGTGGTGGTGCGGGTGGTGCCCGAGGAGCTCGCGTCCTGGTCGGTGCTCTCGGCGAACCCTTTCACGGTGAATCTGTGCTTCGCGGGCAGCCGGATCGCGTGGTCGCGGCAACAGTGGCTGGCCATCGACGGCGATCTGCGGATCGCGGCGTTCCTCGCTGTCCGCAGCGCGCACCGGCACGGGTACTCCACCGAGGTGATCGAACCGGATTACCACGTCGGCGACGGGATCTCCGACCATCAGTACGTCACGAGGGCACTGGGCATCGGCTCGCATACCGATGTGGGCCCGAACTTCCCGTGGGATGTGTTCGCCGACCACGTCGCCTCGTTCGCCGGCGGGACCGGACCGAACGCGATCGATGCCCGTGCCGCCGCGTCGCCGTGGTTGGGCGCGCGCCGCACCGACGGCGAACTCAGCACACCGGACGGGGTGGGACGTTTCGCCGAATTCGAGCACGGTTACGTGTACTGGCATCCGAGCACCGATGCCCACGCTGTCCCCACCGGGGTCATGGACAAGTACGCGGAGTTGGAGTGGGAGACAGGGCCCCTGGGCTATCCGACGGCCGAGCACACCGAACTGCCCGATCCGCGCGGGTCCGGCCCCGGGCTGGCGCAAGCGTTTCAGGGCGGCATGGTCTACCGGCGCGCCGGCCAACCCGCGTACTGGGTGCACGGTGCGATCGGCGCGCGGTGGGCGGCGGCCGGGTACGAGAACGGCGAGCTCGGCTGGCCGGCCTCCGACGAGACCGCCCACGACGACGGGGTCTATCAGGCGTTCGAGTTCGGCCGGATCTACTGGGCGCCCGAACAGATCGTCGCGCTGCGCAATTCCGGCGAACCCGACACTCCGCTGGCCCGGCCCGCGTGAGAGGTCAGGCCAGCAGGATCGCGAGGGTGGTGGCACCGGCGCCCAGTAGCAGCGCCGCCACCACCAGGATCGCGATCAGTCGCGTCCGTGAGGTCGGTCCGGTGTAGGTTTCGTCGGCGTTCAGCATGTCGTCGATGTCGATGGCGGCGAACTCACGCGTCGATTCGAGAGGGCCGGGCTGCTCGGTCATGTGCGTGACGCTAGTCCAGGTCGCTGCTCGCCGCCCCCGATACCCCCGCTCATGTTTGTGGTAGCGGGGTGCGGGTGGTGGCGAGGAGTTCGTCGAGCTGCGCTTCGGCGCGTTCGGCACGGGCCAGCGTTTGTTTGCGGGCGTCGTCGAGCGCGGCCCACCGTTCGGCGGCTTCGGTGCGCACCTGCTCGAGTGCGGCCGCCGCTTCGTCGCGGCGTTGCTGGGTTTCGGCGGTGGTGGTGCGGCGCAGCTCGGCGAGTTCGGTACGGGTGCGGTCGAGTTCGCCGCGGGCGGTGTCGAGTTCGGTGCGGGCCCGGCGCCACTCCTCGCGTGCTTCGGCGGCGGCCTCCACCCGTTCGGCGGTGGCTTGTTCGGCGCGTTCGGTGGCACGGTCGGCGTCGGCGGCCCGCTGGATCGCCAGGTCGCGTTCGGCGTTCGCGGCCGCGATCCGGGCTTCGGCGTCGCGGCGCTGGTGCGCGATCTCGTTGTCGGCGCGCTGTTGGGCACGGGCCACGGCGTCGTCGGCTTCTTGTCGCGCCGCGTCGATGTCGTCGCTTGCTTGTTGTTGTGCCGCACGTACTTGTGCCTCGGCGTCGCTGCGGGCCGCGAACACGTCTTCGGAGGCCTGTCGGGTGAGCGCGTCGACCGAGGCCACGACTTCGTCCCTGGCCGCGAGCGCTTCCCCCACCGCCTGTTCGGCCTGTTCCGCGGCCGCCACCGCCTCTTCGGCCACCGATTCCGCCAGTGCGCGTGCCTCTTCGGCCTCGCGCCGCGCTTGTTCGGCCGCCACCGTCGCCATCTCCGCCTCGGCGATCCGACGAGCAGCGTCGGCTTGAACAGCCTGGACCTGCGCCTCGGCCACCGACGGATCCCCGATTGTCTGTAGCTCGGCGACCGCTGCGTTCAGCGTGGTCCCCAGCTGCTCGGCCAGTCCCCGGAATTGCCCGAGCAGCTCGTCGGCCCGCAGACGCGCCACTGTCACCGGGCCCTGAGCCGTCACAGTGACGGCAGGGGTTGCACTCTCGGACTCCTGTTGCTGCCGTTGCCTTTCCCGCCACGCCCGCCACCGCGTGTGGTCGGGGTGATCGCAGTACTCGGAGGGGCGACCCGGCCCACCGGCGCGGGTAATGGGCCGGGCACAGCCCGGGTAGTTGCATACGCTCGACACGGGTGAATCGTAGCGTTGGTTTCGTCAATACATTACGTATTGCACGAAACGAAAACCGTGTCGCCCTTCGCGAGCCAGATCCGCCCCATCCGATCCTGACCGCTGATAAGTGAACATTATCGGTGGTCAGGATCTGAGATGGTTTCGAATGACCTTGAGTGATTTACGTTTCCGTTTGGTCGCAGCCAACGTAACGTAATAGCTACGGAACTGGTTAAAGACTGTGCTCGCCTGTACGGGCGTACCAATGACCGATCTACTGTGAGCTCACGGCCGATTCAGCGGCTGCGCGAAACCCGCGCCCCGGAAATCAGATGCTCATCCTTGCCAGTCGACATAGCGTCACCCGATGGTCCGCGGCCCAAGGCAGCACACGGTTTCGAAGCTCAGGACGCCCCTGGGCGGGAGACGACCGCGCCTGTTGATGGTGGTGGGTTCGCTCGGTATCGCCACCTCGGGCGTGTTCATCGCACTGGCAGCGGTCTCCCCCGCGACTGCCACCTTCTTTCGATGTGCGCTGGCCGTGCCCGCACTGTGGCTGCTCGCGCGGGGAACGTCGTCGGGACGGTCCACTGTCTCGGCGGCCGGTCATGGTCGCGGCGATGGCCGGGAACTGTTCGCCGCTGACGCGCTGAGCAGCACAGTGAATGCCGCCGTCCTCATGCTGGTCCCGGTCGGCGCGCTGGGTCGGCGGCGCCCTTCCTCGATGAAAACCCCACGCAGCTTCAGCTGTTCGGCTGCCTCTTGATGCTTGGCGGCGCCTACATCGCGGCGACGCGGGATGATCACGATCGAGCGGTTGGTTGATCGGATTCGGTGTCTGGCAGCGCTGCTCAACTCCGATCCACGTTGCCGCAACGGCGCGCTCAGACAGTCGCCCGCGCTGTGCTCGCCACCCCGATCTCAGGGACGAACGCGTGTGGCGCCTTGCCTCGTGTCGATGGCCGAGGAGGTAGGGAGATGCTGCAGGTCCGAGCGGCTGATCGTCACGGCCGCGATGACGACGCCGATCGTGACGCCGATCAGGGTGTCCACGATCCGGCTGACGCCGATCTCGGGCGAGAGGTGCACCCCGAGGCCGACCATCAGCAACGCCATCGGTGTGACCGCCAGCGAGGTGAGCGCGTAGTTGCGGGCGGCCATCACTTCGGCGCTCACCTGGAACACCACGATCACCACGGCCGTCGCCCAGTACCCCAGGCCTGCCGCGATCAACAGCGCCCCGATGACCGCGCCGCCGACATTGCCGAGCAGTCGCTGGATGCCGCGCTGCACGGTCATCGCGTACGAGACGCCCTGCATCGCGGCCATCGCACCCATCGACGCCCACAGCGGACTGGCGAGCCCGGCCGCCGCCGCGAACCACCCCGCGCAGGCCGAGGCGAGCGCGATGCGCGCCGCGTTGCCGAGGACCGCGCGTGAGCGCAGTCCGGACAGCCCCGCCGCCAGAAACCCCTCGGGCCGCGGCAACGCGGACACCCCGACTTCGGCGCCACGGTCGAAAATGATGCTGCGCCGCTTGATCTTGCGCAGTTCTGCCTCGTGCCCGACCACGTCGAGCAGTCGCGTTCGGTCCCCCGCTGTCCAATCGTCAACCGCGGTCTCCGCCCCATCGAGCAGGGCGATCAGGTCACGGTGGTGCCGCGCATCCCCGCCCCGAACGCCGCTGAGCGCCACCTTCTCCCGGGCGTGCGCGATCGCGACGCGGGCCGGTTGGACGGACCCACCGTGATCGAGCGCGGCGACAGCCGAGAGAGCCCGCGCGACGGCCAGCCGGGCGGGCCCCAGGGGCAGCACCAGCAGTGGCGCCGTCTGCGCGAGCAGTCCCACCGCGGCACCGATCGCCGCGGCCGAGCACACGTGGACGACATCGCCAGGGGCACTGACGTATCCGATCGCCGCAGTGGCCGCGAAGACGAGGATCACTGGGCCTGGACCGGTGATCCGGAATGCCGATACCGACATCGCCGCACCCGCGGCACCGACCGACATCAACGCGACCTCGGCCCACATCGGCACGTGTGCGAGGGCGAGCAGACCACCACCTGCGACGAAAGCGACAACCAGCACGCCGACGAGTGTCACCTTGGCAGCGACCCGGACCATCGGCTCGTGCCGCGCGAAGGCGGAAGCCAGCGCGCCCAGTACCGCGAAGCCGACATATTGCCGCAGATCGAACAGGCCACAGCCGACGAAGACCAGCCCTGCGGCAACGCCGACGCGCAGCGAGACCGCCACGGTCGCGTCGGCAGGCCGCACCTCGAGCGCGCGCCGCCAGGTGGATGCCGAGACCGAGTGCGCCAACGCGCCACGGGAGTGCCGCAGCCGGGTGGCGGTGGGCGGGTTGTGTAGGTCGGAAGTCGCGGCAGGCACGCTGCCATCCTAAATGTATTTTACTAGTAAAGTATATCTGAAATAGTGTGAGACCGATCGCTAGGATGAACACATGGCCGACACCTCCCCCGACTTCGTCGACGGCGTTCGAGCCGAATGGGCCGAGACCTATCCCGAGGTGGACACTTCCACGATCGAGGTGATCGGGCGGATCAACCGGATCAGTTCACTGGCGCTGCACCAGCTCGACCGGGCGCTCGCGCCGAGGGGCGTCAACCGCGGCGAATTCGACATCCTGTGCGCCCTGGCCCGCGCCGGCCGCCCACTGCGCGCCAGCGAGGTGACCGCCAGGACCATGACCAGCGGCGCTTCGACCACCAAACACGCCGACCGGCTGACCAAGATCGGACTGGTCGAACGGCTGCCGTTCGAGCGCGACGGCCGCGTGGTGCTGCTGCAGCTGACCGCCGCCGGGCGCGATCTCGTCGACACCGAACTGCCCAGCCGCGTAGCACGCGACCATCGGCTGCTGGAGGGACTCGACGAGCAGGAGCGCCAGACGCTCGCGACTCTGCTTCGCCGGGTATCGCGCAACACCGACGCGGCCGCCTGGCCGGCCCCCGGATCCTGAGCCTTCCAGGCTGCCGTGACCGTCGCAGCTCCGCACCGCGCCGGAGGGGTGATCACACCGGGCCTGCTCGGACCTCAGGCGCTCAGCGCGGCACGCATGGCCTCGGCGGTGGCGGCAGGGTCGTAGTCCTCGGCGACCCCGCCGACCAGGATGATGTCGCCCTCGATGTGCCGCGAGCGCAACGGCGCGATCTCCTGGTACGCCGGTGAGTCCCACCAGGCGCGCGCCTGGTCGATCCCCGGGAAGCCGATCATCACGATGCCCCCGCTCCAGCTGCCTTCCTTCACTTCGTGCGGTGTCATGTGCACGAGAAAGCGGCCCCCGTACGGCTCGAAGGTGGCGGGAATGCGCTCGATGTAGTCGGCGATGTCCTCGTGCAGCGGGGCGTCCTGCAATCTGGCAATGGCGTAGGCGGTCATGATTCTCCTCGGTTCAGTAGCGGCTCGATGCTCGTAATCGCGTTGTGTTCACCAAGTTAGGTGGCCGACAGCGATCCGGAATCTGTCGTCTATAGGTACTGAGGAGACAGCCACCACGGCTCTACCGCGGTGCCTGGAAGCCGCCGATCTTCTGTTCGAGCAGTTCGGCAAGCCGCAGTGGGGTGCGGTCCTCGAACTGCGGGCCGATCAGCTGCACCCCGACCGGTAGGCCCTCGGGTGAGCGTCCCGCCGGGATGGCGGTGGCGGGCAGGCCGGGCATCGTGGCAACACCGGCCCAGACGAGCTGGTCGAGGTACGGGTGATCCACACCGTCGATGTCGAGCCGGCGGCCCAGCAGGTCGGGGTCGTGATCGTGGGCGAACGCGGGAGTGGGCGTGATCGGGCACACGACGGCATCGAATTCGGTGAACAGTAGCCGCCAACCGGCGCGGTGGAGTTCGCGGCTGTTGTTCGCTTCGAGCCAGTCGCGGTGGCTGAACACCAGCGCGCGTTGGCGCACCGCGACGAGACTGCGATCGCCGCCGCTCAGCTGTGCGACTCGGGTCCGAAGTTGCTCGTAGGCGTCAGCGGGAAAACGTGCGCCCGCGCCGGCGAACAGCAACTGCATGTAGACCGCCGCGGCTTCGGCGAGATCGGGTAGCAGGGAGCTGTGTCGTCGCACCTGGGCGCCACCCTCGACCAGTGCGTCGGCTACCCGGTTCACACCTGCGCGCACCGCGGACCCGGTCGGGATGAGCGGATGCTCGTCGAGGACCAGTACACGGAAGTCGGCGAGCCGCTCGTGGCGCGAAGGTGGTAGTGCCAGGTCGTATGCCACACCGTTCGTCAGCGGGTCCGGTCCGGCCATGACGTCGAGGAGCAGAGTGAGGTCACGAGCCGTACGCGCCATCGGACCGACGACCGCGAGGTCGAGATCGACCGGCAACGCCGTCGCGGGCGGTGCGACCATGCCGCGGGTCGCGGCCAGCCCGAGTGTCGGCTTGTGCGCGTAGATCCCGCAGAAATGCGCAGGGGTGCGCAGCGAACCGCCGATGTCGGACCCGATGGACAGTGCACCGAATCCGGACGCCAGTGCCGCCGCGGACCCGCCGGAGGATCCACCGGGGGTGCGCGCGTGGTCCCACGGGTTGTTGGTGGTGCCGTAGATCTCGTTGAAGCTCTGCACATCTTGCAGCCCCAACGGCACATTGGTCTTGCCGAGCATCACCGCGCCCGCAGCGGCGAGCCGCGACACCTGCACCGCGTCCTCGGGCGGAGAGTAGTTCGCGAATTGCGGCATGCCCCAGGTCGTGGGAAGCCCGGCGATGTTGTAGGACTCTTTGACCGTCACCGGAATTCCGAGCAGTGCGCTGTCGGCACCGCGGGCGCGTGCCTGGTCGGCACGGTGTGCGGCTTCTCTCGCACGGTCGAAGTCGCGCACGCAGATCGCGTTGATCGCCTTGTCGTCACGTTCGATACGGCCGATCGCCTCGTCGGTCAGTTCCACTGATGACACCGCACGCCCCCGCAGCGCGGAGGCGAGTTGTTCGGCCGATTGAAAGCTCCACTCCATGAATGCGACCGTACCGAGCTGTCGCGGGCTCTCGCTCGCGCTGCGCGTGCCCCTGCCGACCATGTACGGCCAACGACTCACCCGCACTGAGGAAATCGCGTTCTCGTTGCGCCGTCGACGGTGAATCATCCCAGTTCACAGGGTCGACACCACGGGGCACAGGTGCGCGTCGGCCACGAAATTCCGCTGCGCACAACGCGAGGGATGTCTCACTGCGCCTGTCGACGATCGGGGTTTTCGACAGTGGATGTGATGGGTAGTTCGGTCAGGGGAGTCGCCGCGCCGTGACCGGTCGGGCCGTACTGCCGCGGTGCCGACTGTCGTCCACTGGCTGATCGGCGCCGGAATTTCGCCGAATCAACTGCCAGGAGAAAAATGCGTTCTGTCACAGCCGGTACCGTCGCGGTAGCCGTCGCCGCCACCCTCGCCTGCCTCGCCGGACCGGCCGAGGCTGCCGACAACCCGGCGGAGCCCAACGAGATCATCACCATCGACCTCAATCTGCTCGGGTGCTCCATCGGTGCCGGGCTCGGTGGCGAACTCGCCGCCGCGTTCACCGGAGCCACGACGGGCTCCGCCACCGGATCGAGCAGCAGCGTCGACACCGGCTTCGCCTCCCGCCTGCGCGCGGCCGGCTGCTTGCCGTCCTGGAAGTAACCCAGGCGGACACCCGGCGCCGAGTCACCGGAAGTTGACCTTCCTGGTGACTCGGCGTCGGTCGCGCGCAGGGTCCGCTGGCGGCCGGCTCCCGCTTCGGGTACGACTGGAGGCGAGCAGAGGGGGACGCTGTGCGGGAATCGAAAAGCGCGACATCAGCGATCGGTCACGGGGCAGGTGGGCGAAGAGTGCGTTCCACCGAGGAATGGCTCGCCTATTTCCAGCAGAATGCGCTCCGGCAACGCGAGATTCCGTGGCAATCGAACGGGGTCGGGGCATCTCCCGCCGAGATGGCACCCCTTCGCCGGTCGCTGCAGGCCTGGCAGCTGGGCGAAACATCGGATGGGCGGCATCTGGCGGCGTCCGCTGACCGATTTGCCACTGCCACCGACGATCCCGCGTATCGCGATGTCATCGACCTGTTCATCCGTGAGGAACAGCGCCATGGCGCGCTGCTGGGTCGGATCTTGGACGATGCAGGCATCCCACGGCGACACGCTGATTGGGGCGACACGCTCTTTCGCAGACTTCGGTACAGCATCACCGACATCGAAGTCTGGACCACCCCCGTGGTCATGGTCGAAGTTCTGGCGATGGTCTATTACAACGCGATCCGTCGGGCTACCGGCTCACCGGTCCTGCGCGCGGTCTGCGCCCAGATCCTCGCCGACGAGGTGCCCCATGTGCGGTTGCAATGTGAGCGACTCGCGGTGCTGCTGCACAACCGATCCCGCACCCGCTACCGCTGCACCATGCTCGTCCACCGTGTCCTGTTCCTCGCGGTGATGCTCCTGGTGTGGGTCGGCCACCACCGCGCGCTGCGCGCCGGCGGGTACACCTGGACGCACTACCGCCGGGCCGCCTACGCCACAATGAACCGAGCCTGGCGACGCATGGATCCACAACGCTACGTCTGGACCTGATTCAGCCCAGCAGCTTTTCGATGAGGTCGGCCGCGCGCATCGTCCCGCCTTCGGCGTGTGCGTCGGCACGCAGTCGAGCGCAGCGGCGAGCGACTCGCGGGTCTGTGATCACGTCGTGCAGAGCCTGGCGGAGGTTCGCGGCGGTGGCGTCCGTGGTGTCGATGCGGCGGGCAACGCCCAGTTCGACGAGCCGGTCCGCGTTCATGAACTGCTCGGCGCCCTGGGGCACGGCGATCATCGGGACACCCGCCAGCAGTCCCTCGCCGCAGCCGCCCATGCCGGCGTGGGTGACGAAGGCGTCGGCGCGTTGCAGGATCGCCCGCTGGGGAACCCAGGAGTGCACTTCGACATTGGGGGCGATGTCGCCGAGCTCGCTCGGGTCGGTGTGTTTGCCGATCTGCAGAACGACGTGCCAGCCGGGAAGGTCGCCGAAGGCCTGCAGGCACTGGCGGTAGAACTCGGGTTGGCGGGTGTATGCCGAGCCCAGGGAGACCAGCAGGACCTTCTCGGCGTGGGCGGGGCGGTCCCAGCCCGCTGACGGGCGGGTGTTGAAGCAGGGGCCGACGAAAGTCACTGTGTCGGAATCGACTCGGTCGGCGTGCGGTTGCATCGCTCGGGGAATCAGCGCCAGCGCCTGGTCGGGCACGCCGGAGAAGTCGTCGACATCGGTGGTCGCGGCGCCGCAGTCGGCGAGCCAGCGCGCGAACCTCGCCTGGTAGGCGTCGGCGCCTTGCAGCTGCCGCAACGGTGCCGCGACTTCGTGTTCGTAGCCCTTCCACGCCACGAAAGTGGGCGAGAGCTGGATCACGCGGCGGCCCTGAGTTTCAGCGAGGGCGCGTCCGGCGTAGGCGCCGATGTCGTAGAGATAGAGATCCGCGGGGTCGTGGTCGTAGGCCGCGTGCAGCTGAGGCAGCGCGAGCTGGGCATTGTCGAGGAACAGGTTCATCACCGCGACAGGGTCTTCGGGCCAGGTGTTGTCGGCCACCGGCAGCATCGAGGTGCACGCGATCAGCTCGGCGCCGGCTTCGGTGATCAGGTCCGCGACGGCCGGGTCGTTGGCGTAGGTGACGCGGTGGCCGCGAGTCACCAGCTCACGGATCAGCTCCAGGCTCGGCAGGACGTGGCTGACGATGGGGATGCCGATCATCGCGATATCGGCTGGGCGAGAGGGCATTTCACTCACTTCGAGGATTCGGCGGCGGCTTCGAGGTCGTCGATGCTGCCGGACATGATCGCCGGCACGTGTGCGGTGATGTGCTCGGCCGGCCAGTCCCACCACGCGACTGCCAGCAGACGGGCGATGTCGCGGTCGTCGAAGCGGGTTCGGATGAGGCGGGCGGGATTTCCGCCGACGATGCCGTAGTCGGGGACATCGCCGGTGACGACGGAGCCGGTGCTGATGATGGCGCCGTGGCCGATCCGCACGCCGGGCATCACCGTCGCGCCGTTGCCGAACCAGACGTCGTTGCCCACGACGGTGTCGCCTCGGCCCGGCAGGCCGGTGAGCAGGTCGAAGTGGTCCGACCAGGAGCCGCCCATGGTGGGGAACGGGAAAGTCGACGGGCCGTCCATGCGGTGGTTGGCGCCGTTCATGATGAACCGCGTTCCGGTGCCCAGGGCGCAGAACTTCCCGATGATCAGTTTCTCCGGACCGTAGTGGTAGAGGACGTTGCGGGTTTCGAAGGCGGTCGGGTCGTCGGGATCGTCGTAGTAGGAGTACTCGCCGACCTCGATGAGCGGTGAGGTGATCAGCGGCTTCAACAGCACAACCCGGGGCTGCTCGGGCATGGGGTGCAGCACGGTCGGGTCGGCGGGAACAGGCGTGCGATCGTGCGGCACAGCGGAACTCCTTCGGCGCGTGGGCTATCCGGTGGCGGTGGACGTCGAACACCCAGAGCTTCCTAATACGACATCTGTCGCACTAAGCTACGACGGTAGCACTGTCCCGTCAAGCGATCGGTTTGCCGACAATGAGATCCGCATCGAATGCTTCCGAGCCCGCTCCCCCGACGCGTCCCCGCCCGGGTGGCCGCACCGCGCGCATCCGAACCCAGGTGCTCGACGCCGTCACCGCCGAGCTGGCCGAACACGGTTACGACGCACTGAGCATGGACGCGGTCGCGGCTCGCGCGGGCGTGCACCGCGCGACGGTGTATCGCCGCTGGCAAGACGTCGGAGGCCTGCTCGCCGACCTCTTCGACGCGGCGAGCGGCCAGGAGTGGCACCCCCGCGACACCGGCTCCCTGCGCGGTGACCTCGCCGCGCTCAACCACGAGATCCAGGATTCGTTCACCGCGGAGCCCTCACTCGCGATGGCGCTGATCGCCGCCTCGTTCCGATCCGAGGAAGCGGCCCGAGCACTGCGGCGCCTCTGGGATGACCGCTACACCCAGTCCGAGGTCATCGTCGAGCGCGCAATCCGGCGCGGCGAGCTGGCATCCGGCGTCGACGCACGAGCCCTCCTGATCGCCGCGACCGCACCGATCTACCACCACCTGGTCCTGTTACGCAGCCCACGCGATCCCCACCTGCCCGACCTCGCGGCCACCAGCGCCACCCTCGCAGCAGGCGCGGGCGCATTCACCCGATGACCCACCCCCACCGATCGGGGATGCGGGCGCTGCAAGGACGGCGAGGTGGCACGCGAACGGCTTCGGGCACACCAGCGTCGAAACCCTCGGTCTATACGAGGGTTCCGTGGCCGACGATGACGTTGCCGTAGAGGTTGCGCGCGAAAACCTGAACGGCCTCCCCGCTCGTCTTCGACTGGTCGACGGGTTCCATCCGGTTCTGCACACTGCCGTGCAGCGCATTGACCTCCAGCCGCGCCGCACTGCCCGGCCGGATGCCGACCTCGAGGTCGCCCATCGAGGTCTCCAGTCGCAGCACCCCCCGCGCGGCCTCGTCGACGCGGATGTTGCCCTTGGCGGTCTTCGCGCTGACCGAACCGCTCGGGCGCTCGACCACGATGTCACCGGCGGACACTTCGAGATCGCACTGGTCGAATTCGCCGACGCTCACCAGTCGACCCATCGCGAGAGTCGCATCGAGTGCGGAGCCGCTCGGCACCTCGATGGTCACCGAGACCGACGGGTTGCCACCGAACGGGGTGAAGGACTTCCACTTCTTCGGAGCCTCGACCGTGAGCTTGCCGCCGGCGAACTCGACCCGAATCTGTTCGGCGGCACGGACATCGGCCTTGCTGGAGGTGTCGACCGGGCGGACCTCGACAACAGTGTCGGCGCGATCGGAGGCGACCACGGTGACGTCACCACAGGGCACGTCGACGGCGACGGCGACCGGCTGCGGCGTCTGGAAAGTAGGCATCTGCACTCCTAGGCTACGAAGGTTGTACGTAGATGTATACGTACATTGCGTGCTCTCACTATAAGTAGATGTATACGTATAACGCAAGCGCGAGTTTTCGGCCGTGCACAGACGATCAGGGAGCGAGCCTCGCGACATCGGGCGCGTAGACCGTCATCCAGTGTGGACGCAGGCGGTAGTAGACCACCTCGTTGTCCCAGTCGAAGGCGTCGCCGCCGTAGAAGTCCTGGAAGTACGCCAGCAGCTCCGGCCAGCCCGCGCCGGGCGCGCCGTCCAGCGGGTTGAGGATCTCGACCGTGCCGTGGGTGAACACGCCCAAGTTCTCACCGCGCAAGTGCGCGACGCTGGCTGCGGGCCTGGCCGCGAGGTGGCGCGCCTTCGCGGCAGTGCGCGCCGTGCCGAAGTGCCATTGTCCGTGCAGGAAATGCCCGTCTACCGCGCTGATCCGCGGTTCACCCTTCGCCGTCACGGTGGACAGCGCGAGGGTGCACATACCGGTGAGAGTCTGGGTGAGTTCGGCTGCGGTCATTGTGTTCTCGGCGTCGATGATCGATCGCAAGTGTGATGTGGCGCTGGTGAGCGAGGCGTCGAGAAGCGCCTGAAGCGCTGCGAGGTCTTCTGGAGTTTCACGCAAGGCGATCCCTTATCTGTGGGGCGATGTGTCGATCGGCGATTCCCATCCTCGACCACAACCTTGACAACGGGTGTCATGTTTTCGCCTGGATCTTCGCCGCCCGACAGGCAAGGCGCGCTACGCCGCGGCGATATTACTTCGAGGTAATATCGCCGGGAGCGGGCCCGGCGAAGGGAAGCACGAGCGGGTAGCCACAGCGCAGCGACTGCCGCGGACAGAAGTTCTTCCTACGATCACCGACAGATCAGGAGAAGCGCATGCCACAGATCGCGGTCACTTCCTTCGGACACTCCGCTCTACGACTCGAACGTGACGGCCTGTCGCTGGTCATCGACCCCGGGGTGCTCGCCCCCGCCGCCGCCTTCGACGATGTCGCCGCATTCCTGATCACACACGACCACCCTGACCACGTGAATACCGCGCTGGTGGCGTCAGCCCTGGCCGCCGACCCGCGCAGTCGCGTCTGGGCTCCCAGGGATGTCGCCGACGGTCTGGCCGCGGCCGGAACTTCGGCCGACCAGATCGACGTCGTGACAGACAGTCGCGCTTTCGAGGCTGCGGGGATGGCTGTCGAGGTGATCGCCGGCGTGCACGCCGAGGTGCACGACACACTGCCCTCGCCGGTGAACCTCGCCTACGTGATCGACGGACGCATGCTCCATCCCGGTGACGCGTTCCCGGCGCTGCCCGACGGCATCGATATCGAGGTGTTGTTCCTGCCGGTGAGCGGACCGTGGATGCGGTTCGCCGACGCCGTCGACTACGTCGCCGCGCTGCGCCCGCGGGTGATCGTCCCGATCCACGACGGCGACCTCAACGATGTGGGCCTGACGCTGACCGATCAGATGAGCGCGATTCTGCCCGGCGAGGGCGTGTATCACCGTCTTCGCGTCGGGGATCCGGTCGAGCTCTAGCTCCGGACAGCAGTGGCGAGGCGACCGCTGGACAGACGTTGACAGTGAATTTACTATTTTGTAAATTACTCATACGTCAATAAGAGGAGTCGGCTTGCTGTCCGCGTTTTGGGACCACATCAACAACCCTTTGATCTACGCAGTTCCGTTCTTCCTCGTCTTCATCGCTATCGAAGCGCTGAGTCTGCGCCACGCGGACGCCGAGGACACACCGCGGGCCTACTCGCCCATCGACTCGCGTACCAGCATCACGATGGGTTTCGGTGCGATGGGCGCGATGGCACTGTTCAAGCTGGCCACGCTGTTCGTGTTCGTGATCCTCTATGCCGAGCTGGCGCCGTGGAAGTTGCCCACCGGCTCCTGGTGGTACTGGCCGTTGTTGATGGTGGTCGTCGATATCGCCTGGTACTGCAATCACCGGTTCTCCCACCGTGTCCGCATCGGCTGGGCCGCGCATCAGGCGCATCACTCGAGTGAGTACTTCAACCTCGGCACCGCGCTGCGACAGAAGTGGAACCCCTGGTCGGAGGCCATCTTCTGGGCGCCGCTACCCCTGCTGGGCTTCGCACCGTGGACGATCTATGTGGCCTTCGCCTTCAACCTGATCTACCAGTTCTTCACCCACACCGAGACAATCGACAAGATGTGGCGCCCGCTCGAATTCGTGTTCAACACCCCGTCCCACCATCGCGTCCATCACGGCAGCGACCCGGAATACCTGGACCGCAACTACGGCGGCATCCTGATCATCTGGGACCGCATGTTCGGCACCTTCCAGGCGGAACTGCACACTCCCACTTACGGTCTCACCACCCCGGTCGGCACCTACAACGTGCTACGCCTGCAGTATCACGAGTACGCCAACATCGTCCGCGACGTTCGCCGTGCGAGCCGCTGGCGTGACCGGCTCGGCTACGTCTTCGCCCCGCCCGGGTGGCAACCAGCTGTGCGGGAACCCGCGGTGCGTGTCGCGAAGAAGCAGGCGGCATGAATTCCGTCGACGCCGCGGCCCTTGTTCTCCGGCTCACCCTCGGTGCCGTGGTCCTCGCTCACGGCATCAATCACGCCTGGGGTGACGGCAAGCTCACCGGCACGGCGGGCTGGTTCGCCTCGATGGGTCTTCGTCCGGGGATGGTGCACGCGGTGCTCGCCACGGTGACCGAGATCGCGGCCGGCCTGCTGCTCCTCGTCGGGCTGCTCACTCCTTTCGCCGCAGCTGCGGTCGTTTCGACCATGACGGTCGCCTTGGTCACCGCACACCGGGGCAACGGGTTCTTCATCTTCCGGCCCGGCCAGGGCTGGGAGTACACCGCTGTCCTCGCCGCGATGGCCGTCGCCGTCGCCACTCTCGGGCCGGGTCGCTGGTCGGTTGATCATCTGGCCGGCATCGCGATGGACGGCGCAGCGCCGCTAACGATCTCGGTTGTGCTCGGCGTCGTCTCTGCGACGCTGCTGCTCGGTGTGTTCTGGCGGCCCACACCGCGCGACAGCCGCTGAGCGAGGTCAGCCCTCCTTGATGCTGCTCAGGAAGAACTCCCGGATATCGGCGGCGAGCAGGTCGGGAACCTCCATCGCGGCGAAGTGACCGCCCCGGTCGAATTCCGACCAGTGCCTGATGTCGTAGAGCTGCTCGGCCAGCGGGCGCACCGACTGGGTGATGTCATGGGCGAAGACGGCGACGCCGAGAGGCACCGGGCACGGCTCGCTCCCCCGAGCCGATTCCCGGTGCAGGCGTGCCGAGGACGCCGCGGTGGCGGTGAGCCAGTACAGGGAGACGTCGGTGAGCATCCGGTCGTCGCTGATCGGTGAGCGTGGGTCTGTCCATTGCGCGAAACGTTCGGCGATCCAGGCGAGCTGGCCGACGGGCGAGTCGGTGAGCGCGTAGCCGATGGTCTGCGGGGTGACGGCCTGGAGCGCCTGGTAGGGCGGTCGATTCGCCATCAAGTGTTTGATCTTGTCGAGTCGTGCTTCGTCGGCGTCGGAGAGTTCGACGTCCGGGTTCGGCCGGGTCGGCAGGTAGTTGACGTGGACGCCGACAACGTTGCCCGGTGCCACCGCTGCGAGTGACTGGGAAATGCCCGAGCCGAAGTCACCCCCTTGGGCGCCGTAACGCGCGTAGCCCAGCCGGCGCATCAACTCGGCCCACGCGCGTGCCACTCGGACGATGTCCCAGCCGCGCTCGTAAGTCGGCCCGGAGAAGCCGTAGCCCGGAATGGACGGGATCACCAGGTGGAAGTCGCGCGACAGCGGTTCGATCACGTCGAGGAATTCCAGGAACGAGCCGGGCCAGCCGTGGGTGAGGATCAGGGCGAGCGCGTCCGGCTTCGGCGAGCGGACATGGACGAAATGGAGGTTCTGGCCGTCGATTTCGGTGGTGAAGTGCGCGAGTTCGTTGAGTTTAGCCTCATGCGCTCGCCAGTCGTAGCCGGTGCGCCAGTATTCGGCGAGCTCCTTCAGCCGCGCCAGCGGGAAGCCGTAGTCCCAGCCGGCGTCAGCGAGCTCGTTGGGCCAGCGGGTGCGGGCGAGGCGGTCGTTGAGGTCGTCGATATCGGCCTGGGGGATGTCGACGCGGAACGGCTCGATCATGCTCTCAACTCCTTCGTCTGCCCAATGTTTGGGTGACTAATGTTTGTGCGACCAACGATATCGCGATCGTTGGTCGCACAAACGATTTGTTAGAGTTGTCACATGGAACACCCACCCGAGCCGTCCCCAGCCAGGTGGAAGAATCTGCCCACCTGGCTACTCACCCAAACAGCGAACCACGCCCACCGGCTGGTCAGCGATGGTTTCGCGGCCGCCGACGCCCGCGGTTACCACTACCGGATCCTGGCCACCCTCGACGAATTCGGCCCAGCCAGCCAAGCCACCCTCGGTCGCCGCAGCGGCATCCACGTCAGCGACATGGTCGCCACCATCAACGAACTCGCCGAACACCACCTCGTCGACCGCACCCCCGACCCCACCGACCGCCGCCGCAACGTCATCACCCTCACCACCCCGGGCAAACGCCAACTCCGCCGCCTGGAAAAGCAACTCGCCCACAGCCAAGAAGAACTCCTCGACCCACTCTCCCCCGCGGAACGGCAGCAGTTGACCGGCCTGCTGTCGAAGCTGCTGGAGCACCACAATCAGCGAAACGGGTACCCGGACGAGCCGCTGCGCTGAAGCACGAATGATGGGCACGTACATGGTGGCCGTCGAGTAACAGCGCTGGTTGCGGCTCATTCGGTGGAGAGGCGGCCGGGCTTGGGCTACGACTCGGCTGGCAGGAATTGCCCGGCGTGCACTGTGGTGCCGAATCCTTCGGCGAAAACACCGTATTCGTAGAGCACGTGTCCGGCCACGATCGTGGCCGCGACGGCGCCGTCGTTGCGGTTGACCATGCGGTCGACCCCGTCGAGGCCGGGCATGGGCGATTCGGCGTAGGCGGCACTGGAACCGTCGAAGCCGGCAGGGTCGATGATCGCGATATCAGCGCGCGACCCGAGGTCGAGGTGTCCGGCGTCGAGCCCGTACCAGTCGGCCAACTCGCCGGTGAGGCGATGCACCGCGGTCTCGAGGGGCATGAATTTGCGGGTGTGTACCCGCTCGAGCATCCGGACCCCGAAGTTGTAGAAGGCCATATTGCGCAGGTGGGCGCCGGAATCGGCGAACCCGACCTGCACTTGGGCCGATTGCTGGAGTCGATCGAGAACGTCGTCGCGGTCATTGGCGATGGTGGTGCGCCAGCGCAGGTCCGTGCCGTACGCCACCGCCAGATCCAGCAGCGCGTCGACCGGGGAGAGGCCCTGCTCGACCGCGACCGAGCCGAACGACTTTCCCACTACCGAGACGTCGGGGCAGGCCACGATCTCGGCATCGTGCAGGTCGCGATGCCACACCTTGAAGCCGCTCGCCGTCATCTCCTTGCGGAAGCGCTCTCGGAAGGTTTCATCGTCCAGCAGTTCGCCGCGGGCGATGACATCACGAATGTTCAAAGCCGCTGCACCGGCACCGAATTCCTCGAACACGACCACGTCGATACCGTCGGCGTAGACCTCGAACGGGACCGGTAGGTGCTGCCAGCGGAACCCGTCACCGCCGAGTTTGTTGACGATCTTCGCCGCGGCGATCGCCATGCGCACCACGGTGCGGTCGGCCTTGACGTCGGCGGCGCTGATGATGGTGGTCTTGAGCGGCTTGCGCTTTCGGCCCATGCTCTGGGCGAAGTAGCGTGCCATCTCCGAGCGTTTGGCGAGATTGGGTGTGCTCTGATGGATTCGGCCACGCGCGCGCAGCAGCGCGTTGAGCGCACCGAATTCGCGCCAGCTGGCATAGGTCGAGGGCAGCAACCGTGCGGGCCATCGGGTCCCCTCCAGCTTGGAGAACGAGCTGCGGATCGTGGAAAGACCGACGAATCCGGCATCGAGGGCGGCGGTCAGCATTGCTTTCATCCATGCCAGCTCGGCGTCGGTGGGTACGACACCGGGGGAAGTCGCGCGATCCAAACCCATGACCGCGGCACGGATATCGGAGTGCCCGAGAAATCCGGCGACATTGCAACCGAGCGGCAGCGCGTTGATGGCATCGACGTAGGACTGGGGATCGGTCCAGGTCTTGTGCTCCTTGACCGCGGAATGCACCGCGTCCCAGGGCAACGCCTCGACGCGGGCGAACAGGTCGGCGCAGTCGTCGGCGTCGGCGTAGACAGTCGAGAGCGAGCAATTGCCGAGCACGACCGAGGTGACCCCGTGTCGCACGCTCTCACCCAGGCCCGGCGATCCCAGGACCTCGGCGTCGTAGTGGGTGTGTACATCGAGCATGCCGGGGATCACCCATTTGCCGGTGGCATCGATCTCACGCTCGGCGGTCCCCGACTCGATGGTCCCGAGCGCGACGATCTTGCCTTCACGCACGCCGATATCAGTGCGAACGGGTGCCGACCCCGCACCGTCGAACACGGTGCCGTTGCGGATGACGAGCGAATAGTGCGACATCAGAACCCTTCGATACTGGCGGGTATTGAAATTTGGATACTGGCGAGTATCGTCAGCGTGGTGACCACAGTCAACCCCCGAATCCGCACCCCGCGCGCTGAAGTACGGGAGAGAGTCCTGGCCGCGGCCCTGTCCGAGTTCGCAGGCAAAGGGTTCGTCGGCACCACGATCGACGCGATCGCCGACGTCGCCGGATTCACCAAAGGCGCCGTCTACTCCAACTTCGGTTCCAAAGACGACTTGTTCTTCGCGCTGCTCGACCAGCAGATCAGTCGACGGATCGAGGCGGTCACCGCGCTGGCCGACGCCGCCGCCACCCGACCCACGATCACAGCGATCGGCGATCTGCTGATGCAGGGCATGCTCGACAACCGCGACTGGCAACTGCTGTTCACCGAATACTGGCTGCGCGCTCTCCGAGACGAGTCGGTGCGCGAGCGATTCGTGCAGCACCGCCGTACCGTCCGCGCCGCGATCGCGGCGGCGGTCCAGCGACTGGACCTCGGAACCGAGGTCGACCCCGCCACTACCGCGGTCCTGGTGCTGGCACTCAACAGCGGGCTGTCGATCGAGGAATTCACCGAACCAGGCGTCGTGCCCGCAGACCTGTTCGGCACGGTCCTGCAAGCCATCACAACACAGCGATGACTCCGCAGTCGTCGACGAGCCCGCCGACTACCTCGGCACCTGGCAGACCAGCATCTCGTTGGCGCCCGCCTGAAATTCGTAGTCGACCTCCGCGATCCGGCTGCTGATACCCGATTCGGACAGATCGGCGAGCAACTGGTCGAGCTGCGGGTACCGCTCCGACGAACCGATGGGCGTCAAGGGAAACAGGCGGATCTCGGTGGTGGCGACGCGTGCGAGTTCGATGGTGGATCGGTGGTGGAAGGTGTAGTCGAGGTCGTCGGCGTAGCTGAAGAGAAGATGGGAGCTCAGGGCAAGGTCGAAGGTGTTGTCGGCGAACGGGAGTGTGGGCAGGCGGCCTGGGATGTAGCGGTGGGGCGAGGTGCGGGTGTGGGTGGCGAAGTGTTCTGCTGACTCGCGGCGGGCACGGTGGTGTTCGTCGGGGTCGGCGAAGAAGGTCCATCGGTAGGCGTCGGCGTGCTCGCGGACGTATCTGTTGCCGCGGTCGGCTTCGGCGACCGCAGTCGCGGCCACCCGGTCGATACCACCGTCGAAATAGGCTACGTCGCAGGCGGTTACATCACCGCCGCGTCGGCTGACCTCGGCGGCGAATCCGGCCGCACCGCCCGGGCAGTCCAGAATTCGGCGCTCGAGATCGTCGTCGGTGAGCGCGAACATCGCCCGGTACTCGTGCAGGGAGCGCGAGCTGACGAGGATCTCGCCGAACCCTCCGGTCCCCGCAGACGGGTCGTTGTCGATCATGGTCGTCCTTCCGTTCCGGAACCGCCCGTGGGGTTGGAACAGATGTCGTCACGACATCACCCGGTGATTGAACCACGTGAAAGTTCGCTCGAGTAGGAGATTTTCACCGCTGTAGCGGATCATGTGGCGGTGAACCAAGATCGATTGAGGGTCAGGGCGACAGAATTCGCCGACACACCCGAGGTCCGGATGCTGGAGTGGCGTCCGGTCGTGGTGATCTGCGGTCTGACATGAATCCGACCGAGCTCGCGGCGGATCTGGATGAACGACAGTTCGCCCGGTACGAATGCCCCTGCTGCGAAGAGCCGATCGAGCGCACCTGGAACATGGTCACCCGCGACGGAATCGCCTACGCGGCGTACTTCGCCAACAGCTACCACCACACCGACCA
Organism: Nocardia sp. NPDC057272; assembly: GCF_042668615.1. Lineage (NCBI taxonomy): Bacteria > Bacillati > Actinomycetota > Actinomycetes > Mycobacteriales > Nocardiaceae > Nocardia > Nocardia sp. NPDC057272. The sequence continues at coordinate 15,252 of NZ_JBHUYK010000002.1, read as the reverse complement.
AGCCCATGACACCTGGATCGACGTCATCCTGGGAACCTGGGACACCGAATCCGCTGACGATCATGTGACTTTCGGTTGCCGTGTCGGCCCGGTCCAGAACAATCCGTACCCGGCGGCGACCCTGGTTCAGGCCTGTCTGGACGGATCCGCCGACGACGTCCACGGAGTGGTGCTCTCGCGCGCGGACGGCTTGGCCCACCCCCGCCTCCCGGAGTTCTGGGATGTCGTCGACTTCGTCTTGGCCAACGACCCGACCGTCACCGCCCACCTGTACCAGTAGGCAAGGGGTCACCCGGCGTGGATGACCCCTTGCCGCTCAGTCGAGTGGACTGTGCCCCAACAGAACTCGGCCGCTGAAGCGGGTCTGCTTGGCGCGAGGCAGCGGGTGGAATTGGCAGCCGTGGATGTCGCGGTAGAGGCGTTCGAGGTCGCAGGCACGGGAATAGCCTGCGCCGCCGGTGGTTTCGATCGCCAGGCGGACAGTGGTGATGAGCGCGTCGGCCGCCACGGTTTTGCGGCTGAGGGTGCGGGCGGCGTAGGCGTCGGTGTTGGGGAAACTCAGGTTCTCCGAAGCGGTGAACATGGCGGCCACGAGGTCCTCGGCGGTGGTGTAGGCGTTGAGCATTTCGCCGGCCGACTGGACGGTGTGGGCGTCGGAACGGCCTTCCAGCAGACGCGCGGTGAGCTCGACAGCCGCGTCCGCGACACCGAGATAGGCGGCCAGCACCAAGGGAAGAGCCGCGCCGATCACCACATTCAGCACCGGCGGCCACGGACCCGCCGGGCGGGTCATCGAGATCGCGGCATCGGGCACGAACACCTCATCGAGCACGACCGTGTGCGACCCGCTCGCCCGCAAACCGAACGAATCCCAGGTCTTGTCGATGCTCACGCCCTCGGCGGCCAACGGGATCGCGAAATGCAGCACCTCACCGTCGCAGCGGACACTGGTGACGAGCACGTCCCCCACCTCACACCCACTCGCGGGCGCCTTCCGCGCACTCACGCGGTACCCACCCTCGACGCGCACGGCTTGGCCGTTGGAATCGACCCAATCCGAGGCACCGGTGCTGACCAGAATCGCCCCGCCCGCCACCTTCGCGAACACCGCCGAAGCGTCCACCCCATGGTTGTGCCGCCACACCTGCGCAGCCACCAGGTGCGAATGCATCGCGAACGCGACCGCCGTCGACGGATCGTGCCTGCCGAGTTCACGCAGGATCTCCCCCATCTCCCGATGGGAGGCGCCCCCACCGCCGAACTCAACCGGCACGAGCGCCGCGGACAGACCGCTCGCCCGCAATCGATCGAACGCGGCGACCGAGATTTCGCCGGTGCGGTCCCGCTCAGGGACCTCGAGACGCAAGGTTTCACCGATCTCGCGGGCAACCGAAACCCGGTCGGTGCTGGACGTGGTGTCAGAAATTGTGGAAGTCATGTTTCGAAGGTAGGAAGCGCCGCGATAACCAGATAGTCCAGAAAGTGGACTCTCCCGGTCCAGAAACTGGACCCCGTCGGTGTGACGGAGGAGCAATTGCCGACCGCTGAGGTGCCCATGACCATCACGACCGCAGGCTACGGCCAGTACTGCCCGATCTCGCGCGCTCTCGACGTGCTCGGCGAACGGTGGTCGTTGCTCATCCTGCGCGACCTGTTCCTCGGCACCACCCGCTTCAACGACCTCGCCCGCGGACTACCGGGTCTGTCGCGCAGCCTGCTCGCCAAACGGCTGCGCCAGTTCGAACGCGCCGGACTCATCGAGAAACTCGGCACCGAACACCTGCTCACCGAAGCGGGCAGCCAGCTCGAGCCCATCCTGTTCGGCCTCGGCGAATGGGGCGCACGCTGGACCTTCGGCGCGCCACAGGAGGAAGAACTCGACGCCGCCTTGCTCGTGTGGTGGATGCACACCCGCGTCGACACCTCCATGCTGCCGGGGCGACGGCAGGTGCTGCACGTCCGGTTCACCGACGACGTTCGTCGCTTCTGGATCGTGGTCGAAGGCGCGGTGCCCTCGGTGTGTGAGACCGATCCCGGCTATCCCGTCGACGTCACGATCAGCGCGGATGTCGCCGGACTCTACGAGGTGTGGTTGGGGCGCATGCCGCTCACCCACGCGCAAAGCACCGGGCGGATCACCTTCACCGGCCCGCCCGCGCTGACCCGCCGCATGCCCTCGGTGTTGCGGTTGAGTCCGGTGGCTGGATATGTCGCGGCAACCGCGCGCCCGGATCAGCAAGCACGCGCCTCGTGATCCGGAAACTCTTGCCGTTCAGGTGGATTGGGCTCGCCCGGCGATGCCCATCGCCCAGTGGTACAGCTCTACCGGATCCCCCAGCGTCGCCTGCGATTCAGGTCGCACGAGAACGCCGTTCGCCGCGGACAACAGGTCGTACAGGCCCAGATAGACCCACTCCCACAGCATGCTGTCGAAGTTGTAGGACATCATGGCCCGTTCGACGCGCCCGCGGATCTCGGCGATCTCCGTCGACTCCAGTCCCACCCCGTGCAACCGCGCTTCGGTCGCCTGCTGGTCCTCGGCATCGAACCAGGTGTCGAGGAACGGCTCGAGCAGATCAGCCCAGATATCGAGACGTCGACGCACCGCAATCACGTTGCGTCGGCAGAAATCGTCGAGCGCGAGGCGGTGCTCGGCGCGCACGAACAACGTCTCACCGGCAGCGGTACGCACGTGTGGAGGTGTCGCGCCCGGATCGGCTTCGCTGATCGCGGATGCCGCGATCACACCGTCGGGATACACCGACGCGCCCGCGAAAGGGTAGTCGGCGAACCGGATTTCCGTGTCGGCGATGACCACCTGCATCGGTCCATGATGTCGGCTCGAGCAGGCCCGGGCCGGGTGTCATGAACTATATGGAACAAAACGTGGCGGTAATCACTACATGCCACGTCATGTTGGCAGCCGCCGTAATCAAAACGTTAGGATTCGACCATGGTGCGTACCGGAGCAGTAACCTCAGAGCCGTACGAACCGAATGTTCCTCTGCCCCAACAGCATCCGGCCCGTCTCGAACTGGTCAGCGAAGCTCCTGACACGGCCGCGGCGCCGACCGGAGCAGTCGACGACCACTTCCCGCGCCTGGGCGACACCAGCTTCCTCACCGGCGCTGCCCGCCACCGCCTCGCGGCCTTCATCCACACCCAGCTCGCCGAACTCGAAGAGATGCCGTGACCGCACGCCGATGACATAAGCTGCGACGCCGGCAACCATCGGCGGCAGAGGCGATTCACGCGGAGGAGTGGCGAGCTTGAGCGACGCATCGGTCGTGCTTCCCGAGCAAGTCCGCACCGAGCTGCGCCGCGGAGTGCGCAGCGTCCTCGTCGACACCGCAGCTCTACGCCTGGTTCGCGAACGCTTCGACGACACCCAGGCAGGCGCACTGCGCCGCTACCTCGAAGCGTCCCAATCGGCGAACACCCTGCGCGCCTACCGGACCGACTGGATCGCCTGGGCGGGCTGGTGCGCGGCCGAACACCGACAGGCCCTGCCCGCCGACCCACTCGACGTAGCCGTCTACCTGGCCGCCTCCGCCGACGCCCGACGAGAAAACGGCACGTGGGCGTTCAGCCCGGCCACCCTGGATCGCAAGTCCGCCGCCATCGCCGCAGTCCACGCCGCCAACGGACTCCCCTCACCGACCCGCTCCGACGTCGTGCGACTCACCCTGCGCGGCATCCGCCGCACCCGCCGCACCCCGCCGACCCGGAAACGACCGGTGTTGCTGCACACCCTCGACCAGCTTCTCGCCGAACTCCCCGCACCCGCCTGGCCCACCGAACCCGCGCGCCGCCGAGACGGTCTGGCGTTGCTGGTCGGGTTCGCCGGCGCGCTGCGCCGCAGCGAACTGGCGGGCCTGCGCATCAGCGACGTGCACGTACGCACCGACCACACCACCGGCGAACCGCTGCTCGTCGTGCACCTGCCGACAACCAAGACCGACCCGACCGGCGTCGCCGAACAGCGCATCGCCCTGCCTCGCGGCAAACACCCACGCACCTGCCCGATCTGCGCGTTCGCCGACTGGGTCCGCCTGCTGGAAGTCCACGCCGACGCCGGCGACGAGGGCACACGATCCTGGACGGCGAACAACCTCGCCGCCGACACCGCGATCCACCGCTGCCACGGCTTCACCGGAACCCGGCTCAGCACCGACACGGACCGCCCGCTGTTCCCCACCATCAACCGGCACGGCTCGATCGGTGCCACCGCGCTGTCCGGCCGGGCCGTCGCCGAACTCGTCAAGCGCTACGCGGCCCGCGCGGGCCTCGACCCCGACCTGTTCTCCGGGCACTCCCTGCGCGCCGGCTTCGCCACCCAGGCCGCCCTCGGCGGCGCCAGCGACCGCGAGATCATGCGCCAGGGCCGCTGGGCCAACCCCCGCACCGTCCACGGCTATATCCGCACCGCGAACCCGCTCGAAGACAACGCCGTCACCAAACTCGGCCTCTGAATCCGAGCGAGCCGCGCAGCCGTCAGTCGGCGGTCAGCGCCGCATACGCCTTCTCGGCCATGTACTCCCGGCCCAATCGAGTGGGATGAAAGAACGTCCCTCCCTCTCCGGGCTCAACTCCGACGAACGACACATATCGTTGCCCGACAGGGGCGCAGATCGAGTGATCACCCTCGGAGGCAGGATCGACAAAGGTGAAACCTGCACGGTCTGCGGCCGCGGCGACGGCGCTGTTGAGCGCCTTTTGCGCACCTTTGTTGAAGGCAAGTGCGGATGGTCCCGCGATCGCCTCGACAAAGCAGCCGACGGTGTCCTCGGGCACGATATTCAGATAACCGAGCACGGCGATCTCGGCATGGGGTGCGTGTTCCCTGATCGCCGAGTACGCGGCGTCCAGTCGTGCAGGAAGTCTCGCGAGCGATGCCGCGGACTGGTCTCGTACGGCTTGCGTACAGGTAGCGGCGACGAAGCAGTTGCTGATGACGGAGACGAACAGGTTCTCGTCGTTGCCGCCGATGGACAGCGCGACGAACTCGGTGGCAGCGGACAACCCGTTCACCTGCGGCCCCATCCCTGAAACCTGCGTGATATCGGAGGTTTCGGCCCCACCGCAGCCCCAGTCGCCGAAGCTGGTCTCCGGCATCTTCGCCGCGATGAGTCGCGCGACACTGTCGGTTGCCTGAATGCACGGACCCACGATCGACCCCGCGTAGGAGCCGCTGTCGATATACGAGTCGCCTATCGCGACGAATTGGGCATCAGTCCGGTGAGAAGGATCCACCGGCGCTGCCGACGACAGGGCCGCCGGGGACAGCAATAGCCCCGCCGCGGCAAGGAGAAAGGCACGGTGTGCAACGTTGCGCATCGTTTGGATCACCTCGATGTCAGATTTGTCGGGCTACGCAGAGCCGGCACAAGCTCCGCGCGACTCCATCTAATACGTATTAGGTGAAGTGAGACTAGCAGGCAACGAAGAACTCGAAGGAAGAATCGACCATTGAGTCGATGCGCAACAGCGCTGGTCAGGACGACGCGCGGTGAATCACCGTCAGAGCCTGTGCGGCGACCGCACTCGACCGGGCCGCGTTCCCTTCCGCCACATCGACCAGGGCGCGGGCAAGACTCTGGGCGGGGACCGTCAGATCGATACCGATCGTGGTCAATGTGGGCACTGTCAGCCTGCCGACCGAATCGTTGTCGACACCGATGATCGCCAGATCGCCTGGAACATCGAGACCACGCATCCGGCACGCACCCAGCACCGCCACCGCCACAACGTCGTTGAAAGCTGCCACAGCCGACACCCCGTTCCCGCCCCAGCGCACCAACGCGCCGACCGCCCCGTCCAGCGAATAGTCCATCCTCGCCACCACCGGCTCCGCGAGCCCGAGCAGCAAGCACTGTTCGCGAGCGCCCTCCAGACGCGGCAGGCAGAACGGCTGATCCTGTGGCGCGTCGACCGCGGCGAACCCGATCACTCGATGACCACGATCGGCCAAGTGCCGCACCTGCATTCGTCCGATCTCGCGCTGATCGAGGCCGGCGACCGAGGCGTCCTCAGAACCCAACACCCCATCGATAACCGGCACCCCCGACCGCACCAACGCCTGTTTATCGACCTCGGCGAGAACTGTCGTGGAGACGACGATCGCCGGGTCCAGATGCTGACACACAGCACTCACACCACCGGCGAGCCCGCTCAACTCGAGGAACACGCACGTCAAGCCCTGTGCCTGCACAGCAGCCGTGACCTCGCGCTTGAAGCGCCCGAACGGCTCCGTCACCGGTGCGTCTGTCAGCAGGAAGACCACCACCTGGCTGCGGCCGCTGCGCAACGCACGTGCGACTGCCGAGGGTGCGTAGCCGAGCCGCTGCGCGGTCTCGAGGACCAGCCGTCGCGTCGTCTCCGAGATCCCGAACTCGTTCTTGCCGTTGAGCACGAAACTCACCGTCGTCTGCGAAACTCCCGCTTCACGGGCGACATCCAGACTGGTGACCCGCGCCAAGGCTCCTCCTGAACCACCGATTGCCCGGCTGGGAGGTCCAGCCGCCCAGCAGACGACACGTACTCCGCTTCTCGCCAAAGTATCAGTTCGCGATCGCGGAGCTGCGGGCCCCGAACACAGCGGTTCTCGTCTACGAGAACCTCGCGATCCGGCAATGCCCGCCTGATCAGGCGATCCGGTCGAGCCGGAAGATGCGGAACTCGCGACCTCCCGAGCGCTGGAACTCCATCTCATAGCCCGGCCAGAACTCCACGGCCTGGTCCCACACCCGCTTACGCTCGACACCGGTGATCTCGGTGACCGACACCGGGAACGCGGAGCTGCCGTCGAAGCGCGCCGATGCCGTGCGGGCCGCACGCAGGTTCGCCGACCAAGCCGGATGCTCCGGCTTACCCCAGTTCGAGCCCACCAGATAGAAGCCGTCACCGTCGGGCACACACAGCAGCGAGGTGGTGCGCGGCTGTCCCGACTTGCGCCCGACCACCGTGATCTCGATCGACGGGAGCCCGGCCAGATCGAGCACACCCCACCGACCGCCGCTGAGCCTGCGCAACAGCCGCTCGGTCGGCAGAACGACGCCGGCGCCACGCATCACCCAGGGCTGCGACGCGAACACGCGCGCAAAGCCCGGCAAGGGATTCCAAACCATCCCCGAATCCTGGCTCGAGCGAACCCGGTTCGCCCACTCACAACGGTGTGCTGAGAGCCAACTCACTCGGCGTGCTGGACGACCGATCGCCGCAAGCGGACCATAGGGGCATGGACGAGGCCCGAAACGACGCCCGGCGCACCGCGGCGGAGGCCGAAATCAGCAAACACGGCCGGCTCGTGCGCGGCCCTCGCGACGGCAAGCTGCTCAGCGCGGGCATGCTGCCGTTCTTCCGCCTCCGCACACCGCGCGGGTACGGAATTCTGACCACCACGGGGCGCAAGACCGGTCATCCGCGCCCGAAATGCGTCCGGATCTTCCGCGACGGTGATCGCGCATACCTGGTCCAATTGATGCCGCCGCACGTGACGGTTCAGCAGCCCGGCGCGGTCAATGCCTGGCTGCTCAATGTCCGCGCCGATCCACACGTCACCGTGAAGCTGCCCGGCGGCACCTACAGCGGCACTGCCAGGGAGATCACCGACCCGGCCGAACTCGCCACCGCGCGCGCTCTGCTGTGCGACACCGTCGTGCTGGTCGACTTCGGCGAATGCGCGCTTCACCTGCGCGGTATGCCCTCACGGGCGAAGATCCGGCGGCTGCACGAGTACTGGTTCGACACCGGTCGTGCCGTAGCCGTCGATCTGGCGACTTAGCGGAGGCCCTCCCCCGTCCTTGCTGGTGAGTTCGTCGTTTCGTACGGACATGTTGTGGGTTGAGTGGGTGTTCGGGAGCCAAGTGCAATACATATTTAGATGCGCATATCTACGTAATTACATGTTGTACTTGTGACAAGTTCCAGGCCCGCCGCTCCGCCTCAATTCCCCCGCACAGTCCCCTCGATGTCGCACACTGGATCTCACTCCCCTCCCCTAGCCGCCAGGAGTGCCATGCCCTCCCCCAGTGGTCGACGCATTCTCGCTACATTCGCTGTGGCCGCTTCGGCCCTGCTCGCGACCGGCCCCTCCCCCGCTCTCGCTCGACCACCCACACCTGCCCACTTGGCGCCCCTCGGACCCGAATTCCTGTGGGGCGTGGCAGCTTCCGGTTTTCAGGCCGAAGGTGATGCGCCGGACAGCAATTGGCGCCGCTATGTCGAATCGGGGAGCACGGTCGACCCCTACCTGAACTCGGTGGACTTTCGCGCTCGGTACCGCTCCGACATCGACCTTGCCGCGAAACTCGGTGTGCGGGTGTACCGCATCGGTATCGAGTGGGCCCGGGTTCAACCGCAGCCCGGAATCTGGGACGACGCGGCGCTCGCGTTCTACGACGACGTCATCGCGGCGATCACCGAGGCCGGAATGCGGCCGATGCTGACCCTCGACCACTGGGTGTATCCGGGCTGGGTGGCCGACCGCGGCGGCTGGCGCGATCCCGAGATCGTGGCGAACTGGCTGTCCAGCGCCCGCCGCGTGGTCGACCGGTACGCCGGCGCCGATCCGCTGTGGGTGACCTTCAACGAGCCCACGTTCTATCTGGTCAACGATCTGCGCCACGGCGGCATCGGCGCGGCCGACGTCCTGACGATGGGTGAACGAATCACCCAGGCCCACAACAGCATCTACGACTACATCCACGCCGTACACCCCGGCGCACAGGTGACCAGCAACGTCGCCTACATCCCCGGCGTCGACGACGCGGTCAGCGGGCCCCTGCTCGACCGGATCTCCGCGCGCCTGGACTACATCGGCATCGACTATTACTACGGCCTCTCCCCCACGCAGTTGCAAGTCCCCGATCCCGACCGCCTCTGGACGATTCCGCTGCAGCCCGAAGGCATCTACTACGCGCTCGACCACTACGCCCGGAAGTTCCCCGGCCGCCCGCTCTACATCGTCGAGAACGGCATCCCCACCGAGAACGGCCGGCCACGCGCCGACGGCTACACCCGCGCGGATTCGCTCCGCGACACCGTCTACTGGCTGCAGCGCGCCGTCGCCGACGGCATCCCGCTGATGGGCTACAACTACTGGAGCCTGACCGACAACTACGAATGGGGCTCCTACACACCCCGTTTCGGCCTCTACACCGTCGACGTGCTCACCGACCCGACGCTGACCCGCACACCGACCGACGCGGTCGCGGCCTACCGGACGATCACCACGGCGGGTGGCGTCGGCCCCGACTACCGGCCGACGCGCCCCGTCGCTCCGTGCTCGCTCGTCGACGGACTCGCCAGTTGCACCGATCCGGTGTCGGTCCCCCGGTAGGGGTTTGAAGCGTCAACGTTTGCTCTACACTCGGGCGGGTGTCGAGCACAGCGTCACGCCCCTCCAGCGCCGTGAGCGGCAGGCAAGCCCGATGGCAGCCGCACAACGACAGCCGCCGGGAGCGGATCGTGCTGGCCGCGGTCGAGCTGATCGAACAGGCGCCCGCCGGTGTCGAGGTGCCGATCATCCAGATCGCTGAGCACGCGGGGCTCGCGAAATCGGTGGTCTACCGGCAGTTCGCCGGTCGCGACGAGCTGGATCGCCGGATCAGGAGCGAGATCGCCGACCGTTTCGTGGCCGATATCGAGGACGCGCTCGACATCGCCGAGGGCTCCATCCACGAAATCCTGGTGCGCACGATCGGCGGCGTAGTCACCTGGATCCAGGACCATCCCCGATTACACGAGTTCCTGCGGACCGGGCCGTCGGAGGCCGATCCCGATATTGACGCGATGAGCGCCCTGATCGCCACCATCGCGGGATCGACCCGGGCTCTGGTCACCGGTCTGGCCGGGGTGGTCGGCGTGACCGACGAGGCCTCGGCCGACACGATGACCTTCGCCATCGTGTCGATGACCGAGGCCACCGTCACCCGCTGGGCCAACGACCCCGAGCCCGCCCTCACCAGGGATCAGCTCATCGAGGAAGTCGCCTCCTACGCCTGGCACGTGGTCGACGGCGTCGCCCGCCGCCACGGCCTGAACCTCGACCCCGATCAGCAGCTCACCGAGATCATCACCCAGCTGGTCGCCGGCAACTGAATCGCCGCCGGGATCCGCTCACGCGACGCGGCGCGCGCTTCGCTCCGGCTCGCTGCGGTAGCGCGATGCCGGCCCGTCGATACCGAACTTGCGCCACAGCCACTTCGCGGTCGGGTTCATCAGACCGAGGTCATTGGCCAGTTTGCGCATACCGCCGAAGTAGCCCGACAGGATCTGCTGGGAATGCTCCGACTTCCAGAACGCCTGCTCGATGACCTCGCGTGGAATGTCGAACTCGCGCTCGAACGACCGCGGCGGCGCCATGATCTCGTTGGCCAGCCAGCGCATCGCGATCGGGAAGGCCACCGAGCAGACGCCGCGATTGAACTTGCCCATCCGCCCGATGTGCGCGGTGAGGAAGTCACCGGCGAAGGAGATGTGACGCGCTTCCTCGGCGATATGGATCTCCATGGTGCGCAACACCATCGGCGGCATCGTCGCGCCCGCGCGGATCACGGCCTTCTGGTAGTGATCGATCGGTTCCTCGCCGCCGAGGATGCCGATGAACAGGATCGTGTGGGCATAGCCGCCAGCCACACCGATCAGCGGCGACAACGCGCGAAACAGCGGCCGCATGCCGGGCACGTCGACGTCGATGCGGTTGACCAGCTCCTGGAACATCTGGATGTGGTTGCACTCTTCGGTCATCTCGTGCAAGCAGTACCGGAACTCGGGCGACCCGTTCGGCAGCTTCATGATGTATTGCATCATTCCGCGGATCAGGATGCTCTCGAAGGCGGCGCCGACCTTGATCGAATTGGCTGTGCGCCATTTGCCGATCGCGATGCGCCGGTCCAGCGGTTGATCGCGGTACCACTGCGTAGCGCCGAGCGGGTCGATCTCCGGCGAGAGGACCCACCGCACGTCGTTCGGGTCAAGGGCGAGCTCGGGCGAATCCCAGTCGATATCGAGGTAGGGATCGAAATGACGGTCGACAGACCCCTGTGACAGGGTTGCCAGCGCCTCTCGGTACTCCTCGGTGATGGGTCCGCCACGGCTCGATTCGGTCAGCGTCATCGGTGCCTCCTCGGTTCGCGTCCGGCGCGCACGGCCCTGTTATCGCCGTCACACCGTTACCCGAGAATAACTGAGACCGTCAGTCCCACACAACCCGGACGCGATAACGTTTTCTCCCCGCCTATTCGACGAGCAGCACCACCAACTGACGAGCCAGCTCGACATCACCGGGACCACCGAGCCAGATCAGTGGGCGACGTTGATCGAGATGGTCCAGCGCTTCGGGCAGAGACACGAAGACACGATCGGCGCGTACGACGCAGACCTGGGGTACGGACTCGGAGACGGCGGGTCCACCATCGACATCGAGTGCCAGCGAACCGGTCGACGCGTCGCCCGCTACCGCATCGCGAACCACCGCGTCGCCGGACTCGATCGAATCCGAACCGCTGTGCACGACCTGATGACCCGGTGCGCCGGCCCAGTGATCCAGCCACGCCGGGCCCGGCTCGACCGCGGCGAGCACTGTCTGCACGCTCATGCCGTAGAGGACGTCGGCGACCGCGGCGGGCAGGCCCGCGACATCGACGGTGCGCACCAGCGAACCGTGCTCGCGCAATCGGTCGACGAACCGTTCGAGCACCTCGGCCCGTTCGGTCGGATCCACGATCGCGTGCCTGCCCGCGGATCGACGCATGGGTACCCGACGCTCGTCCTCGGGCAGGTCGAGCAGCCCGTCACGGACTCGGCGCAAGATCTCCTCGCGAGAATTCACTCGGGCACTCTCCTTCGTTGGCGACGCCGATGTCGCCGTTCACACATTCCCTCTCCCCACATACCGCGGGAACTCTTCAATTCGCTACCGTACCGACCGGTCCACTTGATCCGGGCGCGGCACGACGAAGCCCAGCAGATGCAGAAGCTGGTCGATGTTCAGGTCGAAGATCTCCGCCCGGTCAGCGAAGGTGTCGCGCCCGTACATGTCGAACACGTCGAAGTTCACGGCACCGAAGAGCGTGGTCCACGCGGTGAGGGCGGACGCGATCACGCGATCGGGGGCGGCGAGGCCGAACTGCTCGCGGATCGTCGCGAAATCGGCGGCCGTACGCGGAGAGATCGCGGGGTCGAGCACGGGGCCGTCGAGCTGGCCCCGCCGGAAGGCGCTGTCGACGATGTTCAGCAGAATCGCGATCACGCGCACGCCCGGCGCTTCCGTGTCGGCGGCCGGTGCGGCATAGCCCGGGACGGGGGTGCCGAAGAGCAGGCCGTACCAGGCGGGTTCGGCCAACGCCCACTCCCGCACCGCTCGCGCGGCGACCCGGAAGCGGGTCGCGGGGTCGTCGGGTGCGTCGAGCAGGGCCGCGTCGACCGCGTCGCCCAGCGCGTTGTAGCCGTCGACCACCAGCATGGTCAGCAGTTCGTCGCGGCTGCGGACATACCGGTACACCGCCGACGACACCACGCCCAGATCGCGGGCAACCGCGCGCAACGACAACGCCGCCGCGCCCTGCGTGGCCAAATGCTCGCGGCCGATGCGTTTGATGTCGGCGATCGTCTGCGCGCGGGCCAGTGCGCGCGGACCCAGCTGATCGGAGCTCATCGTCCGATCATCGCCCACTCGCGGCACGGGCCGGATCCCGGCGTCCAGCCGTGTCGTCCTCGGCGGCGGCGCGTTCGATCTCGGCGGCCAGGGTCGCGCCGCCGACCGCCCAGGCCGTCGCCAGCAATCGGTCGCGGAAGCGGCTCAGATCCACGGCCACCCCTTCACCGCCGTAACCGGTGCCCGCCGCGTCGCGCACCGTACCGACCACCTCGTCGGCGAGATCGGCGATGCGCGACTGGATCAGCGTCCGCAAGACCCCGCTGAGCGTGACGTCGAAACCCACGTCGTAGAGGACGAGTGCGGCCTTGAGCATCGTGCGGTCCGCGACGAACCACCGGTGGCCGCGTCGTTCCAGATATCCCGCCGCGGCGAGTTCGGTGAGGACATCGGTGCCACGCTCCCCCAGCATCGCGGCGAGTTCGGCATCGTCGAGGTAGGACGAGCATTCGATGGACTGTCCCGCCCGTGGATCGAACAGCGTGCGCCAGTCGCCCGCCTGCGGCTCGGTGTCGAATACCTCGCGGATGGCGTCCAGCCGCAGCCCGCGTGCCTGCATGGCGACGATGTCGCGAAGCCGGTCCAAGTGCTCGTCGGTGTAGACGACTTCCTTGCCCGCTCGGCCGGGTTTCGGCAGCACGCCGAGCGAGTGGTAATAGCGGATGGTGCGCGACGCCACGCCGCTGACGTCGGCGAGTTCCGCTCGGGTGTATCGGGCCACCCGACCAGCATAGGTGGGCACGGAGCCTACGTTGACAGCTCTGGCTGTCGCCATTAGCGTTACCCGCGTCACTGTCGACACCGATCGAGGAGCTCCCCCATGCCCGAGCGCACCACCGATTTCGACGTTCTGATCGTCGGTTCCGGCTTCGGTGGCAGTGTCACCGCACTGCGGCTGGTGGAGAAGGGCTACAAGGTCGGCGTCATCGAAGCCGGTCGCCGCTTCGCCGATGACGAACTGCCCAAGACCAGCTGGGACCTGCGCAAATTCGTGTGGGCGCCCAAGCTCGGCTGCTACGGCATCCAGCGCATCCACCCGCTGCGCGACGTCCTGATCCTGGGCGGCGCCGGCGTCGGCGGTGGCTCGCTGAACTACGCCAACACCCTGTACGTGCCGCCGGAGCCGTTCTTCCAGGACCCGCAGTGGCGCGAGATCACCGACTGGCGCAGCGAGCTCACCCCCTATTACCAGCAAGCGAAGAAGATGCTCGGTGTGGTGACAAATCCCCACATGACTCCCGCCGACGAGATCTTCAAGGCCGTCGCCGAGGACATGGGTGTGGGCGAGACGTTCGTACAGACACCCGTCGGGGTGTTCTTCGGTACGCCCGGCAAGACCGAGGCCGACCCCTACTTCGGTGGTGTCGGCCCCGAGCGCACCGGCTGCGTGGAGTGCGGCGACTGCATGGTCGGCTGCAAGTTCGGCGCCAAGAACACCCTGGTGAAGAACTACCTCTACCTCGCGGAACAGGCCGGTGCACAGGTCATTCCGATGACCACGGTGTCATCGCTGCGGCCGCTGCCCGACGGCACCTGGGATGTGGCCACCGAGCGCACCGGCGCCTGGGTACGCAAGGCGCCCAAGACCTTGACCGCCAAGCATGTCGTGCTCGCGGCGGGCACGCTCGGCACGCAGAAGTTGCTGCACGCGATGCGCGACGAAGGTGCGCTGCCGAACCTGTCGGACAAGCTCGGCCTGCTCACCCGTACGAACTCCGAGTCGATCGTCGGTGCCGCGACCAAGACGCTCGGGCCCGACCAGGACTTCACCAAGGGCGTCGCGATCACCTCGTCGATCCACCCCACCCCCGACACCCACGTCGAGCCGGTGCGCTACGGCAAGGGCTCGAACTCGATGGGCATGCTGCAAACCCTCATGGTCGACGGCGGCGGGCGGGTGCCGCGGTGGCTGCGGTTCCTGGGCCTCGTGCTGTCCAATCCCCTGATCTTCCTGCGCTTCATGAGTGTGAAGAACTGGAGCGAGCGCACGATCATCTCCCTCGTCATGCAGCACCTGGACAACTCGATCACCACCTACACCAAGCGCGGCCTGTTCGGCGGCCGCAAGCTGACCTCCAAACAGGGCCACGGACAACCGAACCCGACCTGGATCCCAGCGGGCAACGACGTGACCCGCCGGGTCGCGGAAAAGATCGGCGGCGTCGCCGGTGGTACCTGGGGTGATGTGTTCAATGTGCCGATGACCGCGCACTTCCTCGGCGGCGCGGCGATCGGCGCCGACCGTGAGCACGGCGTGATCGACGCCTACCACCGCGTGTACGGCTACCCGACGCTCAGCGTCGTCGACGGCGCCGCGGTGTCGGCCAACCTCGGCGTGAACCCGTCGCTCACCATCACCGCCCAGGCCGAGCGCGCAGCCGCCTACTGGCCGAACAAGGGCGAACTCGACACCCGCCCCGACCAGAACGCCGGCTACACCAAGATCGCCCCGGTCCGCCCGAACCAGCCGGTCGTGCCCGCGGGCGCACCCGCCGCCCTGGTCCTGCCGATCGTCGAGATCCGCAGCTCGGAGAAGACCGCGGGCTGATCAGAACGAACCCGGCCCCGGCCTCGCGGTCACCCACCGCGAGGCC